>JAJRXJ010000081.1 GCA_024276355.1 Actinomycetes bacterium | reverse complement strand
TGAGGACGACCAGCAGGATGATGCTGCCCACGATCGGGATCACCGAAATAAGGATCATCCAACCGGACTTGTCGCTGTCGTGCAGACGGCGGACCGCTGCGGCCAGTCCGGGCACGATCATCGCCAGACCGAAGAGGAAGTAGATCAGCAGGAAGATCGCCGAGACGACCGTACCGAGAACGAACAATCCGATAGCGATGATCACATTGGCCAGAAAGAACCACCAGTACTCGCCTCGACCGGCGCGCCCGTCGAACTGGGCATACCGCTCAGTTACCACCGTCTTCCAGACATTGATCATGTAAATCGCCTTTCGATGCTGCAGAACTGTTGCATTCGTCACGATCGTAGAGCGGCTGTCCGACCCGGACCAAGCTGTGCTCTAATACCGCGAGGGTGCGCTTGCCCGGCGCACCCCGACACGACGGGAAGGTTGCATGACGGTGGTCGTGAACGAGACCAGCCCGAATCACCGGGTGTCGCGATCCGTGGTTGCGGTGACTCTTGTGGTCATCGTGGCTCTCGTCGGGTTCGCTGCCTTCAGTGACCGGTCCTCGACAGTGGACATAGCCGAATCGGCGCCGGTCGGGAAATCTCCGGAGGGTCTCGCCGTAGCGAAGGCCCACTGGGAGCAATTCGGATCCGAGAATTATCTCGTGACCGTAGACCAAGAAGTCGGAGAGCTCAGGGGCTGCCAGTGGGTCACCGAAGTTCACGCCGCCGACACGAGTTCCCGCTGGTCAGCAGACCATGACGTTGATTGCGGCGAGTGGGACGTGTCGATTCCCGGGCTCTACCGGTGGATCTCGGATCGGATGGCCGAGTTCGGAACCGAGGACGGGCGCCTCGTTGTCGACTGGGCGGCCAACGGGGTACCCACCGGCGTTGAGATCCGGCCGGATTCCGCAGACATCGAGCCGCAGTTCTTCACGATCGAATTCCGTGATCTCACAGGAGAGACTGCCGACAGTTCGATTCGCGTGGCGCTGGCCGAGGCGAAGGCCCGTTGGGCCGCGTCCGGAATCGACAGTTACACCTTGGTGGTGGCTGAAGAGGTGAACTACTGGTCGAAAGGATGCCGGTGGATCACCGAAATCACCGCCGGTGCCGTGACCCGGGCTGAGGTCGACTCGTCGTCACGATCACAGAATTGTGTCGAAGCCGTTGTCACGGTGGAAAGTCTGCACGATCGGATCGCGGTTTTCGCCGACACCATCAAGAAGTACAACGACCCTGGTTTTGGCGTGCACAAGTTGGATGTGTCCTTCAACGAGTTCGGCGTGCCGGAAACAGTCATGTACGACTTGGCCAACGGCTCGGATGAAGAAACATCGCTACGAGTCGAATTCACCCCAACCGCTCCTGAACCGTGACGCGGAACGACGGCGCGCCCCTCGCGGGCTAGCGTTGGCGCAAATGGCCGGACAGGTGTGCGAAAGCTGCGGGACGGAGCCGGTTGAGGGCGCCAGGCATTGTCATTCGTGTGGTTGGCGTCTCGATGTCGCCCCGATCGACATCGACATCTATGACGACAAACCGCGTGCGGGGCGCTCCGTCGACTCGGAGCCGGACGCGCAGGCCACTCGCGCGACCTTGATGGGCATATCGGCTGTGATCTTGGCGATCGTGGCCGGAGCGGCTTTGTACGGCTGGTTCGCGAGAAGCGACACTCCTTCTGCCGGGCCAGTACCGTCGACAACCGCCAGCGGGGACACTGCCATCGTCCTCGATGCCGGCGTGTCGATGGCTTGGCATGAAGGCCCCGATATCGGTGGGCTGATGCCGTCTTCGATCGTTGAGTACAACGGTCGGGTGTTCGTGTTCGCGGCTGCATCACGCAGCCCGCAGGACTTGGCAGGTACCGGCGTCGACATGTGGAGCACCGCCGACGGCGTGACATGGGAATCGGCCGGGCCCGTGATCGAATCACCAGTATTGGTGACATCGGTGAACGTCGAACCGGATGGGCTCGTCGCTGTCGGCCGGGATGCCAACGGCGCGCCGGCAATCTGGCGATCAACAAACGGCACCGACTGGGCCACGACGCTGCTGCCCGAAGCGCCACCCTCGTCAGGCACCCCGGTCCCGCTGATGTTCGCATCATCAGGAGATGTTGAGACCGTGGTCGGCACCTCGATATCGCCCAGTCCCTTCGGTCTGCTCTTACCGGCGATCGAGGAACTGGCGGGGGTGCCGATCGATAGCCACAACGTCAGCCTCCTGAAGAGTGGAAGTGACTACTCCGTCGCCGTTTCCGGGCCTCTCGGCCTTCCGATACTGTCGGCGTCGATCGAGGATCTCGGCCTGTCGCCACAAGAGGTGAGTCGTATCAAGAACTCCCTCACACACGGGTCCATGCCCACCTCAGCCGTGTGGAGTTCGACCAACGGTCTCGACTGGGATGTCGCGTCCCTGCACAACATCTTTCCCACCAGCCTCGCGGTCGACGACTCCGGCCGGTTCGTGATGTCCGGATCCGGACCACCGGGCCCCATGATCTGGCGTTCGGATCTCGGCAAGTCGTGGCAAGATGTCGGCGGCGGCCAGAGCTCCGTGGATTCGCTGTTGCCCTGGAAACAAGTGCTCATCGGCATCCAATACTCTGAGCAGAATGACTTGGTGACATCAACAGATGGTGCCACCTGGAATCCGGTCGGCCTCCCCGACCTCTTCCCGGGCAACCACCGGGCGCTCGGGCTTCGATTGGCCGCCGGGGAAGAAGGCATCGCCGTCGAAGTCAGCAGGTTGCAAACGGAAGCCGACGTGTCGCCGTATCTCACGCCGGCCATCCTCGCGAAGGACGGCTACACGCTCACCGCCAACGACGGCGGCACACACGCATTGGTCCTTCGTCGCGGCGAAGACCGGTTGATCGCCTGGGAGCCGTACACCAACAACCAAGCAGGCATCGTGGCCGACCTCGGCAACCAGACGATCACGTTCGTTGATCCGATGACATCAGAACCATACGTGACCTTCACGCTCGAGGAACTGCAACAACTCGAGGCCGCCGCCAACACGGACCTCCCCTACGCCGGACCAGAGAGCCAAGTCCTCTTCACGGCCGACGCAGCCACCTGGACGCTCAACAGCATCGATGCCATCACCACCTCTGAAGGAGTCGGCCGCTACGTGAGCGGCCTCCAGGTCACATCTCTCGGCCTGATCACCGCCATCACGACCCAACCCAACGCACCCTCGGCATTCCACGGCCCGTCAATCACCAATATCTTCATAGCCGACTACCCGTCCTGATCGGCCTCGTCCGTGGAGCAGACGGGATGCCGGTGGTATGGGCTGCGCTGCTCAAGCACCTCGCGCTCAACGCACTCGAAGTCGCCGAGATAGAAGGACTCCGGCTGGGCCTCATGCACGCCAGGGACGACCACGCAGCCGGCTTCTGCAGCCACTACGGATTCGGCCCCTCCCCCATCGACGAACTCACACCTATGCTGCTCCGCAAGGACATCCGAGGGTGAGGCGATTGACACACATTCGGTGGCATGTGCTAGACAGCCGGACTTCGGTTCATCAACGTGGATGACCTGGCACTAAGGCATTGATGAAACTCACCAAGACAAGGTTCGCTCTGGCGCTGGCAGCACTGGTTGTTGTCGTACCCTCGATCGCAGTGGCCATATCGCCATTCGTTGATGTGGTCCCCGGAAAATTCTACGAAGGCCCGGTCAATTGGGCCGCCGACAACGGCATCACCACGGGCAAGGATGACACCCACTTCGCCCCCAACGACGGAGTCACCCGCGGAGAGTCGGTCACTTTCCTGAAGCGCTACGACGACAACATCACCCAGCCCGCCATCTCGTCTGTCGACCAGCGAGTCACCGACCTCGGCCAGACCATCGGCGGCCTCTCATGTGGCACCACCCAGGTCGGCTACTACGACGGCACCAGTTGGGTGTGCGGAAACGTCTCGCTCACATCCACGCTCACCCCGGGCGCCACCACCACCCTTGATTCCACCGGAAACGTCGGCTGGGACACGTCGGTCGCCATTGGCGCCGACAGCAACCCCATCATCAGCTACTACGACAACACCGGCTTCAATTTGAAGGCGTTCCACTGCGCCGACACGTCCTGCACCACCGGCACTTCCAACACGCTCGACGCTGGCACCACCGGCAACAACGGCGAGTTCACGGCCATCGCCATCGGCACCGACGGCTTCCCCATCATCAGCTACCACTACGGCGCCCAGGCTGATCTGAAGGCCTACCACTGCACCGACACGGCCTGTGCCACCGGCACCGCCACCACCCTCGACACCGGCGGCCCTGGCGGAACGGTCGGCTTGTACACCTCGATCGCGATCGGCACCGACGGCTTCGCCATCATCAGCTACTACCACGCCACTGACGGTGACCTGAGGGCCTACCACTGCACCAACACCGCCTGCACCACCGGCACCGCCACCACCCTCGACACCGGCGGCGCCCCGGGCAGCACCGTTGGCCGATACACGTCAATCGCGATCGGCACCGACGGCTTCGCCATCATCAGCTACCAAGACGCCACCAACGGTGACCTGAAGGCCTACCACTGCACCAACACCGCCTGCACCACCGGCACCGCCACCACCCTCGACACCGGCGGCCCTGGCGGATCTGTCGGCAGGCACACCTCTCTCGCAATCGGCATCGACGGCTTTCCCGCTATCAGCTACCACGACAGTGTCAACGGTGATCTCAAGGCCTACCACTGCACCAACACCGCCTGCACCACCGGCACCGCCACCACCCTCGACACCGGCGGCGTCCCCGGCAGCACCGTCGGCCGATACACGTCAATCGCGATCGGCACCGACAACAACCCGGTGATCGGCTACCAAGACCTCACCAACACCGATCTGAAGGCCTACCACTGCACCAACAGGGCATGCACCGCCGGCCGGTCCACCACGATCGACTCCTCAGGCAACGTCGGTTTGTACACATCGATCGCCATCGGCACCGACGGCCTGCCAGTCATCAGCTACTACGAAAACTTCATCGGCGACCTCAAGGTCACGGTGGTGGACGTGAGAATCACCGGCGTCAAGTTCGGCTGAAGGCCACCTCGTCAGGCCTACCACGTTCTCCATGGGGAGCGTCTCTCGTTTTCGATCCGGTGGCCCGAGGCCCCGCACCCGGGCGATCAATTGGAGTGGACGACAGGGTTCAAACCCGAGACCTCGACCTTGGAG
This sequence comes from Actinomycetes bacterium, assembly GCA_024276355.1. Classification (GTDB taxonomy): domain Bacteria; phylum Actinomycetota; class Acidimicrobiia; order Acidimicrobiales; family Aldehydirespiratoraceae; genus SZUA-87. Next base: position 1,529 of record JAJRXJ010000081.1, on the reverse strand, counting down.
AGACGGCGAAAACCGCCCATCCCTTGTGAGCATGTGTATTTCCTTGGGCTCCCATCCGGCCAGAAGCACCGGGTCCTTGCAGCAGCTGGGATGCGGGACGGGATAGAGGTGAGCCGATCCGCACGCCGGGATCGTTGGCCACCGAGTGAGGTAGCGGAGAACGGGGCGGCATCGTGTTCAATCGCGAGGAGGAACACCCTCTGGCCGACCGGAGGCGTGACACAGCACGGACCCCTTCACGTCCTCAGTCCTACCAGAGTCTTGAGGGGTCCATCCGACCGGGATTGCAAGTGGTAGTGACAGACGTGGTTCGCGGATGGGATGGCCAAGGAGTCGGTGACTCGCAAGCTCTTGGCTCGTTCGTTGGCAGAACACGCAACTCGCCGTCCGATCTGGTCGACATCTTGCGTCCAATCCGTAGCTCAGAACCCGTCCATTTGGTAGTGCTAGCGATGTGGAGTATCGCCCCCGGATTGTCGACGCCGACCCCGCCCTCGCTGCGCGACTCCTCGGCGTCGACGCCCAGACACTCATTGAAGGCACCCCAGCGGGCCCAGCGATGCCACGAGACGGCACCCTCCTCGAAGCACTATTCGAGTCTCTCGTGACTCTCTCGGTACGAACCTACGCCCAAGCCAACGAAGCCCGCGTCCACCACCTCCGCACCAGAGCCGGCGAGCACGAAATCGACTTCATCGTCAAACGAGGCGACGGTCGGATAGTCGCACTCGAGGTCGAGCTCTCCGCCACGGTCAGCGACACCGATACTCGACACCTCCGTTGGCTCGCTGACACCATCGGCGATGAACGCAACCGTGGAGCGTCCGAATTCGCGGTCAGAAGCCACCCCTCACCAGGCCATCCCAACCTTGACACGCCATTTCACGCCAGAACGACAGCAGGTCACGGCCCCGATAGGGCTGTGACCTACATGTCTTTGGAGCGGACGACCGGGTTCGAACCGGCGACCTCAACCTTGGCAAGACACGAACAACCGTCCAACCCGTGCAAACCCCAATGTTTCCCTGGGCTCCCGTCCGGCGAGGTGCGCCCTGTCCGTGCAGTAGATGGGATGCTGGATGGGATGGCAACGCAGCGAGCCCTTTGCATGGTTGGCCTGTCAGCGGGCGAGGAGCCGAAGCGCGGCTCGGCCGCGGTCGGCTGCGTCTTCCGGGAGGCCGGCCCATGCCCGCTCGTCGGCGTCCAACATCTCTCTCCGAGACCGAATTCGCTGCTGGTCCTTCTTGGTGAGTTGACCCGATAGGGAGATCGGGTCGGCGATGAGGCTCAGCAGTAGGGCCAAATCGAGAGCTTGCGTGCCGCCGGGGACTTGCAGTGTTCGACCCGGTGGTGTTGTCGTGAGGTCGGTGCGAGGTCCGAGACCCTCGGGTGCAAGCACGTCGATGCTCACCTTTCCACGTCGGTAGCGGTGAGCAATACCCTCCGGTGATGCGCCCGTGAGTTCGAAGCCAACCAACTCGATTGCCGCGACGAACTCTCGCACCCCTCCGGCCACCACCCGCGCGTTG
>JAJRXJ010000080.1 GCA_024276355.1 Actinomycetes bacterium | reverse complement strand
ATGAGGCCGAATGTCGCGCAATCCCAGAAACCGGTGGCGCCGCCGTTACCGAGAATTATCTCGTAGCCGTCGGGTGCGGCGAAGAGCTCGGCCAGTCCGTTGCGGAGCTCGGCCACGAGGAATTGCACGGTGGCCTGACGATGCGATGTGCCCATGTAGTCGACCGCGTGATCGGCGAGGGCACGGACGGACTCGGGTCGAACCTTCGACGGGCCGCTACCGAATCGGCCGTCGGCGGGTAGGAGGCTGGGGGGGATGCTGATGTCTGGTGTGCTCACCCACCCACTCTCGCACCTCGTCACCGGAAGTGGCGCGCATTTGTCGATGAATTTCAGGGACACGCTCCCAGCCCGGCTGGTTACGCTGCAAGCGCTGCCGGCTGGCAGTATCTCCCCCGACGTCATCTCCGAAATCGAGCGTGCAATGAGCATCGAACGTATCTCTCGCAGAGTGGGGGCCATCGCCCCATCGGCAACTCTCGCGGTCACGACCAAGGCGAAGGCCATGAAGGCCGCCGGTGAGAACGTGATCGGATTTGGCGCCGGTGAGCCCGACTTTTCCACGCCCTCCCATGTCGTGGATGCCGCGGTCGAAGCCTGCCGCGATCCTCGCAACCACAAGTATTCGGCTGTCGGTGGTCTCCCCGAGCTCAAGAACGCGATCGTCGCCAAGACCGCGCGCGACAGCGGCCTCGAGGTCGACCCGGCCAACCTGATCGTCACCAACGGCGGCAAGCATGCGGTTTACAACTGCATGCAGGCCCTGCTGAATCCGGGCGACGAAGTGCTGCTTCCCGCCCCCTACTGGACCACCTACCCGGAGCCGGTCGCCCTGGCCGGTGCCACCACCGTGGTTCTGCCCACCGACGCGGCTTCCGGATTCATGGTCAGTGTCGAACAACTCGAGGCGGCCCGAACCCCCAACACCAAGGCGTTGATCTTCGTGTCGCCGTCGAATCCCACCGGCGCGGTCTACCCGAAGGATCAGATCGAGGCGATCGGCAGATGGGCTGCCGAACACGGCGTCTGGGTGATCACCGACGAGATCTACGAACATTTGGTCTACGGAGACACCGAACATCACTCGATGCCGGTTCTGGTTCCCGAACTCGCCGACCGCTGCATCGTGCTCAACGGCGTCGCCAAGACCTACGCCATGACCGGATGGCGGGTGGGCTGGATGATCGGCCCGTCGGATGTGATCAAGGCGGCGAGCAACCTTCAGTCGCATTCCACCAGCAACGTCAACAACGTTGCCCAGGTCGCGGCTGCGGCCGCTCTCACCGGCCCGCTCGACGCGGTCCACGAGATGCGCACGGCGTTCGATCGCCGTCGCATCACCATGCACCGGACGCTCAACGAGATCGACGGCGTCGTCTGCCCCGAGACCCGGGGCGCGTTCTACGCGTTCCCTTCCTTCGAGGCGATGATCGGCCGCGAGATCGCCGGGCGCAGAATCGAATCGACCGTCGATCTGGCCGGAGTGATCCTCGACGAGGCCAAGGTGGCGATCGTGCCGGGCGAGGCCTTTGGAGCCCCCGGCTACGCCCGCCTGTCGTTCGCGCTCGGCGACGATGATCTCGCCGACGGTGTCGGCCGCATGGCCGATCTGCTCGGCCGATCGTGAACTCGGGGACCGGTCCCACCGTCGCCCCACACGGCGAATGGGAGTCGCCGATAACAGCGGTGTCCCTGGTGAGCGGGGCTGTCGGGGTCGGTCAGTTGTGTGTCGACGGCGACGACATCTGGTGGTCCGAGTCCAGGCCCGACGAAGGCGGCAGAACCGCGGTGATGCGTCTTGGCGGAGGTTCCATCGAAGAAATAACCCCGCCCGATGCCTACGTGCGCACGTTGGCCCACGAATACGGTGGTGGGGCGTTCACCGTCTCCAACGGGGTTCTCCACTACGTGGATCTATCCGACCAGAGGGTCCGTCGTTTGGTGCCGGGATCCGAGCCGATGGTGCTCACCCCGGTTTCCGACATCGACGCCGGTCACCGTCACGCCGACCTGGTTGTCACCCCCGACCAGCGCTGGGTGATCGCGGTGCGCGAACGCCACGTGGCCGACGGTGAGCCGGTCAACGAGATCGTGGCCATACCCACGGACGGCTCGCTCGATGTGCAGGTGCTCTGGCAGGGGAGCGACTTCGTGATGACGCCTCGGGTGTCGCCCGACGGACTCACCCTGGTCTGGATCGCGTGGGATCACCCTTCCATGCCCTGGGGGTCGACCGAACTCTGGAGCGGTGACCTGGCTGATGGAGAACTCAGCGGTGCCCGAAAGCTCGTGGGCAACGGTGCCGAGGCCCTGTGCGAACCCGGTTTCGCCGCCGACGGTCGACTGATGGTCTGCACCGATCGCAGCGACTGGTGGAATCTCCACGAGGTCCGACCCGACGGCAACCTTGATCCCGTCGTGACCGGGCCCTTCGAGATCGCCACGCCCCCATGGGTGTTCGGCATGCAACGTTGGGCGGTGTCCGGCGACCACGTGGTGGCCGCCGCGGCGATGCCCGCAGGCGACGAGTTGGTGATCGACGGCCACACCCTCGCCCTGCCCGACACTTCGATCACCTCAGTCCAGCCGGCGGCCGACGGGGTGGTCTACATCGGGGCCGGGTGGGGTCACGAAGCCGCGATCGTGTCCGTCAAGCCGGTCGACAACGGTCGGATCGAGCGCATGGTTCTGGTGCAGTTCCGCGAGTCGCCGGTCGATCCCGGGTTTGTGGTCGAGCCAACACCGATCACCTTTCCCACCTCCAACGGTGAGCAGGCCCACGCCCTCTGGTTCCCGCCCACCAACCCCGATTTCATCGCACCCGACGGGGATCGGCCACCGCTGCTGGTGCTGGCCCATGGTGGCCCGACCGCCCAGGCCCGGCGCCAGATGCAACTGGCGATCCTCTATTGGACCTCGAGGGGTATCGGTGTGGTCGATGTCGACTACCGGGGCTCCACCGGCTACGGCCGTGCGTACCGGCAGGCTCTCGACGGGGAGTGGGGTGTAGCCGACGTGGCCGACTGTGTGGCGGCTGCCCGTCATCTCGCCGATCGGGGCGACGTCGACGGGTCGAGGTTGATGATCAGGGGAGGGTCGGCCGGAGGATTCACCGTGCTGTCGGCGCTGGCGTTCCACGATGTGTTCGCGGCCGGCGCGAGCCGTTACGGCGTGGCCGATCTGGCAGCCCTGGCTTCCGACACCCACAAGTTCGAGTCGCGCTATCTCGACTCCCTTGTTGGCCCATGGCCCGAGGCCCGAGATGTCTACGACATGCGGTCACCGATCAACCACGTGGATGGTTTCGACAAACCCATGATCGTGTTGCAGGGCGGCGACGACCATGTGGTGCCTCCCAATCAGAGCGAGATGATCGTGGCCGCGCTCGAAGCCAAGCACGTGCCGGTGGCCTACCTGCTGTTCCCCGGGGAACAACACGGATTTCGCTCCGCAGACAACATCATCACCGCGCTCGAGGCCGAGCTGGCCTTCTTCGGTGAGATCCTCGGATTCGTGCCGGCCGGCGATCTCGCGCCGATCGAGATCAGACGCTGACATCCCCCTGTCGGCTTCAGCCCGGCCATCACCGCCTATCATCTGACTGATGCGAGCCCGCTTTTTCGCCGTCCACATCGTGTTCGCCCTGTTCGTGGCAACATTCGGGGTCTCGCAGGCGAGTGGATCGTCCAGCGCGGCCGCGTTGCCTCGCGTGCTCGACGTCATCGTGTTGGCGCAGGGGGGAGTGCCGGTTGTCGGAGCCGACGTGTCGGTGGGCGTCGACACCGAGGTCACCGATTCGTTCGGCCGGGTTCGCTTCCCCGCGGCAACTCCGGGCACCATCCGGATCACTCATCCCGGTCACCCCAACCGAACCGTGGCCTGGGCCGGCAACGGTGACCGCGTCACAATCGTGTTGGCGCAGAGGGTCCGTCGGGCCGTCCACATTGCCGGCACCATTCCCGGAACCGCACGCTGGCAGGAACTCCTGACCCTCGCCGACCGGACCTCGCTCAACGCGATGATGGTCGACATCAAGGACGAGTCGGGTCGCATCTTCCCGTCGTCGGCCTCCACTTGGGGGGAGAAGGCCGGAGCGATCCTGTCTCGCTGGGATCTGCAGACAATCGTCGATGAGGTTCACTCACATGGTCTCGACGTGATCACGCGAATCGTCACATTCCAGGATCCCGTGGCCGGAAGGGCTCTTCCCGACATGGCCGCCCGCTACGCATCCAGCGGACGCCCGTACTCCAAGAACGGTCAGTATTTCCTCGACCCCACCGATCCCAACGCCCGGGCCTACGCGATGGAGTTGGCATCCGAGGCCTGCGCGGCAGGCGTGGACGAGGTTCAGTTCGACTACGTGCGATTCCCCGATGGCATCGCCCGGGGGGTCGTTTTCGACGGCGGGTCTTCTGCCGCGGTGCGGGTGTCGACCATCACGGGGTTCCTTGCCGATGCCAAGGCCACCCTGCCTGATGGCTGCGACGTGGCCGCCGACATCTTCGGATTCACCACCTCGATCGACGGTGACGGCGGCATCGGGCAGCAGCTCTCCTCTCTCGCCGGTGTCGTCGACGTGGTGTCCCCGATGGTCTACCCCAACCATTGGGGCAACGGGTGGTTCGGCTTTGCCGTGCCGGCCAACCATCCGGGCCCGGTGGTCGACGGTTCGAGCCGCAACGCCCTGGATCGGGTGGCGGGTACGTCCACTGCGGTCCGGCCATGGCTCCAGGACTTCGGCGGATACGGATCCACGCAGGTGCGAGCCCAGATCGATGCCGCCGACGCGCTCGGACTGGGATGGATGATCTGGAATGCCGGGAGCAGATTCCATGAGGGCGGGATTCCCACCGACGCCGAAGGGGTCACACCGGCCGGCCCCCCGGCACCGATCATTCAGACGAAGCCATCGTCGGGCTTCTGGGATGTCGCCGACGGCACCACGTTCACCGACGACATCGCCTGGCTGGGCGATTCCGGAATAACCCACGGCTGCAATCCACCCTGGAGCGACTCGTTCTGCCCGAGACGGATCCTCAGCAGGGGAGAGGTGGCCACCTTGCTGGTCAACGCACTCCATCTCCCGGCGTCCTCGGTCGATCGCTTCGACGACGACAACGGTTCCACCCACGAGTCCTCGATCAACGCGCTCGCCGCGGCCGGCATCACGCGCGGCTGTGGCCCCCGGGCCTACTGCCCCTACTCGCAGCTCACGAGGGCCGAAATGGCGGCGCTCCTGGCTCGAGCCTTCGACCTACCCGAGGCTCCGGGCAACACCTTCGACGACGACGACGGGATGGGCCTCGAGCCCGACATCGAGAGGATCGCCGCGGTCGGTATAACCCGCGGGTGCGGTCCCCGGGAGTTCTGCCCCACCGACCCGGTGCCGCGTGAACAGGTGGCGGCGTTCCTGCATCGGGCCCTTTCTTTCTGAATCAGAGCTGAAACCAGGTTGGTGGGCCGTCGAATAGGGGGGATGATTGGGTCATGTCACGAATCCTCGTCACCGAGAAGATCGCCGAAGCCGGACTCGAGTCGCTTCGAGCGGCAGGACACGAGGTCGATGTGAGGCTCGGCCTGGATCCTGAACAGCTCATCGGGGCGATACCGGGGGCCGCCGCCATCATCATCAGGTCTTCCACCCAGGTGAACGCCGATGTGATCGAGGCCGGTACCGATCTCGCGGTGGTGGGCAGGGCGGGAATCGGCCTCGACAACGTTGATGTGGACGCAGCCACCCGACGGGGTGTGATGGTGGTCAATGCGCCGCAGTCGAACACTTTGTCGGCTGCCGAACACACCATGGCCCTGCTGCTTGCCCAGGCCCGCAATGTCGCCCAGGCCCACGCCGCCCTCGTCGATGGGCGCTGGGAACGATCCAAGTGGGAGGGCGTCGAGCTGAGCGACAAGACCCTGGGTGTGATCGGGCTTGGTCGAATCGGCAGGCTCGTTGCCCAGCGGGCGGCCGCGTTCGGCATGAAGCTGGTGGCATACGACCCGTTCGTGTCGCTGGAGATGGCCCGCAAGTCGGGTATCGAAATGCTCGACCTCGAAACGTTGATGGCCACCTCCGACTTTGTGACGATCCACGTGGCCAAGACCCCCGACACGATCGGGCTGATCGGCAAGGAGTTGCTCGCCGGCGCCAAGCCGGGACTGCGTGTGGTGAACGTGGCCCGAGGCGGGATAGTCGACGAGGCCGCGTTGGCCGAGGCCATACGCGACGGTCGGATTGCCGGGGCGGCTTTCGACGTGTTCGAGACCGAGCCGTGCATCGACTCGCCCCTGTTCGGTGTGCCCGGTGTGGTTGTCACCCCCCATCTCGGGGCGTCCACCCGCGAGGCCCAGGACAAGGCCGGCATCACAATTGCCGAACAGGTCCAGCTGGCTCTCGCCGGCGACTTCGTACCATTTGCGGTCAACGTCGACGCCGGAGAGGCTGCCGAGGTACTCAAACCGTTCCTCCCTCTGGCGGAGCGCCTGGGTGCCATCTACGCCTTCCTGGTCGACTCGCTCCCTGAATCACTCGATGTCGAGTTCCGGGGCGAAATAGCCGGAGTCGATCCCCGCTATGCGGTTCTGGCGGCCGTCAAGGGCCTCATGTCGCAGGTGGGTGATCAGCCGGCCAGCTATGTCAACGCACTGACCCTCGCCGAGGAACGGGGACTGGAGGTACGAACGGTCACCGTCGACGACCCCAGCGCCCGGAGCGGCATCGTGTCACTGCGCGGCGGTGGTCACTCGATCACCGGCACCATCTCGTCTCTCGACGGTGATTTCCGGGTGATCAACCTCGACGGTCACAGTCTCGAGATCCGGCCCGGGCAACACATGCTCGTGGTTCGCAACGACGACACGCCCGGGATGGTCGGTGTGGTGGGTTCGGCGCTGGGCGACGCCAAGGTGAACATCTCCAACATGCACATCGGCGAGACGACCGACGGGGTGGCCGCGTTGATGGTCGTGGCTACCGGCTCGGCGGTGCCGGCCTCGGTGCAGGACGCTCTCCTGTCGGACCCCCACATCAAGTCGGTGAGGGCGATCAACCTCTGGTGATCAGCGCTTGGCCTGCCTGAACCCGTCGGCCTCGGCGTCGGCAGCGGTGGCGTAGCAACGCTCCGGAACGGTGCGGTCGTAGAACATTCCGCCGGGAACATGAAAGATGCCGGAGTCGGCGTTGCCTTTGATCGGGTGGGTGGACGGGCACGTGCCGTCGACCGGCTCGACCCATGTTGGGGCAAACTTCACCGGCCCGCTGCGTGAGGGTGGGGGCGGCGGATCGGCGAGTGGCTTCCACCGGGCCGCTCCGGTGACCGGGCGCTTGGACGAGCTGCGGAAGCGACGCACGATGCCCGTGATGACAACGAGCACCAGCACAATCTTGACGGCCTTCACGACCTTTTCGATGACTGGATTCACCACTGCCTCCGGATTCGGGTGTGGATGACGAAGCTACCGCACGCAGCGCGCTGTTGACCTCTCAGGTCAGGTGTCGGTGTTCGACGGAAGCCACGATGGCCGTCGATTCTCGAAACTGTCGATGTCGTCGGTGTTGCGCATGGTGAGCGCGATGTCGTCGAGGCCCTGAAGGAACCGTTCCTGAATACCGGATGACATCGGAAATGTGGTCTCGAGCCCGGCTGCGGGCGCCTCTACGGTGAGGCGGGCCACATCGATGGTGATCTCGAGCCCGGGGTCGGCCTGCACGGCCGCCATGAGGGCGGCCCCGAACTCGGGGTCGACGGTGACCGGAACCAAGCCGTTCTTCGTGCAGTTGTTGCGGAATATGTCGGCGAACCGAGGCGATATCACCGCATCGAATCCGTATTGCTGGATCGCCCAGACCGCGTGTTCGCGGGATGAACCGGTTCCGAAGTTCAGCCCGGCGACCAGGATGCTGGCTCCGGCGTGGCGCTCGTCGTTGAGGACGAAGTCACGGTCGTCGCGCCATTCCGAGAACAGTCCCTTGCCGAAACCGGTGCGTTCCACACGCTTGAGCCAGTCGGACGGGATGATCTGATCGGTGTCGACATCGGTGCGGTCGAGCGGCACGGCGGTGCCGGAGACGATGTGTACGGCCTTCATGATGATGCTCCGGGGAGGTCGTCGGGGGTGGCGAAGGTGCCCTTGATGGCGGTGGCCGCGGCGACGGCCGGTGATACGAGGTGGGTTCGGCCGCCTCGTCCCTGGCGGCCCTCGAAGTTCCTGTTGGACGTGCTGGCCGACCGCTCGCCGACGGTGAGCTTGTCGGGGTTCATGGCCAGACACATCGAACAGCCGGGTTCTCGCCAGTCGAACCCGGCGGCTCGGAAGATGTCGTGGAGTCCTTCGGCCTCGGCCTGGGCCTTGATGAGGCCCGATCCCGGCACCACCAGGGTTCGGACACCCTCGGCGACGTGGCGCCCCTCGGCCACGGCGGCAGCAGCCCGGAGGTCCTCGATGCGGCTGTTGGTGCATGAGCCGATGAACACGGTGTCGACCTTGACGTCGGTCATGGCTGTGCCGGCGGTGAGGCCCATGTATTCGAGGGCTCGGGCCGCGGTGTCTCTCAACCCCGGGTCGTCGAAGGAGTCCGGGGACGGGATGGTGCCGTGGAGGGGCATGACCTGCGCCGGGTTGGTGCCCCACGAGACGTGGGGGACGATCTCGGATCCGTCGAGAATCACCTCCTCATCGAACTCAGCTCCTTCGTCGGTGGCGAGCGATGACCAGCTGGCCACGGCTGCGTCCCAGTCGGCGCCGGCAGGAGCGTGGGGGCGGCCCCGGAGATAGTCGAAAGTGGTCTGGTCGGGAGCGATCAACCCGGCCTTGGCCCCGCCTTCGATCGACATGTTGCAGACCGTCATGCGGCCCTCCATGGAGAGCGCCCGGATGACATCGCCGCGGTACTCGATGATCTTGCCGATTCCGCCGCCGGTGCCGATCCTGCCGATGATGGCGAGAATCACGTCTTTCGCGGTGGCTCCCTCCGGGAGGGTGCCGTTGACCGTGACGGCCATGGTGCCCGGTCGGGCCTGGGGGAGGGTCTGGGTGGCGAGGACATGTTCGACCTCGCTGGTGCCGATACCGAACGCCAGTGCGCCGAAGGCCCCGTGGGTCGCGGTGTGGCTGTCGCCGCACACGATGGTCATGCCGGGCTGTGTGTATCCCTGTTCCGGACCGATCACGTGGACGATTCCCTGTCGGGGATCGCCCATGGAGTAGTTCTGCACCCCGAATTCGGCTGTGTTCCGGCGAAGGGTGTCGACCTGGAGGCGGCTGACCTCATCGGCGATCGGTTTGTCGATGTCGGCGGTGGGGACGTTGTGGTCCTCGGTGGCCACGGTGAGGTCGGGCCGACGGACGGACCGCCCCGCGAGCCGTAGACCGTCGAAGGCCTGGGGTGAGGTGACCTCGTGGACGAGGTGGAGGTCGATGTAGAGCAGGTCGGGTTCGCCATCACGGCCGGGGGACACCACGTGGAGGTCCCAGACCTTCTCGCTGAGGGTGCGGGCGCTGGGGGCAGGGGGCGTTTGCCCGGATTCTGGCTGGCTCATGACTCGGCTGCTCTCTCGCTACTTGACGATCTCACTATTTGAGACGTATGTTTCGTCTTGTGGAACACACGATAAGCGGTGTCGGAGTAATAGACAAGGCCGCAGCCATCTTGTCCGCTCTCGCCGACGGCCCACTGTCGTTGGCGGGTCTCGTCTCGACAACCGATCTGCCACGCCCGACCGCCCACCGACTGGCCTCGGCACTCGAGACCCACGGACTCCTGCGGCGCGATTCCGACGGTCGGTTCGCCCTCGGGGTCGCCCTGGTTGCGCTCGGGCATGCGGCGACATCGGGATGGCCCCTTGCCGAGGCCGCCCACGATGCCCTGTCCCGGCTGCGGGATCGAAGCGGCGAGTCGGCGCAGCTCTACGTGAGGCAGGGCGAGCAACGTGTGTGCCTTGCGTCGCTCGAGTCGGAACACGGCCTTCGCACCATCGTCGACACCGGAGCCGTGCTGCCTCTCGGGCTCGGTTCCGGTGGGCGGGTACTGCTCGGTGAGGTCGGACCGGATGGATGGGTGGCCTCGGTGGAGGAGCGCGAGCCCGGCGTGGCTTCCGTGAGTGCACCCGTATGCGACTCCACCGGCCGGGTGGTCGCCGCGGTCGGAGTGAGCGGGCCGATCCAGCGTCTCACCGACAACCCCGGCCCGGTGTTCGGCCCCGAGGTGGTGGCGGCTGCCCGGGCGATCGCCGGCGCTGCGGGCCTGCACGGTCACCAACATGCGACCTAGGATCCCACGCCATGACCGACGATGAGGTGGGACCCAAGTCCCTGCTGTTCCTACGGGCCATCACCCTGGCAACAGTGCTGATCGTGCTGTTCTTCATCGTCGATGCCATCGTGGCCTGATCCGATCAGCGACTGTTGACAAAACCGATCAGTAGTTCGCGGTCGCGAGCGGTGAGATTGCGGAACTGATCGGTGACCGGCTGGGCCTCTCCGCCGTGCCAGAGGATGGCCTCCTCAACGTTTCTGGCGCGGCCGTCGTGAAGCAACGACTGCTGGCCGTTGACGGTCTCCAACAAGCCGACGCCCCACAACGGGGCGGTGCGCCACTCGGCCCCGGAGGCCTGAAGCACGGGTCGATGGTCGTCGAGACCCGCACCGAGATCGTGGAGCAACAGGTCGCTGAACGGATGGATGGTGAGGTTGGCGAACTCGGGAATGGAGAAGTCGCCCGTGTGTTGGACCGGTGTGTGGCAGCTGGCGCATCCCACCTGCTCGAAGAGGCGGGCACCCGCACCGATGTCGGGGTCGGCGACATCGCGTCCGGCTGGGATCGCCAGCGCCTCCACGTAGAACGCGTCGTCGGCCACCTCGGTGTCGCTCAGCTCGATCGGCAATCCGGGCGAGGCCACCGAGTTGGCGATTCCGCTGTCGTCGAAGAGTGCACCGGCGGTCTGGTGGACGAGGTCGAAGTTCTCTGCCTTCCAACCGTGCCGACCGACCCGGGCCCGACCGGACGAATCCGTGGTCCACTGGACCCGGCCCGATATCCCGTCGTTGTTGGCGTCGGTCGGATCGGCCGAGGCGATTATGTCGGATTCGGCAACCAACTCGAGCATTCCCGGCCCGGCAACCTGCGGAGGGATGCGCAGCGATGTCTGCGCATCGGCGGGGAAGACACCGCGATGGCCAACAATTTCGAGGGTTGGCCGACGCAGCGAGTAGGGGACCCCGTCGGGGTAGGTGCCGGCCACCTCGATCCAGTGAACGGAAATCTCGGCTT
>JAJRXJ010000079.1 GCA_024276355.1 Actinomycetes bacterium | reverse complement strand
TCGGTGGTTCGGAAGGTGACGCTGCGGAACTCGCCGAGGTACAGGCGCAGGGACTCGACGTGAATCAGTTCGTCGGTCCGAATCCGCTCGACGATCTCCGCTGCCAATTCAGCCTGTGGTCTCCGGGTTCGGAACAGCGATGGATTGCGAAGAACATCCTGGGTCTCGGCAAACCCGAGTTCGGCCCGGAACTCGATGATGAGAAGATTGGCGAGAAACGACACCAACCCTTCGATTTCCGTCGGGATGCCGAGTGGCACCTTGTCCTCGGAAACAGGCCGCCCGATGTTTTCGGGAGGTTCTGCATCCGGATGGGCGTCGGTTCCGAAAGCCAGGTCTCGGGCCACGAACCACATCTGGTCGTGGCCACCGATTCCTTCCTCGGGCAACCCACCTTCGTCGAGGCCGTGGGCCAGCATGAGACCCCGGTCGAGGTGACCGATCGCCATTTCTGAGATGTCCTCGACGATCCAGGGCCGTAGATCCGGGAATCTCATCTCGGCGAGAAGCCGTCCTCGTGCCTCGATCTTTCCGATGACAGTGAGGCTGTTCCAAAAGATCTGATCAAGCCCATTTGCAACCAGCACCATCTGTTGTCGTGCGTTGGGGATCCGCACACCGGCGAGAAGCCCAGAGTCGGCATTGAGGGGCTGGCCGCCCCGATCGAGCAGCGAGTTGGTCCACGACCGTAGAGCGCATGAACGGACCAAGGCGCGTGGCGACTGGTAGACCCCGTTGATGAAGCCCCCGTGGAGACGCTTGCCTTCGACCACGTGTGGACGATCGAAGACATGGTCACGCAGCAACTCCTCCCGACTGAAGCGGAGTGGGGGGAGGTGATCCTGTGTCTCCATATGGCCGACACTACCCACGGGGCACCGGCTGCCTCAATCTTGGCGACGGGCCTCGGCGGTGTTGTCGAGGTCTACTGCAATGGAGCAGGGGAACTCCGTCGATTCCGGAAGCGTCACCGCGATGCTGTCGTGGCCGACCCTCATATCGAGCGGAAGGTCGCCATCGACACGCCGGGCGGCGAGCGCGGTGGTGCCCGTGGGCAGCGGTAGCTCGACCGAACCGGAGGTGGGAGCATTCAGGAGAATCGCGTTGATGGTCGACGCCTTGGCAGTGAATCGCACGGGTGTGCCGTCGGCCAATGTCGCGGCCGCGGTGGTGGCCGGTTTGGTGCCGTAGATCGCGTCTCCGTTTCTCGTCAGCCAGTCCCCGAGCGCGAGAAGGGGCCGTTGCTGGGCCTCGGGTACGGTCCCGTCGGGAGCCGGGCCGACACCGAGCAGAAGATTCCCACCCTTGGCGACGATGTCGATGAACATGGCGATGGCTTCATCCCCTGAGAGGATGTCGGAGTCGGGTTCGTTGTGGTTGGCTCCGAAACTGTGGCCCACCCCGCGGGTCGACTCCCACTTGTCAAGCAGGGCGACTTCAGGTGACGAGTACTCGGGCGTGGTGAAGTCGTAGTGCCGGCCCTTCGGCGAGACGAGCACCTTCTTGCTGTCGGGTATGAACCGCCAAAGGTGCTCGACCGCGAAACCGACGGTCTTGACGATGGCCGAGGTGAGACGGGGCCCGAACCTGGATGGAACCTGCGACCACCGGTCGTTGACGACCCCATCCGGAACGGTGTTGTAGTAATGGGCGAAGATCGCGGCCAGGTCGGCATCGTGCGGGTACGAGATGTCGTTCCAGAGGATGTCGGGCTGGTAACGGTCGATGAGTTCGGTGACGTGACCGTTGGCGTACTCGACGTATTCGGCGCTTTGGGGTGCAGCCTCCAAGACCGAGGCAACCGACTTCATCACCGCGCCATTGAACGGCCAGTCGAACCCGCCCGAGTAGTAGAGCCCCGGCTTGACTCCGGCGTTGCGCATCGACTGGCAAAAGTCGCCGACAAGATCACGGGTGGAGTGATAGCGGCCCTTCACCGGATGCGGTTCTGCCGCTGGCCAAAGACAGAATCCGTCGTGGTGCTTGGTGGTGAGCACCGAATACCTGGCCCCGGCAGATGTGCACAGCGCGGCGAGGGCGTCGAGATCAGCCTCGGTACTTCGCTGGTTGAATTCCTGACGGAAATCATCGTAGGCAAAGCCGGACCCGTAGGTCAGTCGATGATGGTCGGCCGTCGGGCTGCCCTTGATGGACATGGTGTTGAGGTACCACTCGGCGTAGGGGTTGTTCTTCAGCAGATACGCGGGAGAGTGGTGGCGCAGCATCGTCTGTATATCGGGGACAACCGGGGCCCATGCCGGCACCGAGTAGAGACCCCAGTGGAAGAACACACCAAGCTTCGCTTCGTCGAACCAAGTGGGAAGCGGGTGGCTGCCAACTGATTCCCATGTGGGTTGGTAGGGGGTCTTGTCGTTGGTCATGGTCGGCCGGCGATCATGCTTCGGCCATGTATATGGATCTCAGGGGTCGTGAGAACAGCCGGCGGACCATTGGTGCAAAGTGTTCGAGCGGCAATGTGTCGTATTCGGGATCAAAGCAGTTCTGGTCGTAGTTGGCGCAGAACTCGATCGTGTCGGTGTAGTGGGGAGATTCGCTGAACCGATCACGCATCGATCTGTCGAGTCCCCAGTGGTGGAAGAAGTAATAGCCCTGGAATATCCCGTGGTGCTTCACAATCCAGTGGACTCGATCCGACACGAAGGGCTCGAGAATGGTGGCCGCGAGCTGGGCGTGGTTCATCGATGCCAGCGTGTCACCGATGTCGTGGAGCAATGCGGCCACGACGTATTCCTCCTCGCGTTCGTCACGCTCGGCTCGGGTGGCCGACTGCAGGGAGTGGGTGAGCCGGTCGACGGCGAACCCTCCGGTTTCTGCGGCCAGCAGTTCCAAATGGCCCATCACCCGGTCGGCCAAACCTCTGTTCCAGTCGACGCCCTTGGAGGCGATGATGGCGTAGTCGGCGGCAGTGCCGTCCTGCATGCGGGTGAAGGTCGTGTCGGCCGACGGCTGAGTCATGCTGGGACAGTAACCGCGACTCGATGGCACCCAAAAATGCCCGCAGGTTCCGCCTCAGTTCTTCGGTGCCCAGTTGAGAGTGATGTCGAGTGACGACCCGGTGTCGAGGATCGAAATGCCCGCAAGGTGGGTGGAGGATTCTCCACCAAAGGATGTGTTGTCACCGAAGAAGGTCATGCCCTGCCGGTCGAGGAAATCGGTGTAGAGGGCAGTGATCTCGTCGAGTCGGCTCGAATCGACGTTGTATTGGACCACATAGTTGGGTTCGCTGAGTCCCTGGCCTTCGACCACGAAGGTGACGTTCGCTCCGTTTGGCATGGGCATCGGGAATCCGTCGGGCACGGTTTCGCCGGTGGTGATTCCCTCGGTGACTCCAGAGGCATTCGTGCCTGTCACCTTCAATGTCGTGCCGGTGGGTTCGGTGCCGACACTGGTGGATGGGGCCGCGCTGGTCGGCGGTTGACTCTCCGCGGCCGATGATTCGCCATCACCGGAAGACCCACCGGAACACGCCGAGGCGACCAGGCTGACCAACAACATTGCGGCGAGTAGTTTCTTCATCGTGACTCCGGTCCCGGGGTGAGTGGATCTGACATGGCCCAGTCTGCCGCGAACTCGGCATGCAGGTGGGCGGTTGGAAAGAGCGGCACGTCGAGATCATCCGCGGATACCAAGAGTTCGATTTCGGTGCAACCAGCCACAACTCCGGACGCGCCCATCCTGACGGCCTCACGGATCGTTTCGGTGAACAGCCGACGGGACTCATCATTGATGACGCCGCGCACGAGCTCGTCGTAGATGACCCGGTGGACCATCTCGCGATCGGCTTCCGCGGGAATCATTGTGGACACGCCCCGGGCCTTCAGGCGGGACGATATGAAATCCTGCTCCATCGTGTAGCGGGTACCGAGCAGCAGCACGCGATCCATGCCCGCGCTCTGAATGGCACGGGCGGTCGGCTCGGCGATGTGGAGGAGGGGCACATGCAATGCGGCCTCGATGTCGTCGGCCAGTCGATGCATGGTGTTGGTGCACAACACGATCGCTTCGGCACCGGCGGTCTGGAGATCGACGGCGGCGGCTGACAGCACTCGGGATGCCGTCTCCCAGTCTCCGTTCGCCTGAATGGTCTCGATGTCGGAAAAATCGAACGATCGGATGATCATGTCCGCGGAGTGGGTGCCACCGAGATGGCACCGAACCCGCTCGTTGATGATCCGTTCGTACTCGATCGACGATTCCCAACTCATGCCGCCCAGCAGCCCGAGCATTCTCACGGGACCCATCTTGAATGATCGGCGAACACCGCGATGAAGTCGCTGCTGTCGGGTGAGAGATACCTGCTGCCCGGGCGTCTGAAACCTCCGGCATCGAGTGGTTGAGGCAGGCCCTTTTCGCCGCGGCATGTGCCGTCGGTGTCGGTTGAGTAGAAGTTTCCGGTGATCCAGTACGGGTTGATGTCGCCTTCCATGGCCCGCACGGCTCCGGCATCGACGAGACGGTTGGCGAGATCGTGAACCTTCAGCCCCGGTCCTCCCACGTAGATGATGGCCCCGTCCTTCGTGACCCCCCACCCTGAGCGCCAGGTCCAGGTGGAATTGGCGACCAGCCATCCCCACCAAATGGGTTGGGCGTAGTTGCCGGCATCGCGGGAGCTGACATGGGAGTCGATGTCGTGCACCACTGCACCGTTGTCGACGAGCAGCTCGAGATTCTGACGCACGGATGCGATCGCTGGAAGATCGGCGCCGGCAATGTCTCGCCCCCACTGGACGATATCGACCCGGTGGTCGGCAAATATGACAAATGACGCGGCGCCATCGCGAAGTGGCACGGCCTCCCGGCCCTCGGAGTAGTAGCCGCCGCGGCTCTGAGTCATCTTGAACCCGCCGTTCCCGGCGAAAATCAGATTCTGGCATCGTTCGGGGGGAACGAAATTCGGTTGTGCCCACCGGCCACCCGGTCGTTGTGATCCCGGAAAGAGTTCGACGTTGGTGAGCATCGGGTCGATCCAGGCCTCAAGTACGTAGATTGCCGGTTGTGTGGGCGATGGCCTCACAAGAGTTGTGTAAACACCGTGATACCCGTCGATCAGTGGGCCGCGGGGCGACCATACGCCCTCGAAGAAGAAGCTGGCTCCGGGCGTGGTGGGGAGATTGCCAGGAGGCGCGAGATGGGGTCTGATCGGAACGACCGTGGGGCCGGGGACGAAACCGCGTTTACGCCAGAATCTGGCCAGGAACGCTGCCATTTGTTCCCGCGTGACCGGGAGGTGGGGCGAATACCTGCCGTGTCCGGTTCCGGTGGCGATGCCCAGGTTTCGAAGGCACGTGATGGAGCGAGCTGCGAATGAGGTCGGGGAAACGTCGGTGAACTGTGACCCGCCGACCGGACAGGGAATGCCGGTGGCCTCCCAGAGTCTGGCCAGGAAGGCACCCATCTGCTCGCGGGTGACCGGCCCATTCGGGTCGTATGTGGACGGGGAGGTGCCCTTGGTTACATGGAGTCCGTAGATGCACGCCACATCGGCGCGCACTGGCGAGTTCGGGGGTACGTCGACGAACGGGATCACCTCTGTGGGGCAGGTGTTGCCCGAAGCGCGCCACAGCCTGGCAAGGAAGGCGGCCATCTGACGGCGGGTGACCGTGTCGCGGGGAGAGTAGGTGGAGCGCGACGTGCCCTTGGTGATCCCCAGACGGTAGATGCAGGCTATGTCGGATTGTGCAAAGGACCCGGCGGCGTCATCGAACGGAGAGGTGCCGGCAGGGCATCCGGGTGCTGCGGCCGCGGCGGCGGTCGGGGGTGGCAGGACCGACACTAGCGACATCAGCACGGCTGCGATCGCCGCCATGGCCAGTGTCCGTCTGAAGGCGGACCGGGGGATGTGTGGAGCAGCCATCGGTGGCACCATATGCCTGCTGAGGGGGGATTCGGTGACACCCGGTACCACAATTCGGGGCGGGCTTTCAGGTGAGCGTGATGACCCCTTCGCCCTCCATGGATTCTCCGATCAGCGCGGCACGATGACCTGAGCGTCGGAGTGCCTCGAGCGCGGCCGGAGCGTTTTCGCGAGGTGTACCGAACACCAGACCTCCGGAGGTCTGGGCGTCGGCCAGCAGCAGGACAGTGAGCTCGTCGGGGCCGTCGACAACAAGATGTCCCTCCACATGTTGGAGGTTGCGGCGGCTGCCCCCGGGGATCACTCCGTCGGCGGCCAACTCACGGGCGCCGGGCAGGATCGGAACATCTTTCGTGTTGAGTCGAATCGCGACCCCGGATTCAATCGCCATCCTGCCGAGGTGGCCCAGCAGACCGAAGCCGGTCACGTCGGTGGCGCCGGTGGAACCAACCTCGACGGCGATTCGCGCGGCGTCGACGTTCAGCCGGGTCATGATGGCTATTGCCTCGGACTCCAGAGCCTCGGGAGCCACGCCCCGCTTGATGGCGGTGGTGGCTATGCCCAGGCCGAGCGGTTTGGTGAGAATGATGCTCTGATCCGGCCGGAGTCCAGCATTGGTGAGCATGAGGTCGGGGTCGACCTCGCCGATCACCGCGAGTCCGTACTTGGGTTCGGGGTCGTCGATGGTGTGACCGCCGGCGATCACCATTCCGGCATCAAGGGCGGCCTGCTGCCCTCCGGCCAGGACGTCGCCCAACAGGTCGGTCGGGAGTTCATCGGTGTTCCAGCCGACCAGGTTGAGAGCCATGAGAGGTCGCCCACCCATGGCATAGATGTCGGACACCGAGTTGGTGGCGGCGATTCGGCCCCAGGTGAACGCGTCGTCGACCACCGGGGTGATGAAGTCGGCGGTGAACACGAGTGCTCGGTGTTCATCGACGCGCCAAACCGCAGCGTCGTCACCGGTGTCGGGGCCGACGAGGAGACGGTCTGATGACGATGGAGTCAGGCGGCTCACGACGTGAGCCAGCTCGCCGGGGGCGAGCTTGCATGCTCAACCGGCGCCGTGGCTGTATTGCGTGAGTCGTGGTGCTGTCATACCGCGCGGAAACCTAGCATCAGGACGACCGCTAGAGGGCGTGGCCGCCTGCTTTGGAGGCCTCGTAGCGCTCCCGTGACTCGGCGGCGGCCAGCAGGCCTATTCCGGCCGCCGAAACAGCGTCCGCCCACCACCAGCCAAACCACAAATTGGCGGTGAGGGCCGTCATGATCGACAGGGCGAGGTAGGCGTCGAGCTGAGTCATGCGGGCTTCCGCGAGAAAGATCTCGTTGTGGATCTGACGACCCGAGCGCCGCTTCATATGGGCCAGCCACAACATGACCACCGCGGTCGCTGCGAGGTAAGCGACCCCCCAGAGTGAGTTCTCGGGGACTCGGTGGCCGAGCAGGGAGCGAGTCGACGAAATCAGCAGGTAAAGCGACAGCGCGGCGAAGGCCGCCGCCACGAGTCGGTTGGCACGACGGTTTCGCATGGGGTTGTCGGATGGATCCGAATCCGACATGTGCCAGAGGACCACCAGGGAGGTGAACACCTCGATCAGCGAGTCGAGCCCGAAGGCGACGAGGGCCAGTGAGCCGGCGGCGACTCCGAGTGCGATGGTGATGAACACCTCGCCTGAGTTCCACGCGATGGTGACGCGCTGAAGTCGGAGCGCGCGTAGATGCTGTTCGCTCGATTCATCCCGTTCGTTGGATCGTCGCTCGGTCAAGTCGGCGACCCTAGCGACAGCGGGTTTGAGTGCCATGGGTGCCCCGACAAGACCAGTGAGGTGTGATTGGGTTACCGTCAGCCGCCTACCGGGAGAAGACCTCGATGAACGCCGCCCAAAGCAGAAACGATCGCCGAAAGCAGCAGCTCGCGGCGCGCCGAAGGTCTGGTAGCGCAGCGTCGATTCGTGCCCGCAAGAAGCGACAGCGGACCATACTGAGGGCCACCGGTTTGGGTGTCGTGGTGGTGGCAATCTTGGTGGTGGTCCTGGTTGTGGCCCTTGGAAGTGACCCGGTTCCTCCCCCCACTGCCTCCCACGACATCAAGGTCGTGTCGGGTGATTTCGAATACTCACCCGACCCGCTGCTGGGTCTGGCCGGCCAAATCAATTTCACCCTCACCAACAAGGGGCTGGTGGGACACAATTTCGTGGTCCTGAAGCAGGGGACTCGCATCTCGAGTGCCACCGAGTTCGATCCGTCGATGGAGCTTGGTCGAATCGACTCGCTGGCGCCCGGATACGACGCGTCGCTCAGTGTCGACCTCGAGCCCGGTACCTATCAGATCGTGTGTCTGATACCGAATCATCTCGAGCAGGGAAGCACAGTCGATCTCATCGTTTCGTAGCGGCCCGCAGCTCACCCACGAATTCCTCGCACACCGCCGACATCACATCGCCAACACGGGTGATGATCCCCACCGGGACGGCACCCAATTCCATGGCCACATCGAGTGCCGTGAGATCCCCGTGATGGATGTCGCTTTCGAGCGCACCTCCGGGAAGCGCAGCCAGGAAATTGCTTTCCAGAAGCAGACGACGAATGGTCGGCACTGTGACACACTCCACCACTCGCCGAGGGACCTTTCCGGCGGACTGTTCGAAGCTCTGTTCGAGCTGGGCCCGCAGAGCGGTGTCCCGTGGTGGCATGATCCACTGCTCGTCGACGAGATCGGCCAGATAGACGGCATCGGATCGTGCATGCCCCGATCTGGCGATGATTCTCACGGAGTCGTTGTAGAACGCCTCACCCTGGAGCAGGTCGCGGTCCACCAGCGGCATCAGCCTGCCCAGTATGAAGTCGAGTTCACCGCTGATGAGTCGGTCGTGGAGCAGATCGGGGGTGGCCTCGACAACGGTCACCCGAGCCATCGGTCGTTTGGCGGCGAATGCCGCGATGGCGACTGGTAGAAGGTCGGCCGCTCCGGCAACCAACGTGCCGACACGCACCGAACCCGCGGATCCGGTGCGAAGTGCGGTCACCTGCCGGTCGAGTTCAACCAGGGCAGTGGTGACGGTGCGGGCGTGGAGCAGGAATATCTCGCCCTCGGGGGTCGGAGCCATACCGCGTGGGTGTCGACGGAACAGCGACAGGCCCGTGGTGTCCTCCAGTTGCTTGATGGAGCGTGAAACAGCGGGCTGCGCGGTGTGGAGTCGACGGCCCGCGCCACTGATGCTGCCCGCATCGGCCACGGCGAGTGCGGTAATCAGTTGCCTCATGCGGAGCGGGCTGCCTATCAGCTGGACATAGCTCATGTGGTGAGGCTAGTCCCTACCCATATCGTTGCGGATATACCTCACGACACAGGAGGCACTGGCCTCGTCTGCATCCGTTGGACAGAATGCCCCCATGGACAACAACACCGTTCAACCGCGGGGCGCCTACCCCCACATCAAGGTCTCGAACGGCTTTGCGTTCGTGTCGGGCACCAGCAGCCGCCGGCCCGACAACACCATCGCCGGCGCCGAGGTCGATGGCCTCGGCACCACCTCGCTCGACATACGGGCACAGACCACTGCGGTGCTGGAGACCATCGAACGAAACCTGGCCACGATCGGACTCGATCGCACCGACCTGATCGACGTGTCGAGCTTCCTTGTGAACATGAACGATTTCGGCGGCTACAACGAATCGTGGGCCGCCTTCTTCGAAGGGATCGCGCCGCCGGCCCGCACCACCGTGGCCGTCCACCAGCTGCCCCACCCACATCTCCTCATCGAGATCAAGGCCATGGCTGCCCTGCGAGAAGTTGCCGAACAGTGACCGACTATCCGATGCCATTCAATCTCATGGGTTGGATTCGCGAGCATGCCGACGACCTGAAGCCGCCGGTCTCGAACCAGCAGGTCTATGCCGATGCCGACATGATCGTGATGATCGTGGGCGGCGGCAATGTGCGCACCGACTTCCACGACGATCCCCTGGAGGAGTTCTTCTATCAACTCAAGGGCGACATGAACCTCCGCATAATGGACGAGCCCGGCAAACCGCCCAGGGACATGCCCATACGCGAAGGCGACATCTACCTGTTGCCGCCCCATCTACGTCACTCACCCCAGCGTCCCGACCGCGACAGCATTGGTCTCGTCGTGGAATACAACAGGCCCCCCGGGTCCCATGACGGGTTCGAGTGGTTCTGCCAGGAGTGCCACGCGTTGGTTCACCGCGGGGAGGTCCAGTTGGCTTCCATCGTCGACGATCTTCCGCCGATGTTCGAGGCGTTCTACGGTTCGATCGAGGCGAGAACATGCCCAGAATGCGGAGCCGTTCATCCGGCCCCCGGCGACGACCGATGACGCCATCATCAACCGAGGTTGACCGTCTCGCATCACTTCTGACCAGGGCGCGAGTCGATGGAGTCGAGACCGAGGCGATCACTGCATCGAGAGACCTCGATGTCGACGAGGCCTACGTCATCCAGCAGGCCGTCGTCGAGAACCTGATTGCCGCCGGCGACCGGGTGATCGGGGCCAAGCTCGGCCTTACCTCACGCGCCAAGCAGGAACAGATGGGTGTCGAGGAACCAATTTTCGGTGTGCTCACCTCCTCCATGCGTGTCGACAGTGGCTCTGCGTTCGAGCTGGCCACGCTGATCCATCCGAGATGCGAGCCGGAGATCGTGTTCATGATCGGCGACGACCTCACCGGTTCCGACATCACCGGTCCCGACGTGCTCGACGCCACGAAGTCGGTGCACGGTGGTATCGAGGTAATCGACTCTCGTTACCGGGCGTTCAGCTTCACCCTTCCCGATGTGATCGCCGACAACACCTCGGCCGCCAAGTTCGTGGTCGGCGAGGAGGGAGCGGCCCCGCGCGACTTCGACCTCACCGTGATGGGCTGCACCTTCCTGCACAATTCGGAGGTGAGCGGGACCGCCACCGGGGCCGCTCTGCTCGGAGACCCGGCAGATTGCGTCGCGCTGTTGGTACGGCATCTCTCCGCCACCGGCCGGGGCCTTTCGGCCGGTTCGGTGGTTTTGGCCGGATCGTTGACCGGCGCCGTTACGGCTGCACGTGGAGACATCTTCACAGCGCGCTACGGCGGCCTGGGAGACGTGGAGGTCTCGGCAACGTGAAGATCGACATTCACAGTCACTTCTATCCACTGCTGTCCAGAAGGCAGGCTGAGACGCTGGGCGTCGACGATCCACCGTGGCTGCGTGACAACGGCGATGGAACGGGCTTCATGATGGCCGGCGACAATGAGTACCGGCCCGTCGATGCGCCACTCTGGGATCCGGTGGCGAGGTTGGCCGAGATGGACGATTCCGGGGTCGACATCCAGGTCATGTCGGCGACCCCGATGCTGTTCTCCTACACCGCCGACCCGGCCGCCACCACCAGATGGGCCGCGATGATCAACGACATGGCACTCGAAATGTGCCGGACCGATCCCTACAGGCTTCGCTCCCTGTGTCAGGTGCCTCTGCAGGATGTCGATGCCGCGTGTATCGAAGTGAAGCGGGCGTGCGAGGCCGGCCATGTGGGAGTACACATCGGAAATCACGTTGCCGGGAGAAACCTCAACGATCCGGAATTGATCAGGTTCCTGCGGTTCTGTGCCGACAACGCCATACCGGTGCTGGTCCATCCCTGGGACATGATGGCCGGCGAGCGCATGCCCGACTACATGCTCAAGTGGCTCGTCGGCATGCCCGCCGAAACCCATTTGGCCATTCTCTCCCTGGTCCTGTCTGGTGCGTTCGAGCGGCTGCCCACCGATCTCCGTCTGTGTTTTTGTCATGGGGGCGGTAACTTCGCCGCGCAGATCGGGCGTGTCGACAATGCCTGGAAGCGCCGAGACATCGTGCGTCGGGATTGCCCCAATCTGCCATCGTCATACGCGTCGCGGTTCCATGTCGACTCGGCCGTGTTCAGCGACGACGCTCTCCGATTGTTGGTGGCCGTGATGGGCGACGACCACATCCTCATGGGTTCCGATTACCCGTTCCCACTTGGTGAAATCGAACCAGGTCGGGGAATATCGGACTCGGCTCATCTGTCCGACGAGTCGAAGTCCTTGATGCTCGGCGGCAACGCCGACCGGTTCTTTGCCCTGGGGGCCAGCGATGTCTGATGACGATTTCACGACGGACCACGAGTGCGCGGCCGAGCTCGACGCGTCGGACCCCATGGCTGATGTGCGGGCCGGCTTCCATATCCCGCTTGCACCCGACGGAAGCGAGTCGGTGTACCTGGTGGGGAACTCGTTGGGGGCGGCGCCGAGACGCACCACCGAATACGTGCAGGCCGAACTCAACCGATGGGCGACACTCGGGGTCCACGGCCATCACACCGGGGAACTGGCGTGGGAGCCGTACCACGAGTTGCTCACCGCGCCGATGGCCCGGATTGTGGGGGGACTCGATTCCGAGGTGGTGGTGATGAATGCGCTCACCGTGAACCTCCATTTGTTCATGGTGAGCTTCTACCGACCCACGATCTCGCGCCACAAGATCATCATCGAGCAACACGCGTTCCCATCGGATCACTTCGCGGTCGAATCGCAGATCCGCCAGCGCGGCTTTGATCCGTCGAAGTCGATGGTCGTCCTGTCACCTCGCCCCGGCGAGCAAACCCTTCGCCGAGACGACATCCTGGCGGCGATCGCCGACAACGCCGACGAGTTGGCGCTGGTGATGCTCCCCGGCGTCCAGTACTACACCGGCCAGGTGTTCGACATGGCCGCCATCACCGCAGCGGCCCATGCGGTTGGTGCGGCGGCGGGATTCGACCTGGCGCACGCTGTCGGCAACATCGAACTCGACCTTCACGGGTGGGGCGTCGATTTCGCGGCCTGGTGCACCTACAAGTACCTCAACGGCGGGCCCGGGGGAGCGGGCGGGGCGTTCGTCCACGAGACCCACATCGACGACGAGAGCCTGCCGAAGCTGCTGGGATGGTGGGGCACCGCCAAGGCGACCCGCTTCGAGATGGGGACCACTTACGAACCCATTCCCACCGTGGAGTCATGGCAGCTGAGCAACGCGCCGATCCTCTCGATGGCTGCTTTGCGGGCGTCACTCGACATCATCTCCGACGTCGGCGGAATCAAGGAGATGCGACGAAAGTCGGTACGGCTGATCCGCTACACGGATTTCCTGCTCGAGCGACTGTTGGGCGACCGGATCGAGTGCATCACCCCCACCGCGATCGACGAACGCGGTTGTCAGTTCGCGTTGCGCGTCGTTGCGCCGGGCGCCGACGGCCGCCGCGTGTTCGAGGATCTCGAGGCCGCCGGAATCGCGTGTGATTGGCGATACCCGGACGTGATACGAGTGGCGCCGGTGCCTCTCTACAACTCGTTCACCGACGTCCACAGATTCGTCACCACTCTGGCGGGGCTGTTGCCATGAGCCGACTCGATTCCAACGGGCCGGTGGTGGTTATCGGGGCCGGTCCGGCCGGCACATCAATGGCGGTCTACCTGGCTCAGATGGGTTACGACGTGACGGTCCACGAGAGCCGTCCCGACATGCGGCGCACCGACATCTCGGCCGGTCGTTCAATAAACCTAGCTCTCGCCAACCGCGGCATCGCTGTCCTCGAGGATCTGGGGGCAGCGGCCAGAGTCGATGCGATCACCATCCCGATGCGGGGCCGGATGGTCCACGTCGACGGCGAAACCAATCTGCAGCCCTACGGTCAACGACCATCCGAAGTGATCCAGTCGGTTTCGCGCGTTGGGCTCAACTCGATTCTGCTTGACGTGGCCGAGGCCACGGGCCATGTGGAAGTCAACTTTGAATCCCGGTGTCGAAGCGTCGACCTCGAGGCGCGAACGATGGTTGTCACAGATGCCGACGACGTGCCCCACACGATCGGCTTCGGAACGATCATCGGTACCGACGGGAGCGCCTCAGCGGTTCGTGATGCCATGGAATCGTCCGGGGCGTCGTCAGTGAGGATCGACCCGTTGGGTCACGGCTACAAGGAGCTCACGATCCCTCCCGCCGACGACGGTTCCTTCCGCCTCGATCCCAACGCTCTCCACATCTGGCCGCGCGGCGAATTCATGGCGATCGCCCTCGCCAATCCCAACGGGGATTTCACGGCCACGTTGTTCATGCCCGCGGTCGGGGGTGAACACAGTTTCGAATCGGTGGTCGGCCCCGATTCGGCCCTGGATTTCTTCGCCGGGGAGTTCCCAGAACTGGTCGGCCTGATTCCCGACCTGACCGATCAGTGGACCTCCAACCCGGTCGGCAACCTCGCCACCGTGCGCACAGTCGGATGGAGCCACGAAGACGCAGCTGTCCTCGTGGGCGATGCCGCACATGCGATCGTGCCGTTCCACGGTCAGGGAATGAATGCGGCGATGGAATCGTGCAAGGTTCTGGCCGCCCACCTGCGTTCGTCGTCATCGGTCGAGGAAGCATTCCTAGCCTTCGAATCGGTGCGCCGACCCGACACCGACGCGATCGCCGACATGGCCATCGACAACTACGTCGAGATGAGGGCATCGGTGACCGACCCGTCGTATCTGCTTCGGCGCAGCCTGGCCCTCGAGCTCGAGCGACGCTGGCCCGAGAGGGTGAGCCCGAGATACTCGATGGTGATGTTCACCACCATGGGTTACGCCGAGGCCCGACAGAGGGCCCGGCGTCTGGGGGGCATCCTGGATGAACTCACGGGGGGTGCGGCGTCGCTCGAAGACGTCGACTTCACCCGTGCCGAGGCGATGGTGAGTGAGATCGACCTGTTGCCAACCGGAGTCAGGGGAATCCGATGAGTGCCGAGATCACCTACGGGAAGTACCTGCGGATCGATCAGCTCCTGGATCTGCAGCATTGCGAATCAGACCCGCCGGAACACGATGAGATGCTGTTCATCGTCATCCATCAGGTGTACGAGTTGTGGTTCAAGGAAGTCCTCCATGAACTCGACAGGTTCGCCGAACACCTCAACTCCGACCATCCCGCGCTCGGAGGACACCAGCTCAAGAGGGTCCTGAAGATACTCAAGACGCTGGTCGGACAACTCGATGTCCTCGAGACAATGACCCCACTCGAATTCCAGTCGTTCAGGAAATTCCTCGACCGGGCGAGCGGCTTCCAATCCGCACAGTTCCGTGAACTCGAGTTCCTGCTCGGGGCCAAGACCCGCGAGAACCTCGACCGCTTCGCCGGCAACCCCCGTGAGTTCGCCAACCTCACCAGGCGCTATGAGGAGCCCACGCTGTGGGATGCATTCATCAGACTCATTGCTCGTAGGGGTCACGAGATACCGGATTCCCTCCTGAACCGTGACCTGACCGAACCGCACAGCGAATCCTCCGAGGTCCAGGATGCTCTGATCGCGATCTATCGGCATGATCCTGCTCTCACCGAGATCTGTGAGGCTCTGATCGATTTCGACGAGGGCTTTCAGGAGTGGCGATATCGCCACGTGATGATGGTGCAGCGAACCATCGGCTCGAAGATGGGCACCGGCGGTTCGAGCGGAGCCGAATATCTCCGATCGACCCTGTTCCAGCCGGTGTTCCCTGATCTCTGGGCGATACGGGCCCGGTTCTGACAGATGGCGCAAACCCAGGGAGCCACCAAGTGAAACCGCCCGACATCCAACACGTCGCCGACATGCTGCATGAAGCCTCCACCACCTCGACACCGTGCCCACCTGTCCGACACATGTTCGAAGCCGACGACATCGAGTCGGCCTATCAGGTGCAGGAGGCCAACGTTCGCCGGGCGTTGGCCGATGGCCGGAGAGTGAGCGGCCGTAAGATCGGCCTCACCTCGGAGGCGGTGCAGAGCCAACTCGGTGTTGATCGGCCCGACTTCGGTGTGCTGTTCACCGACATGTGCTTCGCCAGCGGGCTTGATGTGCCGATCGGTGCGATGATCTCACCACGGGCCGAGGCCGAGGTGGCGTTGGTCCTCGGCAAGGATCTGGCCGGCGGGCCGTTCTCGGTTGTCGATGTGATCGCCGCCACTGCTTTCGCGTTGCCGGCCATAGAGGTGGTCGACTCGCGGGTCATCGACTGGGACATCAACATTCTCGACACCGTGGCCGACAATGCCAGCTGCGGTGCATACGTGGTTGGCACGAGGCCGGTGGCGCTGAGCGAACTCGATCTCTTGTCGCTGGAGATGTCGATGACCCTCAACGATGATCCGGCCTCGACCGGTAGCGGGGCGGCCTGTCTGGGGAACCCCCTTCACGCCGCGGTGTGGCTCGCGAACACGGTCGACCGGCTGGGGTCGCCGCTGAGAGCAGGAGAGTGCGTGATGACCGGAGCTCTCGGGCCGATGTTCTCCGTTGCACCGGGCGACTCGGTGGAGGCCCACATGGGAACGCTCGGCTCAGTGGCCGCGAGGTTCGTGGCGTGAGCGATTCATCGAGGATCAAGTGCGCAATCATCGGCTCGGGGAACATCGGCACCGACCTGCTCATCAAGAGCCGGAGGACATCGAAGGATGTCGAGATCGTGGCCATGGTCGGGATTGATCCGGAGTCCGATGGTCTCGCCCGGGCCGGTCGCATGGGCATCGCCACCACGGCCAAGGGAATCGATGGCCTTGTGACAATGGACGTGTTCGACGACGTGGATCTGGTGTTCGACGCCACATCGGCCGCGGCCCACGCCAACCACGATCGGGTGCTGCGTGAGCACGGGAAGCGGATACTCGACCTCACGCCGGCGGCCATCGGCCCCTACTGCGTCCCGTGCGTCAATCTCGACCATCATCTCGATGCCCCCAACCTCAACATGGTCACCTGCGGTGGGCAGGCCACCGTGCCGGTGGTGGCCGCCGTCAACCGGCTGGAGCCGGTCGTCTATGCCGAGATCGTCTCGTCGATCGCCTCGCGGTCGGCAGGGCCGGGGACACGGGCCAATATCGACGAGTTCACCGAGACCACCTCGGCGGCGCTGGAGGTTGTCGGCGGTGCAGGTCTCGGCAAGGCGATCATCGTTCTCAACCCGGCCGAACCACCGCTGATCATGCGCAACACTGTGTTCTGCCTGGTCGAGTCCGGGGAGCCCGACGCCATTGAGGCCTCGGTGAACGACATGGTCTCCGCGGTCCGGGAGTACGTGCCCGGATACCGCCTGAAGCAGAGAGTTCAGTTCGACCGTCTGAGCGATGGTGAGGCGGTGCGGATCCCACAGCTCGACCGCAAGTTCACCGGCTGGAAGGTGACCGTTTTTCTCGAGGTGGAGGGCGCGGCCCACTACCTGCCCTCCTACGCGGGCAATCTCGACATCATGACATCAGCCGCCATTCGCACGGCCGAGGAGATCGCACGTCGAAGGGTGTCGTCATGACCGCGGCCGATCTCTACCTGCAGGATGTGACCCTGCGCGACGGGATGCATCCGATCGGCCATCAGTACTCGATAACCCAGATCCGATCGATAGCCAGAGCCCTCGACTCGGCCGGTGTGGACGCGATCGAGATCTCCCATGGCGACGGTCTGGCTGGATCAAGCTTCAACTACGGGTTCGGGTCCCACACCGACTGGGAGTGGATCGAAGAGGTGGCGTCGGTGATCTCGAATGCCGCTCTCACCACCCTGCTGCTGCCGGGAATCGGCACCATCTCCGATCTCGAGAGGGCCCACTCGCTTGGTGTCACGTCGGTGAGGGTGGCCACCCACTGCACCGAGGCCGACATCGCCGACCAGCACATCGCCAAGGCCCGGGAACTGGGGATGGACGTGTCCGGATTCCTGATGATGGCCCACATGAGCGGCCCTGTTGAACTTGCTCAGCAGGCACTGCGGATGGAGGCGGCCGGAGCCCACTGCGTGTATGTCACCGATTCCGGAGGCCGACTGACCATGGGTGGGGTGCGCGATCGCATCCGGGCCTACCGGGATGTCCTCGGCCCCGAGACCGAGATCGGTATTCACGCTCACAACAACCTCTCACTGGGCGTGGCCAATTCGGTGATCGCGGTGGAGGAGGGCTGCCGCCGCGTCGATGCTTCGTTGGCGGGTATGGGTGCCGGTGCCGGCAACTGTCCCCTCGAGGCCTTCGTGGCCGTGGCCGATCTCGAGGGCTGGAACCATGGTTGCGATCTGTTCGCCCTCATGGACGCGGCCGACGATCTGGTGCGTCCGCTCCAGGACCGACCGGTGAGGGTCGACCGCGAAACCCTCAGCATCGGTTACGCCGGTGTCTACTCGAGTTTCCTGCGTCATGCCGAAAGGGCGGCCCAAGCCCACGGCCTCGACACGCGCCAGATTCTGGTGGAGTTGGGACGCCGACGCATGGTGGGCGGGCAGGAGGACATGATTGTCGACGTGGCGCTCGACCTGAGCAGGGCGAACGACCGCAGTTGAGTCTCGTGAGCGGTTGTCCTTGACCCCGGGCCCAAAAGTACGTACATTTCGTGCCGACGTCGGCACTCGGGGACAAAGTTGACCAGGCTCGGATTCTTACTCGACAGCGACTCGTGTATCGGCTGCCACGCCTGCACGGTGGCGTGCAAGAGCGAGCACGACGTTCCACTTGGTGTGAACCGCACATGGGTGAAGTACATCGAGACCGGCTCGTTTCCCAATGTGAGCCGACATTTCTCCGTCATGCGCTGCAACCAGTGTGAGGATGCTCCGTGCATGAAGATCTGCCCGACCAGCGCGCTGTTTCGTGCCGACAACGGAGTGGTCGACTTCAACGACGCCAACTGCATCGGTTGCAAGGGGTGCATGAATGCCTGTCCATACGACGCCATATTCATCAATCCGGCCACCAACACCGCCAACAAGTGCAATTTCTGCAATCACCGCATCGAGGTCGGGCTCGAACCGTCGTGCGTCGTCGTGTGCCCCACCCACGCGATCAAGGTCGCGGATTTCGACAATCCACTTGATCCGGTGGCGGCCATCATCGGTCGATCCGATGTCTCTGTTCGCTCACCGGAGCAAAACACCAAGCCGAAGGTCTTCTACCGGGGGGCCGACCAAGCGTCCTTGGACCCCACACGAACTGCGATCGCCTCCGATGGGCTCATCTGGGCCGACGCCACGGCGGCACATCCCACCGTTCCGACCGGCATCGACGATTCGGGAGTCGTCGCCCGCACGGCCTACACCACACCCCACCAGATGACCTGGAAGGAGAAGGTGTCTGGATACCTGGTCACCAAGGCCATCGCGGCCGGAGTGATGCTCGTGGCCGCACTACTGGTGCTGCTCGGAAATTCCTCTGAGCGGGCTGTGGTGGGAGTGGTCCCGCCCATGGTCGCCGGCGCTTTTCTGGCCATCACCGGCGTGCTGTTGGTGGCTGACCTGAAGCAGCCCACGCGTTTCCACTATCTGATCACCCGGGGGAATTCCAGCTCCTGGTTGGTCAAGGGCGCCTGGATTCTGATGGCCAACACCGCTGTCGTGGCACTCTGGTGGATTGCGGGTCTGGTCGATTCGCCAACGTCGTTGAAGTGGCTGGCCGTACCGGCTGTCCTCGGTGCCGCCGGCACTGCCGGCTACACGGCGTTCCTGTTCGGGCAATGCGAGGGTCGCGACCTGTGGCAGTCGCCACTCGTGCTCCCGATGCTTCTTGCCCAGGCAGTCACCGCCGGCGGTGCCGTCTTCTCCCTGATCGACGTATTCGCGGCCGTACCCGATCCAACGGCGGTCAGATGGGCGCTGCTCGGCGGAGCGTCGGTTTCCCTGGCAGTGGTCTCCCTGGAGATCACCCACGCCGGATCACGCCACGTGGAACTGGCCGTCCACTCGATGGTCAAGGGCAGGTACCGGGGCCGTTTCCTGTTCGGCGTGATCGTTGGGATGCTGCTGCCGATCGCCGCCGTCGCCACGGCACTTGCCGTCGACACCGCCGGGTCGGCGCTACCTGCCGCGGCCGCTTTGGCGGCTCTCGCCGGGATGTTCGCCTACGAAGACGCATTCGTCAGGGCCGGCCAGTCCGTCCCCCTCAGCTAGGAAGCACCGTGACCGATCTCCACAGCTACCCGCCTCATGATCAATGGCACGATTGGCACGAAAACGACGCCGCGTCCTGGCCCGAAAAGGTCGATCGCAACTACGCGCTGGTGCCCACCACATGCTTCAACTGCGAGGCAGCGTGCGGTCTCGTGGCCTACATCGACAAGACGACCGGCAAGATCGAGAAGTTCGAAGGCAACCCCGAGCATCCGGCCAGTCGTGGTCGCAACTGTGCGAAGGGCCCGGCCACCCTCAACCAGGTGTACGACCCCGAGCGGGTGATGTACCCGATGAAGCGTGTTGGTGAACGCGGCGGCGGTAAGTGGGAGCGGATCTCGTGGGAGACCGCTCTCGATGAGATCGGCACCCGAATCCGCAAGGCGATACTCGACGACCGCAAGGACGAGATCATCTATCACGTGGGGCGTCCGGGCGAGGACGGTTACACCGAGCGGGTGTTGAAGGCATGGGGGGTCGACGGACACAACAGTCACACCAACATCTGCTCATCCAACGCCCGCATCGGCTACCAGTCGTGGATGGGGCACGATCGGCCGTCATCCGATTTCGCCAATGCCGAGGTGATCTTCCTGATCTCGGCTCACCTGGAGGCCGGCCACTACTTCAACCCCCATGCCCAGCGGATCATCGAGGCCCAATCCAAGGGCGCCACCGTGATCTGCGTCGATCCTCGTTTGTCGAACACCGGTTCCAAGGCTGACCACTGGTTGCCGGCGTGGCCTGGAACCGAACCGTTCCTGCTCCTGTCGATCGCCCGCCTCCTGATCGAGTCCGGGATGTGGCAACGAGACTTTGTGAGGCGATGGACCAACTGGGAGACCTACCTGCACAAGATGAGGCCCGACCTGCCGTGTGAGTTCGAGTCGATGGAGCAGGCGTGGCTCGATGAATACGCCGAGTACACGCCCGAGCGCGCCGAACACGTGTGTGGTGTTCCGGCTGAGCAGATCCGTGAGATCGCTGAGATCATCGGTAGTCACCCAACCAAGTTCGCCTCCCACAACTGGCGGGCCGCCGGAGCAGGAAACCTCGGCGGCTGGCAGACGGCCCGATGCCTGTTCTTCCTGAACGTGCTGACCGCATCGGTGGCCACCAAGGGCGGTACCAGCGGCAACGGCTGGAACAAGTTCAAGCCCGCCGCCCCAAAGGGCGCTCCGCCTCTCGAGGGGTGGAACGAGCTGAGCTGGCCCAGGGAATACCCGCTGGCCTACCACGAGATGTCGATTCTTCTGCCCCACTTTCTGGCCGAGGGCCGCGGCCGGATCGACACCTATTTCAGCCGTGTCTACAACCCGATCTGGACCAATCCCGATGGATTCTCGTGGATGGAAGCGCTGCGGGATCCGAGCAAGGTCGAGTGCCATGTGGCCCTCACGCCAACGTGGTCGGAGACATCCTGGTTCGCCGACTATGTCCTGCCGATGGGTGTGGGCGCCGAGCGACACGATGTGGCCAGCTTCGAGACCCATGCCGGCCGCTGGATCGGATTCCGGCAGCCGGTGTTCCGTAGGTATGCCGAACTGGAGGGGCAAGACGTGGGTGCCGCGAGCCGCACCCACGAGTACAACCCCGGCGAGGTATGGGAGGAAAACGAATTCTGGATCGATCTCTCCTGGAGGATCGACCCCGAAGGTTAGATGGGGATACGCAAGGGGGTCGAGAGCGACGAGCGCCCGGGCGAGCCGCTCGGGGTTGATGAGTATTACGGCACCATGTTCGCCGAGTCGGTTCCGGGCCTGGCCGAGGCCGCGGAGAAAGCGGGCCAGGCACCGCTCGAGTTCATGCGTGATCGCGGTGCATTCGCGGTTCCCGGCGACACCTATCAGCCCTACGAACGCCCGGTCGACCCGGCCGCACTCGAGGGCTGCGTCAAGGACGAATCCGGGGTTTACCGCAAGCCGGGAACACCGGGCACCTGGTCCGGCGAGGCCGGCGACCTGCCCGGATTGAAGCTGGCGCCCCTCGGCGACGGATCTCCGGGAGTTGAAGTCGACGGCGAGGCCAAGGAGGGCTTTCCGACTCCGTCCCGAAAGCTCGAGCTCTACTCTTCGACGATCGCTGATTGGGGCTGGCCGGAATACGCCACACCCACTTGGATTCCCTCACAGGTCCATTGGGAAGACCTCGACATGGACGGCGACGAGCGCATTCTGATTCCCACCTTCCGTATCCCCACTCTCATACACACGAGGTCGGGCAACAGCAAGTGGCTCAACGAGATCAGCCACCGACATCCGCTGTGGATCCACCCGTCAGACGCCGAGAAGCTGGGGATCGAGGAGTCGGGCCTGGTTCGTGTCTCCACTCGAATCGGTCACTTCGTGATCAGCGCGTGGCGTACCGAGGGGATCCGTCCGGGCATCGTGGCCGCTTCACACCACATGGGGCGTTGGCGGGTGGGTGCCGACCAGGCCAAGAGCTGGGGCAACGGTCAGGCCGACATCACCTCAGAGGAGTCGGGCGAATCGGATGGCCATGTGTGGAGGCTCCGGCGCGAAGGAGGCGTGAACCCCTACGAGAGCGACGACCCCGACACCGGCCGGATCTGGTGGAGCGATGCCGGAGTACACCAGAATCTCACGTTCAGTGTGCAGCCCGATCCGATCTCCGGCATGCAGTGTTGGCATCAGAGGGTACGGGTGGGCCCGGCCCATGACGGCGACGAGTACGGCGATGTCGTGGTCGACACCGGCAAGTCGCGTGAGGCCTACCGCGACTGGTTGTCGCTCACCCGGCCGGCACCCGGACCCGGCGGTCTGCGCCGCCCCATGTGGTACGCCCGGCCTCTCAAGCCCACCGCGGAGTCGTACTTGATGTGAACGATCGGTTCAGGCGAGCTCGTGGATGGTCTTCTCGCAGACCGCCCGCAGGGAGAAGCTCGAGCGGATCTGGGCCACTCCCGGGAGCCTCGACAGGTGGGTGCGGTGGATCCGCTCGTAGTCCTCGACATCGTCGGCCACCACGTAGAGCACGTAGTCGGCGATGCCGGCCATCAGATGGCAACTCATCACCTCGGGACAGTTACCGACCTCGGCCTCGAACTCACTGAGCAACTCCTCTTGTTGACCCGTGAGGCTCACCTCGACGAACACGGTGGTGGACCGGCCGATGGCCGTGCGGTTGAGAACGGTCGTATAGCCGTCGATAACACCGGCATCCTCGAGGCTTCTAACGCGACGCAGGCACGCCGACGGGGACAGGTGGATCTTCTCCGCCAGAGCGGCATTGGTGGTTCGGCCGTCTCGCTGTAGCTCATTGAGGATGGCTCGATCGGTTGCATCAAGAAGCACGCGCACAATATTCCGATCCTCGGATGGCAGATGGGTACAGAAACATGCGTGGAGACGCATGTGAGCGCCATATTACGCACCCCTATTGCCCGACGTCACACCTAAGATCCAGATACGTCGATTCTGGGGGGGTAAAGGTCATGCTCATCGGTGCGCCGAAAGAAGTGAAGGTTGCCGAGCAGAGGGTGGGCCTCACTCCGACAGCCGTCCACGAGCTGGTGGCCCACGGTCACCAGGTGGTGGTGGGCCACGACGCCGGTATCGGCATAGGTGCAGATGATGCTGCCTACGAAGCCGCCGGGGCCCGCATGGCCACCGCCGAGGAGGTTTGGGACCAGGCCGAGATGATCGTCAAGGTGAAGGAGCCCCAGGCCCACGAACGGGCCATGTTGAGCCCCGACCAGGTGCTGTTCACCTATCTTCACCTCGCGCCCGACGTCGCCCAGACCACCGACCTGATCAACAGCGGCGCCACCTGCATCGCCTACGAGACCGTCACCGACGCCAACGGCGGGCTACCCCTCCTGGCTCCCATGTCGCGGGTGGCCGGGCGGATGTCCGTTCAGGCCGGGGCCCACGCCCTCGAGGCACCGCAGGGTGGCGCCGGCCTCCTTCTCGGAGGCGTCCCGGGTGTGCCGCCGGCGTCAACCGTCGTGATCGGTGGGGGTGTCGTGGGAGAGAACGCCATCGAGATGGCAGTGGGTCTCGGTTCACGCGTCACGGTCATCGACCGGAGCATCGATGCCCTCGACAGGCTCGATCGACGTTTCGGACCTGCACTCCAGACCGTGTACTCGACCCGGCGTGCCATCGAAGACGCGGTGCTCGGTGCCGACCTGGTGATCGGCGCCGTTCTGGTCAAGGGCGACAAGGCGCCGAAGTTGGTCACCGCCGAGATGGTGTCGCGGATGCGTCCGGGCTCGGTCCTGGTCGATGTGGCCATCGATCAGGGCGGCTGCTTCGAGACATCACATGCCACCACCCACTCCGACCCAACGTTCGTTGTCGACGGAGTGGTCCACTACTGCGTGGCCAACATGCCGGGCGCGGTTCCGCGCACCTCCACTTACGCGCTCAACAACGTCACCTTGCCGTTCGTGCTGGAACTGGCCGACAAGGGTGCCCGTCAGGCCATGCTCGATGATCCCCACCTGCTTGGTGGTTTGAACGTGATCGACGGCAAGGTGACCGAGGCTCATGTGGCGGCCTCACAGTCCCTGCCCTACGTCGACCCGCTCGACGCCCTCGGCTGACCGTATCTCGGTCCCCGGGTTCTCCCGAAGGCCATGGAGATTGGATGATCGCGCCAAACGGGCCTTGGGGGGGGGGTTGCGCGATCATGAAACTCGGCAAGAAGCGAACACTGGCAATCATCGTGGGACTGGCGATGATCGTTCCCGGCCTCGGCTCGCGAATCGATGGTCTCGGACAAACACTGGGAGGCCTTCCGTGCAGTACGAGCGAGGTTGCCTACCACGACGGGACGACCTGGAGATGCGGTTCCTCACGGTTGGTCTACGCGATCGGCGGACCCACATCGCCCCCGACGTACCTTGACACGACCCTGGGGTTGGCGTGGTCCATCTCGGTGGCGGTCACACTCGACGGCCTGCCCGTCATGAGCTACCTCAACAATCTCAGCAATGACCTTGTGGTCGCCAAGTGCACCAACCCCTGCTGTACCACGGCTCCGATCGTCCCGAGCGTGCTCACCGCCGGCAACGTGGGTCTGGACTCGTCACTGGCCGTCGGGGCCGACGGGTTTCCCATCATCAGCTCTCTGGACGCCACCGCCGGGAGCCTCGTGGTCGTTCATTGTGCCGACATGAGCTGCACCACGTCGTCATCCGCGACGGCCGACGATGGTGGCTTGAATTCGGTGGGTCAGTACACATCGATCGCCATTGGATTCGATGGCTTGGCGGCGATTGCCTACCGTGATGCGACGTCAAAGGACCTAAGGTCGCGCACTGCATCGATCTGTCCTGTACCGCAGCCAACACGATTGCTCTCGACACCGTTGGCGACGTCGGACGGGCCACCTCCATGGCCATCGGGCTCGACGGCTTCCCGATCGTCGCCTACAACGCTTTCACCGTTCCCGGTCTGAAGCTGGCACAGGTACGCATGGCCCCCACCGGTCTGACCCATGGGTGAGCGAGTCGACTCGGGTCACCAGAGACCGTTGTCCGAGCCGAGGGTCGCTAGCGTGGGCTGATGGTCTGCAGACACCCCGGGGTGCGTAAGTGGATTTTCTGACCCATCCGTGGGCTTGGTGGGTGGTGCCGTTCACCGATCACCAGTTCATGCGCTACGCCCTCTACGCCAGCCTGCTGGTGGTGCTGGCCACTTCGGTGGTGGGTGTGTGGGTGGTGCTGCGCGGAATGACCTTTTTCGGCGATGCGCTGGCCCACGGCGTGCTGCCCGGCATCGCCATTGCGTTCGTCCTCGGCGGAAACACAACCCTGGGTGCATCCATCGCGGCGTTGGTGATGATCGGAGGCATCAACGTCGTGCGCTCCCACTCTCCGTTGCCCACTGATGTCTCGATCGGTGTTCTGTTCGTCGGGATGTTGGCGCTGGCCGTGGCGGTGATCTCGAGCGATGCCGGATCCGGTGCCGGCGACCTCGACCGGTTCCTTTTC
This sequence comes from Actinomycetes bacterium, assembly GCA_024276355.1. Classification (GTDB taxonomy): domain Bacteria; phylum Actinomycetota; class Acidimicrobiia; order Acidimicrobiales; family Aldehydirespiratoraceae; genus SZUA-87. Next base: position 6,940 of record JAJRXJ010000079.1, on the reverse strand, counting down.
GGATCGGTCACCGGAGTGGAGGGCAGCGACCTGGTCCGACAGGCGATCGCCGCACTGATCACAGTCGTCGGAGTGGTGGTGTTGCACCGCGCCCTTCTGGTGCTCACCTTCGATGAGCGCGCCGCGGGGCTCATCGGGTTTCGCCCTCGGCTCACGCATGCCGCCCTCTTGGGATTGGTGGCGGTGGCCATCATCTCATCGTTCGAAACCGTTGGCAGTCTGCTGGTGTTCGCCTTCCTTGTGGCACCGCCCGCGGCCGCGACCATTCTCGCCAAGCGTGTCCACCACATGATGATCGTGGCGGTCCTGCTGGGCTCCGGATCGGCCGTCGTGGGGCTGCTGGTGAGCTACCACGAGGGCACGGCGGCGGGCGCTGCCATGGCCCTGTCGGCGGTGGTTTCGTTCATCGTGGTGCTCACGGGAAAGTCGGTCGCCTCTGCGTCTCGTAATCGCCGATCGCTTGATGGAGTCAGTCGGTGATACCAAAGCGGTCGAGACCGTAGGCCACGATGGCGTTGCCCCGGAGCACCTTGTGGCATTCGTCGGCGTTCATGCCAGCGGCCACGAACATCTGGTGGGCGATCTTTCGTGAGTCGGGGAACGTGCCGTCGGAGTGGGGGTAGTCGGTCTCGAAGAGGATGTGATCGACGCCGACCTCGTGGCGCGACTTCAATCCGAACAGATCGTCGAACACGCATCCATAGACCCGGCCCCTCACCGACTCGCTCGGCAACGGCGAACCGTCGCCGCCCACGCCGCCACGGCCCTCCTTCCACACGGAGTCCATCCGTTCGAGTTGGAATGGCATCCAGCCCACCTGGCTCTCGGCATAGGAGACCTTCAGCGATGGGAATCGTGCCAACGTGCCCGAGAACACCCAGTCTGCGAGCGAACCCTCGGCGTTTTGTGCGTAGAGGCTCATCGAGGTGGCCAGCGGCGCGTCGGGCGAGGTGGAGGGCATCGAGGAGGACGAGCCGATGTGCATCGAGACGGTGGTCTCGGTCTCCTGGCATGCATCCCAGAGAACGTCCCACTCCCCGGTGTACATGGATGGGCACCCGAGCTTCGACGGATTCTCGGAGAAACTGATCGCGTAACTGCCCTTCGCCGCACAGCGGCGCACCTCCTCGGCAGCCAGGTGCGGGTCCCACAGTGGAACTACCGTGAGGGGCACCAATCGGCCGCGGGCATCTCCGCCGCACCAGTCGTCGATCATCCAGTCGTTGTATATACGGAGGCACATGAGGGCGAGCGACTTGTCGTCGCGTTCGAGGAATCCCTGGCCACAGAATCTCGGGAAGATGTTGGGGTAGTTGATGCCGGCCTCAACATGGTTGAGGGTCATGTCGCTCAGGCGATCGGCCTGGTTCCAGGTGCCGGGCCGGAGATCTTCGTAGACCGCGGCCACGTTGCGCTGCTGCTCACGGGGCACTCCAGCGGGCCCGTGGAGGAATCCCGTCGGCATCACCAGGTCGTCGTAGAGCCAGAGATCGCACATGTGGCCATCGGGGGCATCGCGTACGAACCCGTAGTGACCTCCCTTGAATTCGAGTCTCACCTTCTCCTGGACAACCCTCGGGCCCCGCTCACGAAGATTGGCGGGCAGTTCCCGCTGCCAGAGGTCCTTGGGCTCCATCACGTGATCATCGACGGAGATGATCAGCGGAAGGTCGGACTCATCTGGGGTGGCCGAGTCGGGCATGGGCACAAGCTAACCAGCTGGAACAGAACGGCGAAAATCAGCTGGATCGCGCTCGGGTACGGCGCAACAGCGGATCGCCGATCGCGAGCAGCCTGTCGGCCACCCGCAGGACACGTCCGGCCGCGCCCGGAGTGTCGGGCCGGACGAGATTACCCATCACCTGGAGGGTGATGTCGGCGACCGCTTGGGTGCCGACCGCCAGACGGAGGCCACTTCGCAGGATCAGGGGGTGACCGATCAGGAAACTGAATCGACGGCCGGTTCGAAGGAAGGCGTCGAATCGATCGGCGATCTCGCGGTCGTAGCGTTCGGGCGCGGTCGCCGGTGAGTCGATGAACAGGTCGGCGGCGAGAATGCCCGACTCGAGTCCGTAGTCGATGCCCTCACCGTTCATGGGGTTGATGAGGCCGGCGGCATCTCCCACCGCAACCCACCCCGGCCCGTGCCGACGGGTGGCGCTCATCGGGAGTCGCCAGGCTCTCGGCTTGGTGGTGTAGTCGCCCACCTCCCATTCGTCGCGCACCAGATCCCGGTAGCCGTCGAGCAGCGAGTTGAGGTTGAGATTCCTGAAGCCCTTCATGGTGGAGAGCGCACCAACTCCGATGTTGACGGTGCCGTCACCGGCCGGGAACATCCAGCCGTAACCGGGCACCGGGGTGCCGTCGGAATCCTTGAGGGTGAGACACGCTTCCAGGTGACGATCCCCATGTCGGGGCGACGGAACATAGGTACGAATGGCCAGACCGTGGGGTTCGTCGGCCACCCTCTCGGCCCCCAGCATCCTCGCCACCAGCCCAGGAGCACCGGTGGCGGCCACCACCATCTCCGATTTGATGTGTCGGCCGTCGACGGTCACACCGGTGACCCGGCCCTCATCATCGAGGGTGGGTTTGGCCTCTGTTCGCCAGCGAATCTCGGTGCCGCTCTCCGCTGCGGCTGTGGCCAGATGTGCGTCGAGGAGTCGTCTCGGCCAGACAGCCCCATTGGGTGGGAACACACCGTTGTCGGGCCACGGCAGCTGTCGCCGTGTTCGCCCGGCGATCATTCGCAACCCGTCGATTCGGTGAGCGCTGCTGTAGTCGATCTCGAGATCGTCGAGTGCGGCGATCGCCCGTGGGGTAAGTCCGTCGCCGCAGACCTTGTCTCGGCCCATGGGCGCCTTTTCGACCATCAGGACGCGGGCCCCGGCGCGTGACGCGCGAATCGACGCGGCTGAACCGGCCGGCCCGGCGCCGATGACGATGAGGTCGTAGGTGCTCACGTGGGGGACGATCCGGTGTCAGAGCCGGGGTGATGATGACCGTCACCAGATAGGTGTCCATGACCATGGTCGTCGAGTATGAGGAGTTCATGGCCGTGGTCGTGACCCCGGTGATCGCCGAGAATCCGATCCCCGAAGGCCGCCCGGAGATTGTCGGGCCGAAGCACTTGGTCGGGGGCCCCCGCGGCCACCAGTTCGGTGGCGAGGAGCATCACCATGTTGCAGTGACGGGCCTCGTCGAGATGATGTGTGGTGACCACGACGGTGGTGCCATGAGCGGTCTCGTCGGCTATCACTTGAAGTATCAGTTCCTGGCTGAGCAGATCGAGCCCGGTGATGGGCTCGTCGAAGAGCAGCGTGCGAGGTTGGCCCGCCAACGCACGGGCGACCCGGACACGTTGCTGTTGGCCACCGCTCAACTCATGGAACTGCCGATCGAGCAACGCGGTTGTGTCGAGACGCGACGCCGCCTCGGCAATGGCGTTGCGGTCCGTGGTGTCGAGACGGCCGAGGAGCCCGCGCCGCCGGTATCGGCCCATCTCGATGACCTCGCCGGCAGTTATGGGCATCCAGCCGCCCTGACCGTGTTGCATCACGTAGCCGAGGTCCTTCGAGACCGGTGAGATGGCGCCGCGAGTGGGTCGCAGCAAGCCGGCGATCACATTGAGAAGGGTGGTCTTGCCCGAGCCATTGGCCCCCATCACCGCGGTGGAGGTGCCCGGCTGGAATACGTGGTTGAGATTGCGTAGAGCGACCCTGCCGTCGTACGCGACCGTCAGGTCGCTCAGTGCGATGGGCTGGGCGGGCATCCCGGCACGCTACCCGGACGAAAGCTCATGGAAGCAGGCCGACATGGGCCAGCGCCAATCGCAGTAGACGGTCGTGTCCAGCGGTCATCTCGCTCCGCAGTTCGGGACTCATCGCCTCCTCTGGGGTGACCCACGCCAAGTCGAGCGCCTTCTGGGACGGGGCGGCCTCGCCGTCGATCGGAACCACATAGGCCAAGCTGACCGCGTGCTGGCGTGGATCGTGGTAGCCGGAAATCTCGGGGTCGGGGAAGAACTCGGCCACGGTGAACGGAGTCGGGTTGGCCGGGAGCCTGGGTAGGGCGATCGGACCGAGATCCTTCTCTACATGGCGAAGCAGAGCGTGTCGGATGCGCTCCCCGAACATCACACGACCCGTGACGAGCGCTCGGCTGACCGTTCCGTCGGGCATGGCCTGCAACAACAGGCCGATTTCAGTGACCTCACCGATCGAGTCGAGGCGCACCGGTACGGCGTCGACGTAGACAATCGGTACTCGGTCTCTGACCTCGGCCAGATCGTCAGAGGTCAGCCATGCTGAGGAGGTTTCGATGATGTCGGACACACCGAGATTGTCGCGTGGACATCAGGCCGTTGCGGGGACCCAAAGGAGAAGCCCTCAGGTTGAGACGGGACCCGACACCTGCCGGCCACTCAGCCAGGTGGAGTCGACCTCGAGCTTGTCGAGGTCGGCCGGGTCCGTTGCCATGGGGTCGGCTTCGAGGACCACGAAGTCGGCCGATTTTCCGGGCTCGATGCTGCCGACCCGATCGTCGAGGCGGAGCTGCCATGCGGCGTCGATGGTGATGGCTCGCAGCGCCTGCTCGATTCCGATGGCCTCGGACCCACCGAGCAGGCGGCCCTCCCGGGTGAGTCTTGTCACGGCGGTGTGGGCCAGACGCAGTGGTCCCGGCGGATACATCGGTGAGTCGGCGTGCAGTGAGACTCGGTGTCCATGGCCGACCGCGGTACCGATCGGCATGATGTGTTCGCATCGCTGCGGGCCGAGGATGTCGTCGCGTAGCTCAGGCCCGTACCATCGGATGTGATCCACATGAAACGATGGGCTGACGCCCAGCGACTTCGCCCGGCTGAGGTCGTCGCCATCGATCAGCAGGCAGTGCTCGAGACGCCAACGGTGGTCAGTGTGACTCCGCTCACCGAGCGCGGCAGCGTAAAGATCGAGAATCTCCCGACAGCCACGGTCTCCCTGCGCGTGGGTGAGAACCTGCCAACCGTCAGCGGCCAGTCCGGACAGGATCTCGACGAGATCAACGGGATCGAAGTTGGCGTAACCGGTTGTTCCTTCAGCGATGCCGAGGGTGCAGCAACACAGTTCCGAATCGAGGTAGGGCTCGTCGAGCAGCATCGTTCCGGAGTAGGGAGAACCGTCGTACCAGAGCTTCACTCCCTGAACACGAAAGTTGTCGTCGCCGTCGCCGGGGGAGAGGCCCAGCGACTCGACCTGCTGGTGGCGCAGGTAGCCGACCACCCGCTGGGGGACGTCGGCGCGGTCGGCGAACTGCCTGAACAGCCCAAAGCCGGCGGTGGGAACGGTGGCACCGGCGAGCCCGATCGTGGTGATTCCCACCGTTGCGTATCGCTGGTACTGACGCCACATTTCCGTCTCCAGATGGCCGGGGCTCATGTCGGCGTGGACGAGAAAGGGCCCCATTGCGGCCTGTTCCTCGACCCGTCCGGTCAAGTGGCCGGCGCTGTCCCGGGCGTAGGACCCACCGAACTCGGGGTCGGGGCTGTCGTCGTCGATGCCGGCCGCTCGCAGGGCGGCGCTGTTGACCCACAGGGTGTGCATCGACTGGATCATCACCACCAGCGGATTGTCGGGCGCGATCCGGTCGAGACGGGCACGATCGAAACTGCCGAGGTCGCTGGTGAGCATCGCATCGAGGCCAAAGGCGAATATCCATTCGCCGTCGGCACGGCGATTCGCTTCGGCCATCAGCGCTGCCTCCACTTCGGCGTCGCTGCGGTGGGTGAAACCGCTGACGTCGAGCCAGGCATAGCAAACGCCGCACATGTCGGGGTGGGTGTGGGGCTCGACAAATCCGGGAAGAAGGCTCTTGCCGGCCAGGTCGACGATCTCGGTGCGGGATCCCCGGTGTCGCATCACGTCCTCGAGGAGCCCGACATCGAGGATCTGCCCATCGGTCACCGCTACGGCGTCCGCTGGGCCGGTGGGGTCACCATGGCGTCGGGCCATCGTGCGGATGGTTCCCCCGGTGAGGATGGTGTCAGCAGCCATGTCGGCACGCTACCCGCCCGGTCCGGGCGGGCTTGCGTCTCACCTCTGCTGACGAAAGACTCACCACCATGACCGCCCCAACAGTCGATACCCCGGGCACGAGCGACCCGGTATCGAAAATCGATGCCAAGCGTGTTCGCGTGGATCCCTACAACATGGAGCTCGGCCCTCTCGGGCACCTGGCGGCCGAACGTCAGCGGCTCGCGTCTCCCAGGTTCGATCACATCGAAGTGATTCCGCGGGGTGCGACGCTCGGTGCCGAGATCACCGGAGTCGACCTGCGTGACGATCTGCCCGATGAGGTGATCGCCGACATTCGAAGAGCTCTCACCGACCACAAAGTGATCTACTTCCGTGATCAACCGATCTCGGCCGCACAACACCTGCGGTTCGCCCGGCGTTTCGGTGAGCTCGAGATACATCCGTTCATCAGCGGCAACAGCGATCACCCTGAGCTGGTTCGTTTCGAGAAGTCGGCCGATGTGGGTGGCTTCGAAAACGGCTGGCACCACGATGTCACTTGGCGGGAGAGGCCGTCGATGGGCGCCATTCTCCACGCGATCCAGGTGCCGGCCACCGGCGGCGACACCTTGTTCAGCGATGTCGGTGCCGCGTACGACGGACTCGACGACGAACTCCGTGAGCGTGTCGACGGCTTGGTTGCAGTCCACGACTTCATGCAGGCCTTCCGGGTGCAGGTACCGCCCGGGCAACGTGCCGCGATGCGGACGAAGTATCCACTGGTGTGCCATCCGGTCATTCACACCCATCCCGTGACGGGTCGCAGGGTCATTTATGTCAACCGTTTCTTCACCTCTCACATTGAGGGCCTGTCAACGCGGGAGAGCACCGATCTGATCCACGAACTCGCCCGTCGAGTCGAGATCGTGGAATACCAGTTCCGCCTC
>JAJRXJ010000078.1 GCA_024276355.1 Actinomycetes bacterium | reverse complement strand
CAGAACCTCGCCGGTCTCCTCGGCCTCAAGCTCAGTCTCAACAGCATTTGCCATGCAGAAAGCCTACCGACCCGGTTTTGTGAACGTTTCGAGTCCCAAAAGGGACTCGAAACGTTCACAAAACCGGGTTTGGTCAGGGGAGGGAGTCGAGTTCGTCGGTCAGGGCCAGCCACAGATCCTCCGCTTTGGCCTTGTCGGCCTCGGCGGTGGCCAACTCACGGCCCAGATCGGCCAGACGCTGGTGATCGGCGCCGGCCTCCAACAGTTCGGCGTGGAGCCGGGCCACCTGCTCGTCGAGCCGACCTATGAGTTTCTCGCTCTTGGAGATCTCGCGGTTGATCGTGCTGCGGGAACGGCCGCCCGACCGTTTCTTCGGCCTTGACGGCCGACTCGAGGTGATGGTCGATGGCACGGCCGAACCGGCGCCCTTGGTGGGGGCCTTTCGATCTTCCAGCCATGCCGCGTAGCCACCCGGCCAGCGTCTGGCCAACCCTTCGTGGATGACCAGCACATCGTCGACGGTTCGATCAAGGAAAGTACGATCGTGACTGACGACGATCACAGCTCCAGGCCAGTCGTCGAGAAAATCCTCCAGCGCCCTCAGCGTGTCGAGGTCCAGGTCGTTGGTGGGCTCATCGAGCAACAGCACATTGGGCTTGGCGGCGAGGGTGAGCACCAGCTGGAGTCGACGCCGCTCACCCCCGGACAACAAGCCGATGGGTGATCGCTGGGCATCGGAGTCGAACCAGAATCGTTCGAGCAGCGCCGCGTCCCACCAATCCGGTTGGGCCCGGTCGCCAGCGATGGCCTGCCTCACCCGCGTCTGCGGATCGAGCGCGCGGCCGGTCTGATCATGTAGCCCGACCGTGGCCGTCGGTCCGGTGACCACCCTGCCGGCGAGGGGCTCACGACGCCCGGCGATCACATCCAACAATGTCGACTTGCCGCATCCGTTCGGACCGACGATTCCGAGGCGGTCGCGACGGTCGAGCAAGAGATCGAGGCCGGTCACCAACGGCTCGCTTCCCTCGAACCCGATCGAAACGTCGTGAAGTTCGACAACCTGATCACCCAGCCGCGGGGTGCCCTTGTGGAGAGTGGTGAGATCGAGATCACCGGCCCTCGCCGCGGCTTGGGGCCCCCCGGCAATCAGTTCATTGGCCCGCTCAATGCGCGACTTGCTCTTGCGGGTGCGGGCCTTGGCCCCACGCCTCAGCCAGGCGAGCTCGCGCCGGGCCAGGTTCTTGCGGGTCGACTCCGACGCTGCGGCGCGCTCCTCGCGTTGGGCACGCCCTTCCAGATACCCGGCGTAGCCACCCTCATGCACGTAGGACGATCCCCGATCGAGCTCGAGTACTCGGGTCGTGACCCGATCGAGCACATGCCGATCGTGGGTGACCAGCACCAATCCCCCGTTGAATCGGCGCAGCTCCTCCTCCAGCCATTCAATCGCATCGACGTCAAGGTGGTTGGTCGGCTCATCGAGGATCAAGAGGTCGGCATCGGCCACCAGGGCCCGGGCGAGCGCCACCCGTTTCTCTTGGCCACCGGACAGCTGATCGGTCGGGCGGTCGAACAGATCACCGAGCCCAAGCTTGTCGAGAACCGCCTCGCCACGCCATCCGGCGCCCACGGCCTCACGTACCGTGCCGGCTCCGAGCCGCGTGACCTGCTCGAGGGTGGCCACTGTCACTCCGCTGCCGCGGGTGATCTGACCACCCTCGGGCTGCCGTGATCCCGCCAGCACATCGAGCAGCGTGGTCTTTCCGGTGCCGTTGATCCCGACGACGCCGAGCCGATCGCCGGTGGAGACCGTGATCGACACATCGGAGAACAGCGGGCGGTCCGGTCGCATCATCGTTATGCCGGTGGCGTCCACGAGAATCATTCGTGCAGGCTATGGGGCAGGGCATCCGCACGGTGCTTTGCCGCGCCGGTGTTTCATCCGGCGGCGCCGGTCCCCTAGTGTCGGCTTGTTCCGCAGATTCGTCACATACCCACCGGGGGCCGACGGTGACCGACCCAATGAAGAAACCCGGACCATCGATCGGCACGCCGGCGGCGGTGATCGGATCGGTGGTGGCGTTCGCCGCCGTGGTAGCCGTGATCGTGCTGACCGTGGGCGGGGGTTCGGGCGGCAGCAGCGCAACCATTCCCACGACCACTGTGGTGGCTCCCCCAACCAGCGCTGCCGCGTCCACCACCGCCGCGCCGACAACCGCGGTCATCCCACCGGTGGGAACGCGGCCGAGTGAGATAGCCAAGGCCACCGTTCTCCTGACCCAGCTCGACGACAACGGCGAGCAGGTTTGCTTCAGCGGTTCCGGCACGATCCTCGATCCGACCGGATTGATCCTCACCAACGCCCACGTGGTCATGAGCGATCCCACCTGTGGATATTCCAAGCTCGGGGTCGAGATAACCACTCGCACCGACACCGCCCCGGAGCTTCTCTACATCGCCGAGGTCGCGGGCT
>JAJRXJ010000077.1 GCA_024276355.1 Actinomycetes bacterium | reverse complement strand
TCACCATGGGTTCGAATCCCATACCTTCCGCCACCGTTGTCGGATCGACAACACGACCGGCACCCCGGGCTGTGAGAACGGTCCGGGGTGCCGGCTATCGGGGCCGGTGTGTGACCGGCTGATGCCAACCATCCTCAACGACCACGGTCGATCTCCACCCCGACGAGTTCCACGACACCCTCTGTCGTCTCGATCCCATGAACAACGAACGCACGCACAAGGGCACTGCTCCCTATGAACATTCGCGCGCTCGCGATTCCCTCGACCGCTTCCGGAAGCTCATCGAAGCCGGACGCGAATCGTTCGACGACTGCTGGGAGGTCGATGACGAGAAAGTCGGTTGCCGACGCCTCACCGGTCGGTCCCCGCACCGAACCGAGTTGGGCGTCGAGTTCTTCGAAGAAGGCTTCGGTGACCCTGACCTCTCGGCGCGAGATCACGAAGGATCGACGTTGAGTAGCCCTCGCTCTTCGAGGATGCGCTTGCTTTTCGCCTGGACACGGGACCGGAACGCGGGCTCGAGCCCATCCAGGGACCGCAGTTCATTCTCGCGAACGACGCGAGCGCGGTCGTCCGGGCTCATCCCTTCCATCTCGGAGGCCGGAATCACCCGTTCAGCAGACACACCCGGACAGTACCAGGAGGAAGTGACACCCAACCCGTCACTGGTTCGAACGCTGTCGCATCGGGACCCCCACTCAGAGGGTTCGGTTCCGTCCGGTGCCGGGCCCTTTGTGTTTTGGTGCTTCGATTGAGACATGTTCGAAGTTCTGCTCAGCCCCGACGAACTCGAGATTCAGGCCCGGACCCGCGAGTTCGTGAAGACCGAGATCGACCCCCAGTTCCTGCGAGACCTCGATCAGGAGGTCCTCGACTTTCCCCACGGGTTCCACGAGAAGGTGGGCGCAGCCGGATTGTTGGGGGTGAGGTTCCCGAAGGAATGGGGCGGGCAGGGCCTGTCGTGGACCGCCGAGGTGGGTGTGATCGAGGAGATCGGCCGGCTGGGGATCGTGCTCGGTTGCCAGCACGCCATGCCTTCGATCGTGGGCCACGCCCTGGTCGAGTTCGGCACCGATGAGCAGAGGGAACGCTTCCTGAGGCCGATGCTGGCTGGAAAGTTGGTGTCGGCCGAGGCCCTCACCGAGCCTCGTGGCGGTTCCGACTTTTTCGGTGCCACCACCATCGCCCGCCGCGACGGCGACGAATGGGTGCTGTCGGGAGCCAAACGGTTCATCGTCGGTGCCGAAGGTGCCGACTTCTTTCTGGTCTACGCCAAGACCGCGCCCGACAACGCGCCCCACGAATCGCTGTCGGTGTTTCTCGTGGAGCGCGAGCGAGGCGTGAAGGTCGAACACATCTTCGGGCTCATGGGCGCACGCGGCGGGGGTACCGGTCGAATCAGCTTCCACGACGTGCGGATTCCCGCGGCCAACCTCGTCGGACCGGTCAACGGGGGCGCCGAGATCTTCGACCAGATGATGATCCCCGAACGCATGACCTCCGCGGCCGGGATTCTCGGTGGTGCCCAGGCCGCCATCGACGTCGCCGCCGAATACTCGATGAAGCGCAAGGCGTTCGGCCAGCCGATACGCAAGTTCCAAGCGATCAGCCACAGCCTCGCCGATTCGGTCACGAAGCTGGATGCCGCCCGCGGGCTCCTGTGGGCCGCGGCCCGCACCGTCGACGCCGGGCTCCCCCATCGCCGCATTGTGAGCGAGGCCAAGAAGTTCAGCACCGAGACCGCTTGGGAGGTGGTGAACAACGCCATGCAGATCATGGGCGGTATCGGCTACACCGACGTCTACCCGATCGAACGAATCCTTCGCGACACCCGTCTCTCGATGATCTGGACCGGCACCTCCGAGATCATGAGCAACCTGATCCAGCATGAGTACTACCGAGAATTGGGAGACGTGAAGCCGACACGCCGCGACGTCGAAGCCGACGCCCTCAATGCCGCAGCCGCCGCGGAGAAAGTCTTCGAATAACCCGGCCGTGAACCACTACAGATCCCACGCTGCGTGCCGATGGGGACCACGTGACAGATGCTCGACCAGAGGGACCACGGATGATGTCGCGCCGTGGCGCACTCAAGACCGGGGCCATTGCCGGCGTCGGCCTATGGGCGGCACCGTCCATTCTCACCCTCGACCGGGTTGAGGCCGCGGTCGGCTCGTGTGGTCTGAAGCCCGCGCAGGTCGCTTTCTCCACTTGGGCCGGTGGACTTGTGCCTTCCACGTTCACCGCTCTCGATGGCACGGTCGTCACCATGAGCCAAAGCGACCCTTCCGGTGTTCAGGACGGCTACTGGAGGATGCGCTCGTTCTGGGGCACGATCAACGGTGTTGCCAACCCGGCGATAACCGGCATGTCCGGGGCCAACTTCGGTGCTGGTGTCACGGTCACCTTCACGTTCTCGATTCCGGTGCAGCCCAGCTTCTTCCTCGTCGACATCGATTCCGGTGGCGGCGGTGGATGGGAGGACACGGTTCAGGTGACCGGCAGCCTTGGCGGCTCGCCCGTCAACCCGGCCTCGCTGCTCACGGGTGCCGACAACATTCAGATCTCACCGAACACCGTCCGGGGCATCAACCCGTCGAACACGACCGCAGGCAACATCGAGGTCGATTTCCAACAGCCGATCGACACGCTGACTGTGTTCCATTACGACGTGACCAACCTGACCGGTTTCCAGTGGATCGGCATTCACGACTTTCACTGGTGTTGAGCGGAGTCACTCAGACCAACACGACCCCCGCCGCCTGAAGTTCGCTCAGGGCCGCCTCGGTGGAATCAGGCGCAACACCCGCGCACTTGTCGAGCAACACGGTGGTGTTCAACCCGGCTTTGGCCGCGTCGAGAGCAGTTGCTTTCACGCAGTGGTCGGTGGCCAGGCCCACGACGTCGACATCGGTCACCCCGCGGGCCGCGAGCCATTCACCGAGTCGCACCGAATCATCACCCTCGGCAACACCATCGAAACCCGTGTAGCTGGCGGTGGTGCGGCCTTTCAGGAACAGTTCGTCGACCGCTATCCGCAGAGCCGGATGGAACTCCGCCCCCGGGGTACCGGCAACGCAGTGGACCGGCCAGGTGTCGACGTAGTTCGGTTCGGTGCCTTCGGCGGCGAAGTGGTCGCCGGGGTCGACATGCCAGTCCTTCGTGGCCACCACATGGTCGTATTTGTTTCCGGCCCGGTTGGTGCCGACCGCTTCGGTGATGGCCCGCGCTACATCGCCTCCACCCTCAACCGGCAGCGACCCCCCCTCGCAGAAGTCGTTCTGCACGTCGACCACGATCAATGCTCTGCTCATCGGGCTCCCCCGTTGACAACTGCCACCGACAGTGGCTCTTCCACACCTTCCCAAATTGTAGGGATCGCCGGTGTGTGAGCGGGCCAGGGTGTTCGATCGGCGGGATCGAGACGGGCCCGCCGTTCGGCGCATCGGCTTCTCGACACACCCGGATCGGTCAGGTCGACCACCGATTCGCCATCCCGGATCAGGGCCACCTGAGGGGACATGCAATCGTCGGGCAATTCGACGGGCAGAACCGACAACACCTCGGCCTTGAAGTTCCCATCGGAACCAATGGTGCGCTGGACACCCTTGCGGCCGCCGATGGTTCGCTTGCCGGGTGAGAGTTTGCCCACCGCTCTCAGCTCCGATTCGGGGTTGTCGTCGTCGGCTATCGACACCAGCTTGTAGACCATCGACGCCGTGGGATGCCCCGACCCGGTGACCAGGCTGGTGCCCACGAGGTAGGCGTCGATCGGTGCGTGGGCGGCCTCGAGCTCGGCCACCCGGAACTCGTCGAGATCGCCCGACACCACGATCCGACATCCGGTGGCGCCGAGTTGGTCGAGGAGGTTGCGGGCTGCGATCGAGTCGGCCAGAAGTTCACCCGAATCGATTCTCACCGCGCCGATGTCGGGGCCCACCACCTCGACGGCGTTGCGGATTCCCTGAAGAACGTCGAAGGTGTCGACGAGATAGGTGGATCCGGTGCCGAGGGTCTCTTTCTGGGCCCTGAACGACTCCTTCTCGTCGGCGTGGGCCAGAACGAAAGCGTGGGCGGTGGTACCGCCGGTGGGGATGCCGTGGCGTCGGCCGGCCTCCAGGTTGGAGGTGGTGTCGAAACCACCGACGTGACAGGCCCGGGCCGCCGCCACCGCGGCCTGTGGGTCGGTGCGTCGCGATCCACCCTCGATCAGACGCTTTCCACCGGCGGCGTCGACCATTCGGGCAGCCGCGGACGCGACCGCACAGTCGTGGTTGAGCACCGAAAGGACCACCGTCTCGAGAACCACGCACTCGGCGAACGTGCCGGCGACGGTGACCACCGGGCTATAGGGGAAGAACAGCTCGCCTTCGGTGTAGCCGGTCATGTCTCCGGTGAAACGGTAGGCCCGCAGCCAGTCGGCCATCGGACCTTCTTCGACCACACCGGTGTCGACGAGATGGCTCACGCTGGCCTCGTCGAAGCGGAACCGGCGAGCCGCGTCGATCATGCGATCGATGCCGGCCATCACCCCGTACGCCCTTCCCTCGGGCAAACGCCTCGCGAACACCTCGAACACCGCCCTCCTCTCGGCGATACCGGAGCGGAGAGCCGAAGCGACCATGGTGAGCTCGTAATGGTCGGTGAGCAGGGCCGTGGTCGGCTTGTCCATGGAGTCACCGTAGCGGCAAGGCCCGTAGGCTCGGCAGGTGACCGCACCGAGCCCGTTCCAGATCATGCATTCGATGTCGGCCGACAGATCGGGTGTGGTCGGTCGTCAACTCAACCGCGACACGCGCCGACGGGTGTTCTCCTTCGCGGCCCCCTACAAGCGCACGATCATCGGTTTCATCGCCACGATCATCGGCTCGACCTTCCTAGGGCTGCTGCCACCGTTGATCATCAAGGAGATCTTCGATGTGGCCATCGCCGACCACAACCGGGGATTCCTCGACGTGCTCTTCGTCGTGATGATCCTGGCCGCGATCGGTGAGGCCGGCTTGGCTCTCGTTGAGCGCTGGTTGTCGTCTCGGATCGGTGAGGGCCTGATCTACGACCTGCGGGTGAAGCTGTTCGACCATGTGCAGCGAATGCCGCTGGGGTTCTTCACCCGCACCCAGACCGGCACCCTCATCAGCCGTCTCAACAACGATGTGATCGGAGCTCAGCGGGCGTTCACCGGCACGCTCGGCACGGTGGTCGGCAACGTGATCACCCTGGCCGGGACCCTGATCGCCATGTTCTACCTCGAGTGGCGGCTCACCCTGATAGCCGTGGTGATCCTGCCGTTCTTCGTGCTCCCGGCGCGGCGTGTCGGCCGGAGCCTGCAGGACATCACCCGTGAAGGCATGAACGTCAACGCCTCCATGAACAACACCATGACCGAGCGGTTCAACGTGGCCGGTGCACTGCTGGTGAAGCTGTTCGGCCGCCACAAGTCCGAGGCCGACGACTTCGCCGGTCGGGCCGCCCGAGTGCGCGACATCGGCATCAAGTCGGCCATGTTCAGTCGGGTGTTCCTGGTGAGCCTCACCCTGGTCGGGTCGATCGGCACCGCCCTCGTCTATTGGCTTGGTGGCCGGCTGGCGATCAGCGGATCGATTTCTGCGGGCACTCTGGTGGCGCTCGGTCTCTACACGGTGCGGATCTATCTTCCGCTCACCAGCCTGTCCAATGCCCGCATCGACATCATGACCGCTTTCGTGTCGTTCGAGCGGGTGTTCGAGGTGCTCGACACTCCGAATCCGATCACCGACGCTCCCGATGCGATCGAGCTAACCGACCCGAAGGGCGCGGTCAGGTTCGATCACGTCTCGTTCCGATACCCCGACCCGGCCGAGGGCACACCCGACTCGTTGGGTGGCAACGAATCCACCGCTTCGCTCACCGATGTGCTGGCCGATGTCGACCTCGACATCGAGCCCGGGCAGATGGTTGCGGTGGTCGGCCCGTCGGGTGCCGGCAAGACCACCCTCACCTCCCTGCTCCCCCGTCTCTACGACGTCGATTCCGGCGCGATCCTGATCGACGGCCACGACGTGAGGTCGCTCACCCAACGTTCGTTGCGTCAGGCAATCGGCGTGGTCAGCCAGGACCCCCACCTGTTCCACGAATCGGTGGCCGCCAACCTCCGCTACGCCCGGCCCGACGCCACCCTCGACGATCTGATCGAGGCCGCCAAGGCGGCTCGTATCCATCATGTGATCGACGCCCTGCCCGAGGGCTACGACACCATCGTCGGCGAGCGGGGCTATCGCCTGTCCGGCGGCGAGAAGCAGCGCCTCGCCATCGCCCGCATGTTGCTGAAGGACCCGGCGATAGTGGTGCTCGACGAGGCCACCAGCCATCTCGACACCGAGAACGAGGCCCAGGTGCAAGAGGCGCTGGCCACCGCGCTGGCCGGCCGTACCTCGCTGGTGATCGCCCACCGCCTGTCGACCATCACCGACGCCGACCTGATCGTGGTGCTCGATGAGGGCCGGGTCGTCGAGACCGGCACCCACGATGAACTTCGTCGCCGGGGTGGGCTCTATGAAGACCTCTACGAAACACTGGTTCGAGCAGACCATCCGGAGCCGGCATGACCGTCAACGACATGAACACCCTGTTTTCGCTGCTGGCCCTCGCGGCCGACGCCGCCGTCGTCATCATGGTCATCGGGTGGCTCACCCGGTCGCAGTTGCCGGTTCTCGGAGAGCTCGTGGAGTGGGCGGCCGACCGGGCCCTGTTGTTCGGGGCGATCATCGCCGGTGTCTCGATGGCCGGTTCGCTCTACTACTCGGAAATCGCCGAGTTCATCCCCTGCACCTACTGCTGGTATCAGCGCATCGCCATGTACCCGCTGGTTCTGATTCTCGGCATGGCCGCGGTTCGCCGCGACTGGTTCGCCCGCCTGCCGGCGCTCACCCTGGCCGTCATCGGGTTGGGCTGGTCGATCCGTCACTGGACGGTTCAGAAGTGGCCGGGCAGCGGCGGTTCGTGTTCGGTCACCGTGCCGTGCTCCACGCCCTACGTCGACTGGAAATACGGTTTCATCACCATCCCGTGGATGGCCGGCAGCACCTTCGCCCTGATCATCACCGTGCTGGCGATCAGCACCCTCCTCGACCGTGAAACAGATCAGGCAGACTCAGACCAGTGAGCGCCCAACCTGCCGACGAGGCCCCCCAGAAGTCGCTTCCCGCTTGGCTGCCGGTCGCGATGATCGGCACGGTGATCGCTTTCATCGTCGTGGTTGCCATCAACAGCAGCGGTTCATCGACTCCTCCCAGCAGCACCGAGGTGTCGGTCACCTCCACCACCGCCGACCCCGACTCCCCGCCGACCACCGCCGATCCCAACGCCAGGCCCGCCGACGAGGTCCAGCCCGTCACCATCACCGGCACTCCCCTTCCACCTCGCGAGAAGGGGTCAGATGCCGCTGTGGGCTTGACCGCCCCCGACATCACCGGTTTCGGCCTCGACGGCAATCCGGTGGCGTTCACCAATGGCGTCGCGCGCGCTGTGGTGTTTCTCGCCCACTGGTGCCCCCACTGCCAGGCTGAGGTCGACGATCTCACCGCGTTCCTGGCCACCCACGATTGGCCCACCGGTGTGGAGATTCAGACCATCAGCACGTGGGTCGACACCGGTCGCGGCAACTACCCACCGTCGACGTGGCTTGATCGGGTTTCGTGGCCGTTCCCGGTGCTCGCCGACGATGATTCGTTCAGCGCGGCCAATGCCCTGGGCCTCACCGGCACCCCAATGTGGGTGTTCATCGACGCCAACGGCACCGTGGTCGACCGCACCGGCGGGCTCTCTCCCTCTGATCTGCTCGACAAGGTCCTCGCCCTTGGCGGATGAGACCGTTCTGATCCGGGTCACCGGACCCGACCGCCCGGGGATCACCGTGGCGCTGATGCGGGTGCTCGACAGCGCCGGCGCCTCGGTGCTCGACATCGAGCAGATCGTCATCCGGAATCGGCTCACTCTGGGCATGGCGGTCGGAGTGCCGGCCGGACGTGACCTACTCAAGGAAGTCCTGGTGTTCGGATGGGAAAACCGGGTCGAGGTCGATTTCGAGGTGCTCGACGACCAGCCTCCGCCCACGTCCCAGGGGTGGATAGTCACCCTCCTCGGTCCCGATCTCACGCCCGCCGAACTCGGCGGCGCAACCGCCGCGATTGCTTCATCCGGCGCCAACATCAACCGCATCGTGCGCCTGTCGAACTACCCGGTGATGAGCTACGAGCTTCTGGTTCATCACCCCGACGGCCACGGGTTGCGCGAATCGTTGATGCTGGCCGCGGCGGGTAATCCGGGCCTCGACGTGGCTGTTCAACGCGAAGGGTTGGGCCGCCGGGCCAAGCGGTTGGTTGTTCTCGATGTCGACTCCACGCTCATACAGGACGAGATGATCGAACTGCTCGCCGATGAGGCCGGACATCTCCGGGAGGTCCGGGGCATCACCGACGAGGCCATGGCCGGTTCGATCGACTTCGCCGACTCACTGCGGGCCCGGCTGGCGCTGTTGGCCGGTCTCGACGAGGCCGCCGTCGACCGGGCTTGGCAACGCCTGCGGTACACACCCGGCGCTCGCACCTTTGTCCGCACCCTCCGGCGACTCGGCTACACGACCGTGATCGTGTCCGGTGGTTTCACCCGGTTCACCGATCGAATCCGCGCTGACATGGGGATCGACCAGGCGTTCGCCAACGAACTCGAGATCGTCGACGGCCGGCTCACCGGCCGGATTGTCGGCCGGGTGGTCGATCGGGGTCGCAAGGCCGAGCTGCTCCGAGAGGTCGCTGCCGCTGCCGGCGTCCCCTTGGCTCAGACGGTGGCTGTCGGCGACGGGGCCAACGACCTCGACATGTTGTCGGCCGCCGGCCTCGGCATCGCCTTCAACGCCAAGCCGATCGTGGAGCAGGCCGCCGACACCGCTTTGAGGGTCCCCTATCTCGATGCGATTCTCTTCGTGTTGGGCATCAAACGCGAGGATGTCGAGGCCGCCGACGCGCCGTCGTCGGCTACGGTCGCCGAATGATCGAAGGCACGCTGAGCGTCAGCGAACTCGGCACCATCATCAGCACCGCGCTCGACATGGCCATGCCCGACGGCGTATGGGTGCAGGGCGAGATCAGCGGGCTGAAACGTCACAAGAACGGCCACGTCTATTTCGATCTCGTCGAACGTTCCGACGAGGCCGGAGCCCGGCCGGTGGCGACGATCTCGGTGGTGTTGTGGCGCGGTGTCAAGGACCGCGTCAACCGTCTGCTCACCACCCACGGCGACGCGATCCGCATGGACAACGGCGTGGCGGTGCGCATTCATGGCAGCGTCGACTACTGGTCGGGGGGCGGGCGACTGCAGTTTCAGATGAAGCAGATCGATCCCACCTACACGCTCGGCAAGATGGTGGTCGACCGCGACGTACTGATCGCGAAACTCACCGCCGAGAAGGTGCTGCGGCTCAACTCGTTGGTGCCCATACCGGATGTTCCGTTGCGTGTCGCCCTGGTCACCTCGCTCGGCAGCGCGGCCCACGCCGACGTGTTGAAGGTCCTGGCCGGATCGGGGCTGGCCTTCGAGGTGTTGGAGATCCACTCCGCGGTTCAGGGCGAGGGCGCACATCTGGAGATCGCTTCGGCCATCGCAACCGCGGCCGACACCAATGCGGACGTGATCCTGGTGACCCGCGGCGGGGGATCCAAGACCGACCTGATGGCTTTCGACCATGAGGTGGTGGCCCGGGCGATCATTGCCAGCGCGTTGCCGGTCATAACCGGCATCGGTCACGAAGTCGATCACAGCGTCGCCGATGAGGTGGCCCACACCGCGTGCCCCACACCCACGGCTGCGGCCGGGTTCGTGGTGGAGATCGTCTCTGCCTGGTTGGAACGCCTCGACCGCCTCGAGACCGCGATACTCACCGCGGCCACACGCGCCGGCGACATCGCCACGGGCAAGCTCAATGATCTGGCCACCAGGATCTCCCTCACCCAGACGCAGGCGATCCGCGCCGCCCGTTACCGGCTAGACAGCATCGAGGCCAGGGTGAACGCACTCGATCCGGTCGCGGCCATGAGACGGGGATGGTCGATCACACGCACCGCCGACGGCACGATCATCAGGTCAGTGGACCAGGTGGCCGTGGGTGCCGGGGTCGTCACCCGGGTAGCCGACGGCTCGCTCACAAGTACCATCACCATCATCGAACAACACGAGGATCGACAGTGACCGACACCGACGACAACCTCACCGACGGGATCGGTTACGCCGACGCCATGTCGGAGCTCACCAGGATTCTGGCCACCCTCGAGACTGCCGATGTCGATGTCGATCTGCTGGCCGACAACGTGGCCCGGGCCTCCGAGTTGATCGAGTTGTGCCGCAAGCGGATCGTCGCGGCCGAGATGAACGTGGAGAAGATCGTCGATTCGGTCGAGTCCGAATCCTGATGGGCGAGGCACCCGAGCAGCTCACGTCGGTCGCTCGTCGTGTCGAGGCTGAGCTGCAGCACCTTCTCGACCACGAACGCTCCACATGGGCGAAGCTTGATACCTCACTCGACGAACCGCTCGGAGATCTCGCCGATCTGGTGATGAGCGGCGGCAAACGCATCCGCCCGGCCTACTGCCATTGGGGTTGGGTCACCGGCGGTGGCGACCCCGACAGCGCCGATCCTCTGGGTGCGTGTTGCGCCCTGGAGTTGCTCCACGCTTTCGCCCTGGCTCACGACGACGTGATGGATGGATCCCCGACCCGGCGGGGGTTCCCGACAGTGTGGGTGAGGTTCATCGAGCGTCACGACCGTCGCGAGTGGCAGGGCGAGAGCCGTCGGTTCGGTGAGGCCGCGGCGATTCTGGTTGGAGACATGGCCATGGTGATGGCCGATCGGGCCCTCGGCCGACCGTCGTCAGCCGTGCGCGATGTGTGGGACGACCTGCGCACCGAGCTCAACATGGGTCAGTTTCTCGATGTGGTCGGCACATCAAGAGGCAATGTCGACGCCGAGGGGGCCCGCCGAATCATGCGCAACAAGACCGCCGGTTACACCATCGTGCGTCCCTTGCAGATCGGTGCCGCTCTCGCCGGTCGGCCCGAACTTGCCGATTCCCTCGCCGCCCACGGGATGCCGCTGGGCACCGCGTTCCAGCTCCGCGACGACATCCTCGGGGCGTTCGGCGACCCCGACCTCACCGGCAAACCGGTCGGCGACGATCTCCGCGAAGCAAAACCCACCGTGATGTTGGCCCACGCACGCGAGCAGGCATCGGCGGCCCAGCTGGAGGTGTTGGCCAGGGTCGGGGCCGACCTGACCGACGACGACATCGCCGCCATCCAGCAGGTGATGGTCGACACGGGGGCTCTGGCGCGATCCGAAGCCGAGATCAATGAACTCTTCGACACCGCCATCGCAGCAATCGACGATCTCCCCGACCACGGCGGTAGCCACGATGCCCTTCATGCCCTGGCCGATTTCGTGGTGGCCCGCGAGTCGTAGTCGGGCGGCTGCTCAGGGGGCCAACACCCGGATCTCCCTCCACGCCACCCATGACGGGCTCGACACCGTGGTGATCCGGATGGTCGTCACCGAGGTCAACGGGGCGGCCAGGTCGACCGTGAGGGTCTGGCCTCCGCTCGTCGGACCGTCGAGGACCGCCACTTCTCTCGATGTGCCGTCGGCGAAACCCGCCACCACGCGGTGAACGGTCCGGCCCGGTGGGTCCTGGGCCACCACGAGTTCGATGACCGCTACATCTGATGGCGACGGAAGTGTCAGCTCGATCCACTGCGGGGCGTCTGCGCCTGAGTTCCATGCGGTGTCGTTCGACCCATCAATCGCGTTCGAGGCCGGATCCTGCGCCATCGATCTCGAGGCCGCCACCTCGGCGTCACGCGTCAGGTTGGGATCCACGAGGGTGACCACGCACGGATCCGGTTGCTTGGCGGGAGAAAGGTTGTCGAGAAGCCAACCGTCGGCATCGGT
>JAJRXJ010000076.1 GCA_024276355.1 Actinomycetes bacterium | reverse complement strand
GCACCCGCACGGCCCGCCCGATGTGCACCATCTCCGCCCGCCGGGCGGCACAATCAGCTCGCACCAGGCGGTACGGCCGATGGCCAGCACCGCCGCCTCCCGGACCGTGAGCAAGAGGTGTCGATCATCATTGTCTTCCATGACGACGACAGACGCAGCCGGCGCTCACCACGCGACACACTTCCAACCAACTGGCTCGATTGCCGAGTGCATCAGACCCCGGCGATCTGAGTGGCACTCCGATGGAGTCCTCGATGCCGGTGGCGCAGGGTGGCGAGATCCGGTGCAGCGCGGCGCGCAGGGTCTGTGACCGGCGCGTGAGGGATTGTCCGGAGAGCGAAAGACCACCGACCCTGTGTGGATCGCAGAGTCATCTACTGCGTGAACGCCGAGAAGGCTTCGGGCAGGACGGTCCGACGGATATCGGCGGACATGTGGCGCAGTCGATGAGTACTGCTGCCGCGAGTCCCGAGCGGCTGGGGGAAGCGGGTCGCTTCTGGAGCCACCGCCCTCGAGTGACCGATGTGCGCTGTTTCCGGGTTCGCTCAGACCGACGTCTGTGGATCAGTTTCGACCTCCCGGGACCGGCACACGACTGCCGAACAGCCGGTTGTGTCATGCTTGGTCGATGGCGGAGAGACCTACGGGGACGGTGTCGTTTCTCTTTACCGATATTGAGGGGTCGACGCCGTTGTGGGATTCGTATCCCGTGGCGATGGGTGAGGCGTTGGCTCGTCATGATGAGATCCTGCGGGCAGCGATCGATGCGCAGGCCGGATATGTGTTTTCCACGGGTGGCGATGGTTTGGCGGCGGTGTTCTCGCGCTCTGATGGTGCGGTTGCTGCGGCGGTTGCGGCGCAGCGGGCATTTGGCGTGGAGCCGTGGCCTGAGGACGTGCGGCTGTTGGTGCGGATGGGTGTTCACACCGGTGAGGTTCATGAGCGAGATGGTGACTATTTCGGGCCACCGGTGAACCGTGCGGCCCGGCTGATGGGGGCAGCGAACGGTGGGCAGTTGGTGGTTTCGGCGTTGACCGCTGAGCTGTTGGACGGATCTGATGACATCGAGTTGGTGGATTTGGGTTCGGTTCAGCTCAAGGGCCTGGTTGACCCTGTGCATGTGTTCGGGGTGAGCGCCGACGGACTCGACTGGGTCGACCGGCCGCTGGTGTCGGCCCAAACCACAGCGGGCAATCTCCCGCGGCTGCAAACGGAATGGTTTGGCGATCTGACGAATCTACAATCGCGGGTATCGCGCCTGGCGCAAACCCGTCTGGTGACGTTGACCGGGTCGGGTGGGGTGGGCAAGACCCGTATGGCGATGGAGATCGGTTGGCTGGTTGTCGACGAGTTCCCCGACGGGGTCTGGTTCGTCGAGCTAGGGCCGATCGCCGATCCCGAGACCGTGATCGCGGCGGTGGCGTCGACACTGTCCATTCAGCCCCAGGCCGGGGTTTCTGTCGTCGAGTCAATCGTCGACTGGTGCCTGGGTCGCCGGATGGTGTTGATCATCGACAACTGCGAACACGTTCTCGATCCCGTCGTGGAGTTGGTGTCAGCCGTCGTGGCCGGCTGTGCGACAGTGACGATCGTGGCCACGAGCCGTGAACCGCTCGGGCTCGCCGGCGAGCAGGTCGAACGGATCCCGTCTCTGAGCCGCGACGACGGTGTCGAGTTGTTCATGGCGCGTGCGGCTGCGGCGGACAGTGCATTCACATCGGACTCGGTTGATGTCGACGTTGTCGCCGCGGTCTGTGCCCGCGTCGATGGCATTCCGCTGGCAATCGAGTTAGCGGCGGCGCGGATCCGGTCGCTGAGCCCGGCCGAGTTGCTCGATCGTCTCGACGACCGATTCCGTCTCCTGCGCGGCGGCGGTCGAGGCGGGCTGGAACGCCATCAGACGCTGCGCGCCGCGGTGACCTGGTCCTATCAACTTCTGTCCGACATCGATCGGCTGCTATTCGACCGGCTCTCAGTGTTCGCCGGCGGGTTCGATGCCGACGCGGCCGAGGCGGTGTGCGCCGGTGACGGCATCGACGAAGAGGAGATCATCGACGTGTTGGGTGAACTCGTCGACAAATCGATGGTCATCGCGCAGCGGGTCGGGCCGACAACGAGATACCGGCTACTCGAGACGCTGCGCCAATACGGCGAAGAACGACTCGACGAACGCCAGACGACCACCGACATTCGCGACCGACACCTCGGCTACTACGACGATCTGGCCCAACAGACCAGTGAGACATACCTGGGCCCCGGTCAACTCGAAGCCGACACCGTGTTCGACCACGAGTGGGACAACCTCCGAGCCGCCCACGGCTGGTCCATCACGATCGAGGACATCGCCGCTTCGAACTCTCTCGTCAACTCGATCTGGCCGCACGCCTGGGACAAACTGCGACACGAACACGAGCAATGGACCAGCCGGACCATGCACCTAAGCGAACAGACCGGAGTCTGCTCCGCACTTACCTACGCAGCCGCGGCAAGTTGGGCGATGACCGCCGCCGACCCCGAACGCATGTTGCAACTCGCACGCCGCGGGATCGAACTCCACCCGAACGACCCCCACATCGGGACCTGCCACGCGATGGTCGTCTGGGGCCTCCTGTTTTCCGGGCAAATCGACGAAGCGGTCACCACAGTTCCCCAACTCGTCGACCTGATCGACGAAGATCCACCCCCCAGAGTCCAGTTCGATCTGAGACAGTCCATCCTCGCGGCCACGATGCAGCATCCGACAGCCACCCATCTCGCAGACCTTCTCGCAATTGTTCGCAGGATCGATCAACCGACGATGCTCGCCACCGCCAGGGAGGTAGAAGGCCGAGCGCTGCTCTGGTCGACCGATCCCCCCGACTTCGACGGAGCAGAAGTCGCCTACCGCGAGTCGCTCCTTCTCGCCGATGCCGCCCGAGCCAAGGCCACCGCATGCTGGGCGCACCTCGGACTGGCCTCAGTAGCCGTTCTCAGATCTTGGCCCGACGCCGCTGTTCTCCTACGCGGCGCCCTCATCCGGAACTACGACGCCCGGTATTGGGCCGCCGTCAACATCGTGCTGGAAACCTGCACGCTCCACCTACGGAACACCGCGGAAGTGCGGGAAGCGGCGACACTCCTGGGCCATCTCGAACTCCACCCACCCGCACTCGGTCCGGTCGCAGACGTCCGCCGAGACAGCGTCGAAGCACTGGAGACGATCCCCAACGCCACCGAGTACAGGGCGGAAGGTGCGGCGATGGACCGCCACGAAATTGTCGCCTACGCCCTCGCCCAACTCGACAACCACTGACGCCCGCCTGAAGTCCTCCCAAACCCTCGCCCCACGCATATCTCGCATTGAGCTGCGGTCGTGCCCGCAGGTCGTCTCGGTCGACGTGGTCGATATTGCCGCCGCACAGTCCCGGCGGTCGCGCCGCATCACGGCCCGGGTGCCGCACGCGATATTCGAGCACGTGCTGTTCGGCGAGAGCGATCTGTTCCAGTTCGACGCAGCTCAGGCTCGGTCCCGCGGGCCAGACCCTTCCACCACGCGTTCACCGCACGTCAATCGCGAGGCCGGGGAGATTCACCCCGGTCCGCCCTTGACCGTACACCCGTTGGCCAAGCACTACGCTCCCCTGGCGCCCGCCGGAACCCGCTCTCATCAGCTTGCGAAGCTGATGATACAAGTTCGATTCTCGTCACCCGCTTCGTGTGATCGGGGCCCGGCGGCACGGCGGAACCCCGGGATTGCATACCCCTTCCGAGGAGGTGAACGCGCTAGGTTCGACCGCGCGCCGCGGGGGGTTTCTGCCCGGGAGAACGGCGCCACACTGGCTGATGCTGCACCACCTCGACGACGCAATAGAGAGTTTCCTCCGCTCAGCCGTGCCGCTCGCCAATCGCGAGATCGATGTGGCGTTCGACCCACCCGACCGGGAGTGGGGAAGCGGGATCAACCGGCCCACTGTCAACATCTTTCTCTGGAACATCCTGCGTGACCACGAACGGTCGATGTCGGGTCGCCGTCCCGCGATGAAGGACGGTGCCGTCGTCTACGCCGCCCCGCCGGTCTCGATGGAGTTCCGCTACCTGATCACGGCGTGGTCGGCTCGCCACGAGGATGAGAAACGCCTGCTCGGAGCGGTTCTCACCGCCCTGAACAGCCACGAACGCATCCCGATCGAACACCTCCAGGAGGACTTCGCCGCGCTCAGCCCTCCCGAGTTGTCCCTTGCAGCCACCGGAGCCGAACGCGCGAGCGAACTCTGGAACGCGCTCGACGGTCAACTCAAGCCCGGCCTTCAACTCGTGGTCCGTTGCGCCCTTCCCGGTCCCCCGGCCGAGCCTGCCGGCGCCCCGGTCGACGACTTCTCGTTGAACTTCACCGACCCG
>JAJRXJ010000075.1 GCA_024276355.1 Actinomycetes bacterium | reverse complement strand
GGTCGCCCCACGACACCCACGAGCAGCTTGCCAACACCGAAGGCGCCCCGGTGGAGGGTTGCGAGGTGGCCATAGTGAAGGCCGACGGATCGCCGGCCGCCCCCGGCGAGGAGGGCGAGGTGAGGGTGACCGGCCCGATGCTGTTCAAGGGTTACACCGACCGATCGCTCGAGGCCGACGCGTTCGACTCCGAGGGCCGGTTTCGTACCGGTGATCTCGCGGTGCGTCACGCCGATGGACATGTGACCCTCACCGGACGGGTGAAGGACATCATCATCCGCAAGGGGGAGAACATCTCGGCCAAGGAGATCGAGGATGTTCTCTACGCCCTGCCCCAGGTTGAGAACGCCGCGGTGATCGGTTTGCCGGACCCGGAGCGGGGCGAACGGGTGTGTGCGGTGATCGAGACCGCCGACGGCCATGAGCCGCTCACCTTCGGTCAGATGGCCGCGGCCTGCGCCGAAGCGGGGCTCATGCGACAAAAAACCCCGGAACAGCTCGAAATCCACGATGGGCCGTTGCCACGCAACGCCACGATGAAGATACTCAAGTACGAACTTCGTGATCTCTACAAGGAAAAGGATTGGCCGTGAGCTCAGCTCAGATTTTCCACAACCCACATTGAAACTCCTCTCAGAAGGCCGTGGCGGTCGCCACGGAGATGGGTGTTGATCACGAAGTGGTCCTCTACATGAAGACCCGCCCGGATGAGGAGACCCTCAGGGGCATCATCGCCAAGCTCGAGGATCCGGTGGAGAACCTGGTCCGCAAGGATTCGCAGTTCAAGAAGCTGGAGCTCAACCCCGACGACTACGTGGGTAACCCCGACGCGGTGGTCGAGATCCTGGTGAGGTATCCCCGCCTGATTCAGCGCCCGATCATCGTGACCGACGACAAGGCCATCATCGGCCGGCCGCTCGGTGACGAGAAGGCCAAGGACCGCCTGGCGGCCATATTCGCCTGATTCGCCGTATTCGTCTGATTCTCCGGATCGAACTCTGGCCACGGCCGCCCGTTGCGGGAGGCCGTGGGTCAGGCCACCGGCACCTCGTTGGCGACCACGTGGGTGATGGGAATGTCGGGGAACTGATGACGCAGCCGGTCCGGGACGTTGCCCTGCCACCAGGGTGACTCCCGGCGGGGCAACGTGGACACGATGATCGCCGCGAGGTGGGCAGGATCGATGATCGACATGGCGTCGCTCACCGCAATCACCGGGTCGGTGTCGCCGGTGTGGCCCTCCGCTCCCATTCCCATCTCGGCCATGCGTTCGAGGATGTCGTTGAGCGCTCGTTGAGCGGTCATGTCCGAGGCATCGGGATCGGGTGGTGTGTCGTCGGGGTGGTAGCGCGGTACCACCAGATGGAATCGGCAGTAGGGGTCGGCCACTCGCAATTCGTGGAGGTGTTCCATGAGATGCGCGCCTCCAAGGGTCCGATGTGCCACGACAAGGTATTGACGCATCACGCGCCTCCTTTCGTCGGGAGACCCCAGTGCCTCCCGGCACTCGTTGGTGTGTAAACCCTACGCCTGTTCGGCCACCGGGGCCATGGGCAATCACAGCGGGAGCTTTTCTCGACGGGACTCGCATCATGCCGCCTCTTCTACGGTGATGGGCCCGTCGCGGGCGGTGGAACCGCCGGACTGGTCGCCGACCACGGGCACGGTGACCCAGGATCCGTCGGGCCGGCGGTGTAGCCGGATGTGGCCCTCGTGGAGGAGCGTGTGGCACCTCTGACACAGCAGTGCCAGGTCGTCGATGTCGGTGGACCCGCCTCGGGACCACTCGACACGGTGATGGACCTGGCAACGGTGCCTCGGGGCTCCGCAATTGACGCAGCCGCGGTCGCGCACGGCCGCCATCAGCCTCTGGCCGTCGTTGGCGAGCCTTCGCGCTCGCCCCAGCCAGAGGGGTCGGCCGGGGCCGTCGAACAGCGCGCCGAGCCAAGTGGTGTTGCTTGGCAGTTGGGAGAGAACTGACGGCGGAACGGGCCCGGTGTCGAGGATTTCACACCGGCCGTTGGGGTCGGCGCCGGTGATCACCGAGAGATCGGCGACGACAACGACGTTGGTGGACCCTCCGCCACCGGCAGGATCAGGCAGGTTGCTATCGGCTTGGTGAGGGCTGGCAACTCCCAACAGCCTGGCGATGGCATCGCAACGGCGCTGAGTCGGTGTGCGGACATCGTTGGGCTTGCCGTCGCGGCCGCCGTCGGATCGCCACAGGGACTCCGTCTCAGAATCGAAGCCGGCGACAACAGCGGCCCCGGTGACGGGATCAAACTCGATGTTGCACACCATCATCCCTGCGGAATTGGTGAACCACGAGGCGCGGCGGGCCTTGCGCTGGGACTCAAGCTGGGCCTCGGCATCTTCGACGCTCTGGTGGCTGCGGATCCAGTCGCGGATCTCTCGGGATGCGAGATCGGCAGGCCTCGCCTCGCAGGTGGCCAGAAGCTTGGTGTCTGAATCGACCGCTCCGGGCGAGATCTCACCGGCCGCCCGGATGAGTGCATCGACCGTCTCGCCTGGAATCCGGCCAGAGGAGAGGCTCTCGGCGAGCCGGGGCATGTTGGCGAGGTATTCGCCACGGGTGGATCTCTTGGCTGCTTGGCGGCCCGAGCAGTGGGTGACGGATCGCAGCACCCCCGCAGCGTCGAGCCCGGAGTCGCCGAGAGAGTCGATGGCCGCAGCGAACCGGGCCTCTGCGGCATCCAGCGCACCGCGAAGCCGTGAGAGAGCGGCGACCCCGTCGACCAGCGCGGCGCGAGGCGCACCGGCGGGCGACAAAGCCCTCACCTCCCCAACGACCCGATCAACAACTGTAGCGAACATGTGTTCGACTCTAAAGATGGGGTGTGACATTTTGGGGCACCCGCTCGGAAATTCTCCGAAAAGATTTCCCCAATCAGCAGGCTTGGTCGCCAATACCGACGAGGCGACTGTCAGCCACGGTGAGCCATCGAGACGTCAGCCGCCGTCGAAGCCCCGTGTCCCGCTCGGGGCAACGAAGACAGCGGGCGGTCGGAGATGTGATTCTGGGGCCACAGCGCCGCTGATCTCCATCGTCGATGGTGTTTCGACCGCGCAAGTTGAAGCTGTGCCACAGACCACCGCGACATCGGCGGCCGCGTCCTACGTGTATCCGCTGCGGTCAAATCCGGCCGCAGCGCTCTCTGGTATCGCCCCAGCGATACCAACCCAGCCAACCAGAACAGCGAAAAGGAGCACCTGCAGCGAAGTAGAACATCTCGCTCCGTCGACAACGGATGCGAAGCGGCCTGAACACATCCGCCTCACTCCGCTCGAAGCTCTCTCGGCCGAGGAAAGTCACCAGGAGGGTCATCCGTGTACCAAGCGTGCTCGAGCGCAGAAATACAACCGTCCGTGATCCAGACCACCACCTCGCTGGTCGGCCTCCCCGCTTCGTCCACACAGATCGCTCGCACAGGTAATGGCCCGTCTGGCAATGGGACCCTTCGTACGCCTGCTGGCACAGACAACTCAAGCATCGTCGGGACGCCACCAGCGACGAGGAGGACCGTCACCTGCGCATGAAGGGATTCCGCTATATCGGAATCAGAGTCAGCGAAGTCGGAGAGCACCCATAGGAGCACCGCCTTTTCTCGCAGAGAAAGTCTGCGTCCTTCATATTCACGAGTGTTCATGGGGTGAATGCGGTCCCTAGTTTCACGACACCATCTACAACAGCGCCACGCACAACCACCTGCTGCCGTGCGATGTCGGTATTCAACTCGAAGACACCATCGGCAGGGGTCCGACCGCTGACGCCTATCAGCATTTGCTCCACGACAGCCTCACGGCTTCCGAGCTGAGTAACCAGTGGGTCGAGGTTGTGCCTTGTTAAAAAGACGTGGTCAAGCTTCTCGGTACGAGTGGCGAACGACAGTGCATCATCGCCCAGACCCACTAGCCCGCTTGGGGCAACGAATGGGGCGGAAGGTCGTACACGTGGCCCAGGCGCGACGAATCCGCTCAGATCCTCCACTGGGGCGCGTGTCTCTACGGCCTCTGTCAGGGTGAGCAACCCGTCAGTAGCTGCGTCGTACACGTAGGTCCCGGCGCTGTTAGCAGATAGAGCGCTCACTCTGGGGGCCGAGGTGAGCGACGGGAACGTGATCACAACAACGACGGTGACCATGGCAACGATGCGACAACCAGCGTTGACTGAGTAGCGAGCGCGTGTCATCGCGCACCGAGCTCCGGTATCCATCGCAGCACGTCGGTCTTGAGACATGTGGCCACGCAGCGGACGATTCGCGATGAGAATTCCGAGACGGCATGCTGGATCTCGGACTCCGACCATACTGTGAGACTTGCGTGGCGCTGATGAATAGACCCGACACGCCAGCCACCAGCCGCTCGCCTAAGCCACACCCATCCGGTGTCGGGTGTCGACATGGAATCAAAATCGAAGTCGGGCCGGTTGATGGCATCTCGGCCCGCCCAGTTGGCCAGCGATGCCGCAAGCTCGATCACGGGAAAGTCCGGCTCGTCGTAGAGCGTCTCGCCATCGATATTGATCTCGAAGTCGGCGCTCGTCCGAATGAGCAAGTCCGGCAGGCTTCTCGGCGGGTTCGCCTCGGACGACAGCTTGCTGCACCGGAACTCGATCGTCACTTGACCGGGAAGGCAGTCCAGATCTGCCCATCGTTGCCAACCACGACCCTGATCGAGGTCTGACCGTTCGAGCCGACGATCTGGCCGACGTCTGTCACCACCCTGAATGACGTATCGGAGGCCACACCGTTGACGTAGTTCACCCGAAACGTCGCTGCGTCGGATGTGAGGGCCGCTCGGATTGCTGACTGTTGGTCTACCCCCTCAGCAAAGCGGGCGTAATTGCCACCAGCGCCCGGCTGGTGCTTCAGCGGAACGGAGAAGTCCGCAACGTTGTCAGCAGCCCGAAACGCTGCGCCAGATGCATCATCAAGAGCGCCCACTG
Organism: Actinomycetes bacterium; assembly: GCA_024276355.1. Classification (GTDB taxonomy): domain Bacteria; phylum Actinomycetota; class Acidimicrobiia; order Acidimicrobiales; family Aldehydirespiratoraceae; genus SZUA-87. The sequence continues at coordinate 3,291 of JAJRXJ010000075.1, read as the reverse complement.
TGACTCTTGGGGCAACAAAGCGGGAGGAGTGTCGTAGATGCACCGGCGGTCGCGCCGCCCGCGACGGCGTGCCCTCAGCGCCTACGATCTCGCCGGTCGCCGCACCAGTAGTTGTCGTAGTCGTGTTTGCGGCACCGCTGCCGCTGTCGTAGCTGTACACCGCGCCGCGGGCGCCGTCGCCGGGAGCCGCACCGGCCGGTGGTGCCCAGCTCCCGGCGAGCGCGATCACGGCCGTCGCCACGACCGCGGCGAGGACTCGTCGCGGGATGAGTCGGCGCGCCCCGGTCGGGTCCGGGCGCGTCGCGTGGCGGATGGCGTGGCGGGTCATCGAAGGCCGAGCATAGATCGCCGCCGGCGTGGGATCCGGTGTCGGCTTGGCCCGGCTGTTCAGCCCGGGGGAGCGGCGCGGGTTACGATCCGGCCGTGCCGGAGACCACCCGACTCACCGACAAGCAGGCCCAGCGTCGCAGCGGCGTGATCACCGCGGCGCTCGATCTGGCTGCCGAGGGTGGTTACGAGGGCGTGCAGATGCGGGCAGTGGCCGGGCGGGCCGACGTGGCCCTCGGCACCGTCTACCACTACTTCACCTCCAAGGATCATCTGCTCGCCGCGTCGATGATCGAGCTGATGAAGGGCCTCGAGAAGTCGGCGGTGAAAGCGCCGGCGGTCGGTGTCACCAACCTTGATCGGGTGCTCGACCTGTTGCATCGGATCACCGGGGCCATGGCCGACAATCAGAACATCAGCTCGGCGCTCATCGGCGGGCTGGTCGCCGAGGGCGACGACGTGGCCGAATGCCAGGAGCAGATGCACGCCACGTTCGAGGCCGTGCTGGCAACGGCATTTCAGGGCGACATCGCGGCCGACGATCGGCGTCGCATCATTCGGGCCCTCGAACACGTGTGGTTCTCGGCTCTGATCGGTTGGAAGAACGGGTGGATGCCCTTCGAGCAGGCTGTCGCCGAGCTTGAGGACGCTGCCGCGATGTTGATGGCTCATCGCTGAACGGTCAACGAGGATGTGACTCGCGGCACCGGCGCCACTAACTTCGCCACGGTCGATGTCGGAGGAGTCCACCCAGATGTCCGAAGCAGTCCTCAAAGCCCCGCTGGTTCTCGAATACCCGTTCACACGGACCACCGGGCCGGTGGTGGGGGCCTTCCTGACCGGGCTGCGCGAACAAGTTGTGCTCGGGGTGAGACGCAGCGACGGCACGGTCATGTGCCCGCCGCTCGAATACGACCCGGCAGACGCCTCACCGCTCGACGAGCTCGTGGAGGTGGCCCCGACCGGCAAGGTCGTCACCTGGACATGGAACGGCACCCCCCGCGACCAGCAGCCGTTCGACCGGCCGTTCGCCTGGGCGATGATCAGGCTCGACGGCGCTGACACAACCATGCTCCATGCGGTGCTGGTCGACGGCCCCGAGCAGATGGCCACCGGCATGAGGGTCGCCATCCAGTGGAGAGAGGAACGCGAGGGACACATCCGCGACATCGCCGGGTTCGTACCGGCGGACAATGCCGGGCCCGAGGACTCTGCCGCTTCCACGTCCGGCCTGGCCACGGTCAATGCGGCCGAACCGGTCCAGAGCGTCCGTACCCCCATCCGCATCGAATACGACTACACCCCGGGTGCGGGCCTGTCCGCCTACCTGCGGGCCATCAAGGACAAACGCATACTGGGCGACAAATGCCCGGTGAGCGGCCAGGTGTTCGTGCCTCCCCGCGGCGTCAGCCCGGTGGCCGGCGTGCGCACCACCGACCTCGTCGAACTGCCCGACACCGGCTACATCGAATCGTTCAACATCACCCGGGTGCCGATCCGGGGCCGCGACGACCTCCACCCTCCCTACTGCAGCGCATGGATCGTGCTCGACGGCGCCTCGGTCGGGTTCATCGGCCTGGTGAGCGGCGTCGACGCCGACGACGTGAGAATCGGCATGAGGGTGAAGGCCCACTGGAAGCCCGACGACGAACTCGAGATGTCGGCCACCAACATCTTGTGGTGGGAACCCACCGGCGAGCCCGACGTGCCCATCACCGACTACGAACACGTCGGCCGCACCGATGCCGACACCGCCGGGGAAGCCTCATGAGAGACATCGCCGTCGTTGCCTTCACCCAACGCCAGGAAGCCTCGATCCCGCATGAGAGCGAGGTCGAGTTCATGGTGCCGCTCATGGACGAGGCCAAGAAGACCGTCGGGCTCACCCAACAAGACATGGGGTTCACCTGCTCCGGTTCGTCCGACTTCCTGGCCGGGCAGGCGTTCTCGTTCGTGATGACCATCGACGGCACCGGCCCCGTTCCTCCGATCAGCGAGAGTCACGTCGAGATGGACGGCGCGTGGGCGCTTTACGAAGCGTGGGTCAAACTCCAGATCGGCGACATCGACACCGCCTTCGTCTACTCCTACGGGCGTTCCTCGCCGGGCTCACTGCGAGACGTGCTCGCCACCCAGATGGACCCCTACTACGTGGCGCCGCTGTGGCCCGACGCGTTCGCCGTCGAGGCGCTTCGGGCCCGCCTGCTGCTCGAATCGGGCAAGGTCGACGAACGTCGCCTCGCCGAGATCGCGTCCCGCAGCCGCACCCATGCGGTCGACAACCCCCACGCGGTGCGTCGCACTCCGAAGTCGGTCGACGACATCCTCGCCGAGCCCTTCGCCGCGGACCCACTGCGCCCCTCCGACCTGCCGGCATCCGCCGACGGGGGAGCGGTCCTGATTCTCGCTGCCGGCGACCGGGCCAGAGAACTCTGCGACCGGCCGGTGTGGATCCGCGGCATCGACCATCGCATCGACGCCCACAGCCTCGGGGTGCGAGACCTCACCCGTGTCGAGTCGGCAGAGATCGCCGCCCATCACGCCGGTGTGGCCGACGACAGGATCGACTTTGCCGAGCTCCACGCACCGTTCACTACATCGGAGGCGCTCCTCGTCGATGCTCTCGGCCTCGGCGGCGACACGGTGATCAACCCGTCGGGCGGGGCGCTGGCGGCCCACACGATGATGGCTTCGGGGCTCATCCGCATCGGCGAGGCCGCCACCCGCATCGCCGACGGGCAGGGTGACCGGGCGGTGGCCCACGCCTCGTCGGGTCCGTGTTTGCAACAGAACCTTGTCTGCGTGCTGGAGGGGGAGTGACCATGGCCAGACGACGTGCAGCCGTGATCGGGGTCGGACAGACCAAGTACGCCTCCACCAGGGGCGACGTGTCGATGGCCGGGCTCGTGCGCGAAGCCGCCACAAGGGCGCTCGACATGGCCGCCATGACCTGGCCCGACATCG
>JAJRXJ010000074.1 GCA_024276355.1 Actinomycetes bacterium | reverse complement strand
GATCTGTGCATGTTCGCCGAGGCCACCAAGAACCAGGAGGAGCTGGTGGCGGTCGGCGATGCCGGCAAGATCGAGGCCCTGATCCCGGAGTCGGTGATCCGTCTCGGGCGAAGAGGAGAACACTGGATCGGTGGGGTCGACGAACAGCCGGTGATCGACGGGCGGGTGAAGTACGCGGGCTACCACCACGGCTCGTCGTATCTCGAACATTTCGACCTGCTCGATGCCATTCGCAACGGTGGCGAGCCCAAAGTCACCCTCGAAGACGGCCTGTGGGGGGTGGCGATCGGGGCCGCCGCCCACCTGTCGATCGACCAGCAGAGGCCGGTGATGATCAGCGAACTGTTGCCCGGAGGTTGAGGGCTCGCCGCGGTGCCCGCCCATAGGCGACGAGACCCAACTACGTTTCGCCCATGCGAGCAACGAGGCTTCTTGGTGTCGTGGGTGCCTTCGTGGTCCTCGCCGCGGCGTGCAGTTCCGGCGGAACACCGCCCGCGGTGGTGGCCGCGGCCCCTCACTCGCTCACCGAGACCGGAGGGGTGGTGGCCACCGCGGGCAACAACGGTCTGCGTCTCCTGCGCTCCGACGCCACCGTGGTCGGATCCCCCGATGTGGGAAGCGCGGTGACCCAGCCGACCTGGTCACGCGACGGTTCCAAGCTGATCGTCTCGTCGCTGAGGGGCAGCGTCTGGCAGGTGTCGGTGATCGACGGCACCTCCGGAGAGGTCATCTCATCGGGGTCGTCGGTCCGGCCGTATTTCTTCTTCTCATGGAGCCACGACGGCCGACGCGTGGCCGCGCTCGGCCCAGGAACAGCAGGCACCACCCTCGACATTCTCGATGCCGACGGCAAGGTGGTCGCCGATTCGGTGGTGGCCGGGGGATCGGTCTACGTGGCCTGGGAGCCCGATGGGTCCGACCTGCTGATCCACACCGACAACCGACTCCTGCTGGTCGAACCCGATTTCACCGTTTCGCCCCTCGGCACCGTCGACCTCGGGTTTCTGGCGCCCTCCTGGGTCCCGAAAACCCGCAATGCTCTCGTCCTTGCCGACACGGCCACCGGCTCCGACCTGGTGATGATCGATATCGACAAACGCCTCTCCGACCCGTCAAGCGACGTCACCACCGACTTCGGACCCACCGACGGCGTCGTGTCGGTGGTAGTGGCACCGTCGGGGCGCACCGCGGCGCTCCTGCACATCACCTCGGCGTCGCTCCCCGACCAGAGTCAGGCGATCAGCACGCGACGAGGCACCGCGGCCCGGGGATCCGACGTGCCCGTCGCCTACGCTCCCCGGTCCGTGTCCACAGCCGCGGTCGACGCCACGACGGCAGCAGTCGAACAACTCGATCTGTCATCGGGTGACCGCAAGCCGATCCTCGACGGGATTCCCTTCTGGGGCGAGTGGAGCCCGGATGGGGAACGTCTCCTCGTCGCCACCTTCGACCCTGCCAAGGGCGAGGGCATCTGGTCGGTCTGGGAAGCCGACGTGGTCACCACCCTCAACCGGTGGGTGCCCACCCCATCGTTTCTGCAGCGCTACATCGCGTTCGCCGATCAGTACGTGGAGCAACCCCGGCTGTGGGCCCCGGATGGTTCCGCCTTCACCTACGCGGCCCGAAATGCCGACAACGACGATGCCGTGTTCATCATGGATCTCGACGCATCGGCAGACCCGATACAACTCGACGCCGCCGCGGTCGGGTTCTGGAGCCCGGGCTGAGACGCACCGTCCCGGAGACGTTGCGGCTCCCCCCGCATCTGTGACCGCGTGGGACCAATAGTGGCTCCGCCGAGGTCATAGATCATAGTTGAGGGATGACAATCTAGGATCACGTCTCGTGTGGTCATGCAGGTCGTGTGGCCATGCAGGCCGCCGGACGAAAAGGTAAGCCCAACCATGGATCTCGAAGAAGTGTCCGACCGGATCGACATCACCGACCTGCTCACCCGCTACGCCCGCGCCGTCGACCGGAAGGACTGGGAGCTCTACCGCACGGTGTTCACCCCCGATGCCCACATCGACTACACGTCGGCCGGTGGGGTGGCCGCCGGGCTCGACGAGATGTGTGACTGGCTCGACAAGTCGCTGGCCATGTTCGACTCCACCCAGCACCTGATCGCCAACATCGATGTCAGCATCGATGACGACACCGCCGAGGTCGAGGCCATGTTTCACAACCCGCTGAAACTGACCGACGGCAGCGTGTGGTTCACCGGCGGCTGGTACCACCATCAACTCGTCCGCACCGCCGACGGATGGCGCAGCCGGAAGCTCACCGAGGAATCAAGCTGGTTCCACGGCGTGCCCACATGAGCACCGAAGACCGAGCCACGGCCGACTCCAGTCGATTCGCGGCCTGGGCTCGAAAGGCCAAGGAGACAGGTGAGACCCCGGCCATCCCCGCGGCCACGGTGGTCGTGCTGCGCGACACCGACGACGGGCCCGCCACCCTCATGCTGCGCAAGAATTCGAAGATCGCGTTCGGGGGAATGTGGGTGTTCCCGGGTGGACGCATCGACCTTGCCGACCAGACCGACGATCCCCTCAACGAACTCGCCGCGGCACGAGTCGCCGCGGCACGAGAAGCCATGGAGGAAGCATCGGTGATCGTCGACCCCGACGAAATGGTGCTGTTCTCCCATTGGCTCCCACCGGCCATCGCCCCCAGGCGTTACTCCACTTGGTTTTTCGCAGCGGCGGTGGCCAGCGACCGGGTGACCATCGACGACGGCGAGATCGTCGACCACGAGTGGATGACCCCGGAACAGGCCCTGGGCCGCCATCACGAGGGCGAGATCGAACTGGTTCCGCCCACATGGGTCACCCTCCATACCATCCGCGGCTTCGGATCAGTCGACGAGGTGCTTCGATCACTGCGAGACCGCCCGGCGAGGCATCACGAAACCCATATAGCCATCACCGAGTCGGGCCCGGTGGCCATGTGGGAAGGCGACGCCGGATACGAAGCCAACGACGCCTCGATACCCGGCTCGCGTCATCGACTCGAGATGCTTCCCGATGGTTACCGCTACGACGATTCCGGAGCCCCTGAGTGACAACCACCGCCGACGCTGCCACCGGGCTCACCGCGGCTGAGGTTGCCGAGCGGGTGGCCGACGGGCGCGTCAACGACGTGCCCGACGCGCCCATGCGCACCATTCCCCAGATCATCAAGGCCAACGTCATCACCCCCGTCAACGGCATCATCGGCACCCTTTTCGTGCTGATCCTCGTGGCCGGATTCCCCGCCGACTCCCTGTTCGCCGGGGTGATCGTCTCCAACAGCATCATCGGTATCGGTCAGGAACTCCAGGCCCGGCGCACCCTCGGGGCATTGGCCGTCCTGTCGGCCCCGATCGCCCGGGTGGTGCGCGACGGCGAGACATCCGAGATCGAGGTGAGTGCGGTCGTCGCCGACGACATCCTCGAGATGCGCCCCGGCGACCAGCTCGTGGTCGACGGTGAGGTCGTCACCGAGTCCGGCCTCGAAATGGACGAGTCGCTGCTCACCGGTGAAAGCGATGCCGTGCAGAAGACCCCAGGCGACGAGGTGCTGTCGGGTTCGTTCGTCGGCGCCGGGTCGGGACGCTACCGCGCCACCCGTATCGGGGCCGATGCCTACGCCGCCAAGCTCGCCGACGAGGCCCGCCGATTCGAAATGGCCGACAGCGAGCTGCGACGTGGGGTCAACACGATTCTTCGCTGGCTGATCGTGATCATTCCACCGGCGGCCGCTCTGCTGCTGCTTCGTCAACTCGGCACGACCGACGCCTGGCAGGAAGCCCTCCAGAGCACGGTGGCCGCCGCAGTGGCCATGGTCCCCGATGGCCTGGTGCTACTGACCAGCCTGAGCTTCATCACCGGCGTGGTCGCGCTGGCCAAGCGCAAAGCCCTCGCCAAGGAGCTGGCGTCGGTGGAACTGTTGGCCAGGGTCGACACCCTGTGCCTCGACAAGACCGGCACCATCACCACCGGTGAGATCTCACTGGCATCGGTGATTCCCCTGCGAGACACGACCGAACACGAAGCCGCCGAGGTGCTGGGCGCGCTCGGTGCCGCGGACCCGGCCCCCAACGCCACCCTCGCAGCGATCATCGCCACCCATCGGGCTCCAGACGGTTGGGATGCCGGCGAGTCGATGCCGTTCTCGTCGGCCCGGAAATGGGCGGCCACCGAATTCCGGGAGCGAGGCATCTACTACCTGGGCGCCCCCGACATTCTCTTCGACGACGACGACCAGGCTGAGAGGGCCATCGCCGATGAGGCCGCCGCCGCTGGTACAAGGGTGCTGCTCGTCACCCGCGCCCGCGGGCCATGGCTCGGCGACCAGCTCGTCGAGCAGCGCGACCCAGTGGCGTTGGTGCTCCTGGAGGACACCGTCAGGCCCGACGCTCCCGAGATCCTCGCCTACTTCCGTGAGCAGGGCGTCACTCTCAAGGTGATCTCCGGCGACAACCCGTCGACGGTGGCAGCCGTGGCCCGACGGGCCGGTATCGAAACCGCGGCCGGGGGAATCGATGCCCGCACCCTCCCCGAGAACCAGGACGAACTGGCCGAGGTCCTCGAGGCCAACACCGTGTTCGGTCGGGTGACCCCCCACCAGAAGAGGGCCATGGTCCACGCTCTCCAGTCCCGGGGCCACACGGTGGCCATGACCGGTGATGGCGTAAACGACGTGCTCGCTCTGAAGGACGCCGACATGGGGATCGCCATGGGCTCCGGGTCGGCGGCCGCCCGCGCCGTGGCGCAACTGGTGCTGCTCGACAACAAATTCGCCACTCTTCCACGGGTACTGGCCGAGGGGCGTCGGGTGATCAACAACATCGAACGGGTCGCCAACCTGTTCATCACCAAGGCGGCCTACGCGGTTCTGCTCACCGCCCTGGTGGGCATAGCCGGGTCTCCATTTCCGTTTCTGCCGCGGCAACTCACCCTGATCGGAACGTTTTCGATCGGCGTTCCCGGGTTCTTTCTGGCCCTGGCCCCCAACGAGTCGCTGGTTGAGCCGGGCTTTCTCACACGAGTGCTGAGGTTCTCGATACCCGCGGGGGCGATCGCCGGCCTGACCACCTACGTGCTCTGGGAGATCGTCAGGCGCCTGGACGATGTCACCCTCCCGGAGGCCCGCACCGCCGCCACCGCCACCCTGTTGGTGTTCGGTCTGGTCATCCTGATTCTGATCAGCAGGCCCCTGCGGCCGTGGAAGATAGGCCTGGCTACGGCCATGGCGGGCATGTATTCGCTCACGATGGTGGTGCCGTCGATGCGCGACTACTTCCAGCTCGATCTTCCCGGCACCACTGCCTGGATCATGGTTGCTGCCGCCGGGATCATCGGTGGAGCCGCCATCACCGCCATAACCCGTCTCACCCTTCCCCACCGATGAGGGTTCCGGTGCTCATAAGTCCCGACGCTGGTCGGGGCGAGGCCGAGTCGGCGGCCGGAACCGTCATGGCCACCCTTAGGGCAGCCGGGGTCGAGCCCGTCGACATCACCGGCGACGGCGCCACCGAATCCCTTGCTGCAGCCCATACCGAAGTGTCGTCCGGAGCCGAACGGTTGATCGTGGTCGGTGGTGATGGCCTCGTCAACCTGGGACTGCAGGCGGTGGCCGAATCTCCCACGATCATGGGAATAGTGCCGGTTGGTACCGGTAATGATTTCGTGCGCGGCATCGCCGGTTTCGAGACCGACGTGGAGGCCGCCACCATCCAGGCTCTGTCGCAGCCCACCGAACTCGACGCCATTCGCACCCCCTACGGTTGGATTGCATCCGTGGCAACCGCGGGGTTCTCCGGAGATGTCAACGGCCGTGCCAACCGGCTTCGATGGCCTCGCGGACCCCGCCGATACTCGGTGGCCACCATGCTCGAATTGCCGCGTATGCGGGCCCGGACGATCACTCTCACCGTCGACGGGATAGACCACGAGTTCGATGCTGTGCTCATTGCGGTGGCCAACACCGCGTGGTTCGGTGGAGGCATGGAGATCTGCCCGGGGGCCGACCCGACCGACGGGACTCTCGAGGTCACCGTGGTCGGCGATGTCGGACGTGTTGAGATGCTCAGGTTCTTCAACCGGGTGTTCAAGGGCACCCACCTCAACCGCTCCGGGGTGTTCACATTTCGTGGGCGTGAGGTGACGATCGATTCCGAGGGCCTCGAACTGTGGGGCGACGGAGAGTCACTCGGATCGGCTCCCGTCACGCTCGAGGCCCGACCAGGCGCGCTCAAACTCGCCTTGTGAACACCGCCTACAGGTCGAACGCCACCCTGAATCCGATGTTTCCGGCCGCGGTGTCCGGCGTGTTGGAGGTTCGGGCCCCCACCCGGTAACGGTTGCAGTAGGACTCGTGGCAGAGATACGAGCCACCGCGAACCACCCGGTGTCCGGGTCGGTCCTCCCACGCCTCCGAGGTCCATTCCCAGACGTTGCCGGCACAATCATGAAGCCCGTAGCCGTTGGCCGGGAACTCGTGTACCGGAGAGGTTCCGAGCCAGCCATCTTCGAGAGTGTTGCGGTTCGGGAACTCGCCCTGCCATATGTTGCACATGTGTCGGCCCTGCGGTGTGAGCTCATCACCCCACGGATACCGAGCTCCCGAAAGCCCGCCGCGCGCCGCTTTTTCCCACTCGGCCTCGGAGAAGAGTCGACCACCCACCCACTCGCAGTAGGCGACGGCATCGAACCAGTTAATCTGCACCACCGGGTGGGATCCGAGGTCGTCTATAGAACTCTGCGGGCCGTGGGGGTGTCGCCAGTCGGCGCCTTCGACCACCCGCCACCACTCGCTCCCGACAACGCCGCGCGTGGCCGTGAAATCATCGGGTAGGAGGCCGGCGAACACGAACGCCCAGCCATCGGCCTCGGCGCCGGTGCTCCAGCCCGTGGAATCAGCGAACTCGCGGTATTCGTCGTTGGTGACGATCGTGGGGGACGCCATGAAAGCCGCCACCTCCACCTCGCGTGTCGGGCCCTCCATGTCGGCGGGGAACCGGTCGTCGTCAGTGCCCATGGCGAACACACCGGCGGGAATCACGACCGGTTCGTTGGGTGCGGAACTCACCCTGTCAGCATGACCCGATCAGCCGGCCGATGCCATTGCTGCACGCGCCCGCATCTCGGCGACCCGCTTGCGCCCGATGATCGGGGTGGTCGGGGGGAATCCGGCCTCGGCACGCTCCGATTCGGATTCTCCACCCCAGAAGCCGAGCTCCCTGTTGACCCTGGCGTAGTCGCGGCATGAGGCCATCGAACCACACACTCCACAAATCAGCTTCGCCGCTGCCTCCCGTCTGACCCTGGCCTCGGGACGCTCCGCGAACGGAGCAAAGAACAGCTCGCTGTGTCCGCTGCAGGCAGCAGTCTCCATCCATTCGGTGGGACCGGACGGCCCCACCGGAGTCTCGACTGCTGTCTCCACAAAGTCACGCATTCGTCCTCCAGCTTTCGTGGTATCCACCCGGGATACCAGACCCGTTGTCACTGACCGCATTCGGTAACCCGGCCACAGTAAGAAATGTGGAGCCGTTTGTCTCGCGATCGGCGATAGTTATTCATGTTGCCGGGTATCAATGATTCAGATGACCGATGCCATGCACCAGAGTCCTCGGTCCCTATTGCGGGCCGGCAACCACATGATCGTCGTGAAGTGCCGCGATCTCAGCCGAAGAAAGCCCGAGGTCCTCAGCCAGGATCTCATCGGTATGGGCGCCGAGAGACGGTGCCGGAGAGGGTTCCACAGGCAACTCCCCGGCGATGGCCAGCGGAGACCCCGGGGTCAGGTAGGTGCCGATCCCAGGTTGTTCGACCTCGCGAAACAACCCGCTCTCAACTGAGCAACGGGGGTCGTTGTCGACCATCTCGCTGAACGACTGGTATCTCCCCCAGCACACCCCGAACGCGTCGAACCTCTCCGCAACCAGGGCGACGGGCCTCGATTCGATCCACGGACCGACAACCGCGCTGATCTCGGTTCGAGCCCGGAAACGGTCTCCCTCCACCCCGAAATCGAGACCCATGCGCCGTTCGATGTCGGCCACGGCCGCGGTCGACTCGGTAGCGGACAGCAGACTCGACCACTGCTTGGGACTTATGCCGACCACATACACCCTCACGCCGTCAGCTGTGACGAAATCGGTGCCATAGGCCCCGTAGAGATCGTTGCCCAAACGGGGCCGTTCGCTGTGATTCACCTGGGCCTCGGCGACGTGGCCCAGCGCGGAGACCGCCGCCAACGCCACATCGGACAGGGCCAATGTCATGAACGAACCCCGGCCGTGGATCAGACGGTGGCGATCGGCGGCCACGATCCCCAGCGCCGCGGTCTGACCGCAGATGAGATCCCAGGCCGGCAACACGTGATTGACGACGTCATCGGTGTCGGCAGGACCGGTGACCAACGGATAGCCAAGGGCGCAGTTGACGGTGTAGTCGAGGGCCGTGGAACCGTCGCGATTGCCGGTGATGGCCAACATCACCAGATCAGGTCGGGCCTCCGACATCGATTCATGGCTCAGCCAGCCACGTGCCGGGAAGTTGGTGAGAAACGTTCCGGCGCGGGCCACCAGCTCGGTGAGTAGCTCCCGCGCCCGCGGGGACCTGAGGTCGACCGCCATCGACCGCTTGCCCTTGTTGAGACCAGCCCAGTAGATGGATCGGCCATCGGCGGTGAGGGGCCAACGTCGCGAATCCAGGCCGCCGCCGATCTGATCGAACCTGATCACGTCGGCGCCGAGCTGTGCGAGGGTCATTCCCCCGGACGGCGCGGCCACGAACGCCGATCCCTCGACCACACGCAGCGATTCAAGCGGAGGGATCACCTGGCTCACGCCATCCAGCTGAGCGACTGGATCTCCGTGTAGGCCTCTATCCCCCACTTGCCGCGGTCGCGACCTATGCCCGACATCTTGAATCCCCCGAACGGGGCCTCCATGTGGGGTTGGATCGAGTTGAGGCCCACGTTGCCGCTCTCCAGACGCTTGCCGATCGCATATGCCCTCTTCATGTCACCGGCATAAACGTATGAAAACAGCCCGTAGTCGGATTGGTTGGCCAGGGCCACCGCCTCGTCGTCGCCGTCGTGGGGCATGATCACGACCACCGGACCGAACGCCTCCTCACGCACGACGTGCATATCGGGAGTGCAGTCGGCCAGCAATGTGGGGGCCACGAAATAGCCCGGCAGATCCGGGCGCTGGCCGCCGCAAACCAGGGTGGCACCGGCCGCTACCCCGGATTCGATGAACCCCTCCACCCGATCGCGGTGGGCCTCGGTGATCACCGGACCGACGATGGTGTCGTCGGCAGTCGGGTCGCCGACCTTCATGAACCCGGCGAACATCTTGAGAGTCTCCACGGTCTTGTCGTAGATGCTGCGATGGCAGATCACTCGTGTCGGGGCGGTGCAGATCTGGCCTGAGTGGAATCCCCACACCGACGCGATCGCTTGGCAGGCCGCGTTGACATCGGCGTCCTCGGTCATCACCAGGGCTCCCTTTCCGCCAAGCTCCATCAGCAACCGCTTCATGGTGGGAGCGCCGTCGCGCATGATCTGTGTTCCCACCGGGGACGACCCCGTGAACGAGATCATGTCGACGTCTCTCGATGCCACGAGAGCCGCTGGTGCCTCCGGACCGGAACCAGTGATGATGTTGACAACCCCGTCGGGCAGACCGGCGTTCTTGACGGCCTCACCAAGCATGAGGATGCCCAGCGGGTCCTGGGGAGCAGGCTTGATCACCACGGTGTTCCCGGCAGCCAGAGCCGGCGCGATCTTTCCGGCAACGTTGGTGAGCGGAAAGTTGTAGGGAGTGATCGCGGCCACCACACCCACGGGTTGCCGATGGACCATCGCGCTCACGAGCCCGGCCGGACCGAGCCCGGTCTTGCCCTGGGGCAGGGGCGGGAGCGCCTCGTCGAGGTTGATCGGACGCGAGTAGTAGCGGAACCTGTCGATGAACGGTCCGCCAACCTGCAAGGTGGCGGCGATCTTGGCGGTGGCACCGGTCTCGGCCCGCACCAGGGACACCCACGCCGGCGACTCGGTTTCCAGGACATCGGCCAGACGCGCAAGGTGGGCGCACCGTTCCCCACGGCTCAGCCCCTTCCATGCCGTTGACGCTTGGCGTGCCGCCGATGCCGCGGCTTCGGCCTGGGCGACGCTCGCCTCGGGAGCATGGCCCATCACCTGTGTGGTGTGAGGGTCGATGATCTCGTAGGTGCCCGCGTCGGGCTCGACCCACTCGCCTGCTATCAGCAGTCGCCATTCGCGGTCTTTGTCGATCGATGCCATCACTCCCCCAGCGCTCGGATACGGTCCGCTGTGATCAGCGCGGAGCCTAGCCCTGGGGGCAGGTCAGGTACGAGACGATGCGGCCCGGCCCCCGAGCGACGACGATTCGCCGGGCTTGTTCCCCACGGCCGGGGTGAGGTGAGCGTAGGGGAACGGCTCGGCGATGATCGCGTCGATTTCCTCAGGGTGCAGGGGCTTCGCGAACAGGTATCCCTGCCCGATCCGCGCGCCGAGTCGACGAAGCGACTCGGCCTGCTGGAGGGTCTCGACCCCTTCGGCGACAACATCGAGATTCATGGCGTTCGCGAGGGCGATCACAGCCGCGGCCAAGGACACCTCATCGCGGTCGGTACCGTCGAGTTCCCACACAAGATCGCGGTCGATCTTGACCTCCGACACCGGAAATTTTCGAAGATAGGCGACCGATGTGAATCCGGCGCCGAAGTCGTCCACCGAGATCCCCACACCGGTACCGCGAAGCTTCTCCAGTCTCCGGGCCACGATGTCGGGGTCG
>JAJRXJ010000073.1 GCA_024276355.1 Actinomycetes bacterium | reverse complement strand
CTGCTTCCGGTTACATCCAAGTAGCTGGAATTCGAACCCGAAAGCCCATTGCTGCTCTTCCAGTCGAATGTCGCGTAGCCCGCTCCACCCGGCTGAATGATGCGTATCCCGAGCGAGCCTTCGCCCGGATCGAACAAGGTGATCTTCATCTTCTTTCCAGCGTGCTGATCACCGATTTCGGCCAGGTAGAAGTTGGCCGTGCTGGACGGCACGTTTGCGAATATCGACATCCACCTGGTGGCCACCACCGACGGGCAGGCCGTGCTGAACCGCACATCGCAGGTTGAGACCCCGAGCCCGTATGGCTCGGCCAGCACGGCGTAGGCGTTGGGCCAGGAACCACCCGATTCGGGCGACTTGACCCCCACTTCCAGAATGAATCGGCCCGACACACCTGCCGGGATCCGACAGAACAGATCCCAGTCGCTGGAGCCGAGCAAGGTGATGGAGCCTTCGGACTTGCCCGGTTCGTACTTGTAGGTACCGGGTGGATTTCCACCGGTCCCGGCGCGACTGCCCGCGCCGCACGCGGTGTACACCGGATTGTCGCTGTCGTCGAATGGGGTGGTGTCGGGGGCGCGGAGCCGGAACGTGGTGGTGACGGCTCCGCTGCCTCCGTCGATCGTGCTTCCGTTCTGATTCGGGTCTCGCAGGTGCACGCCCACGTCGCCGGGTGATGGAGAGGCCGGTATGTCGATGTAGTACTGGTACGAATACGGCGCCACCCGATCCGGGTTCGGTGTCGAGCCATCACAGGAACCCGCGGTGTTGTCAAGGTAGAGCACCTCCCGCTGACCGCCGTTGGCGTGAGTGTTGCACGACCCGTTGATGGCCATCGAGAAACCCTCGTTGTCAGCACCCGTGATCAGCTCACGAGTGCCTATGTAATTCTTTGGGCTGCCGAGCGGGACGGCGAGCACATACTCCGACACCGATTGACGAGAGATCTTCACGTTGCTCAAGAAGAGCTGCGAGAAGAACAGGTCAGCGTTGTTGTCGGTGATGGTCACCTTCAGCTCGGCCTGTCCGGAGTCGACAATTGAGATCACGATCCCGTCCACACCGTTTATGAAGCCATTGCGTGCCGCCGATTCCGTGGCGGCCGCAGAAGCCTTGGTGAAGTTCGGTTGCCACACAACACCAGCGAGCGCGGCCGCGTCGGCAGCCTTCTGAAGCTGCGATGCCCGGACGTACCAAGCGCCCACGTCAACCGCAAACCCCGCGAATCCCAGCAGCGGCACGATGAGCAGCGAGGTGAGAACCACGGCATAGCCGCGCTGACGATCCTCGTGGATGAGTTCTCTGCGGTGACGATTCAACTTCCCGGCTCCACATTCATGACTGTCTGATGTTCAACCGTGAGGCCGTCCCCCGGGAACATGTTCGTGAACCATGCCCTCCTGACCCTGACCCACACGCCCACCTTTTCGAGTCCGTGATCCTGCCGCGTCTCGCGTTCGGTTGGACAGTAGAAGTGATCCCAGGACGTGGCCGAACACGACGTGGCCGACAGCCCATCGAACTTGGAAATCGACAACGACTTGATGTTCGATGCGCTGTAGTAGTTGCAGGAGCCGGAGACCGACTTGGGGTTTCCCCCGGAATCGAAGCAAGCAGCCGGCACGGAGCCATCCGCTGCCGATGCGTCGTAGATGAGAACGCCCACGACGTACGAGGTCGAGAGACCATCGAGAGCGGCGTCCAGGGTCAACAGCGCCTCATAGTCGGCGAGTCTGTTGCTGCCGAGGTTGCTCACCACCCGTGCTGCCGATCTGGTACCGCTCGACACGGTCAGCGAGTCACGCCAAGCCATGCCACCCTCGATGATTCCCGAGATGAGGAGCGCGAGCAGCGGCAGGACAATGGCGACCTCCACCACCGCGAGGCCCCGATCTCCGATCCCACGTCCGGGATTCGTGGCGCTTCTTCGATCGCGTCTCATCACTGTTCCTGCGGTTCTACTTTGAGGATGGTGGTGTCCTCGAACGTGACCCCGCTACCGAACAGCCCGGTTATGTACTTGTGCTGGACACGCATCCAGACGCCCACGTAATCGAGACCTGTCCCGACCGACACGATCCGGTCGGCCGGGCACCAGAAACGGTCCGGATCCGGCTCAGGATTCGGTGTCGGATCGCAACCGAAGCCCGATCTGGGTATGTGGAAATCATCCGTGGTGTAGACGTTGCACGAGTTCGCCGTGAGGGTGTCGGCCGATGTCGAGGTCTTGCAGGCCTCGGGAACCTTCGACGTCGGGCCCGTGGCCCGGAACACCACTATCCGGTCGATCGTGCCGGCGGGCAGAGCGGCAGAGGCCCGCTCAATGGCCCGCAGGGTTCGATAGTCGGCATCGGTCACGTTTCCACCCACGCTGGCCTCGCGGGCCCCATCTCGGGTTGAGTTGCCCACCGCCAGGTAGTCGCGAAAAGCGAAACCGAACTCGAAGATCGAGAACAGAAACAGAAAGATGACCGGCGTCATGATGGCCGCCTCAATCAGGGCAACGCCTCTGTCGCCTCGACCTCGACTTTTCCTGATCAAGACAGTTCCCTCACGAAGGCGGATGCTCACCACCTCGTGTCGGCACATTCGGGGCGCGAATTGAGGCAAATCGCCCATGCATGGGGGGCCAATTGCCTCTTCAGGCACACAAATCGGCCGATCCTTCCGGCGCTGAAGGATTCTGAAGCGGACCTAGGATTGCCGGATGGCCTCCGACGATTTTCTCCAGACCCAGCAGCAGTCCTGGGGATCCACCATGAAGGGCCATCTTCTGAACGGTGTCGAAACCGCCCATGCCGACTCCAGAGCCGTGGTCGAGCCTGGTGAAGGACTCTCCAGAGAAGCCCGTGAGGCCCATGAGGCCGAGCATCTGAGGGGCGGTGCCACCTTGGGGCGCGGGGCGGGCCACCGGGTGGTCGAGGAGTCACCCGACCCCACTCGTACCTGCTTTGAGCGCGATCGTGACCGGATTCTCCACGCGAACGCCTTCCGTCGCCTGGCCGGGAAGACCCAGGTCTTCGTCTACCCCGATGATCATCAACGCACGCGTCTCACCCATGCTCTTGAGGTCGCCCAGGTGGCCCGATCGATCAGCCGGGCGTTGGGACTCAACGTGCCTCTCACGGAGGCGATCGCCCTCGGCCACGACTGCGGACACGGTCCCGGTGGGCATTCGAGCGAGGCCGCGCTCAGCCCCTTCATCGAAGGCGGATTCGACCATGCCGTGTGGGGCGCCGATGTCACCCTCGTCCCGCTCAATCTCTGTTCCGAAACCCTCGACGGCATTCGCAACCACTCGTGGTCGAGACCCGCACCGTCGACCCCGGAAGGCGAGGTTGTGAGCTGGTCCGACCGAATCGCCTACCTGTGCCACGACTTCGAGGATGCGGTCAATTCGGGAGTCGTACGCGCCGATCAACTGCCCGAATCGGTCAGCTTGGGATGTGGAACCTCTCGTCGCACACAGCTGGCCGCTTTCATCGGCTCGATTATCGAGACAACCAACGAGACCGGCACCATCGGGATGGCCCCGGAAGCCGCCCGGTCACTGGCCGAGTTCCGTCGCTTCAACTACGAAAACATCTATCTGCGACCCGAGTCACAAACCCAGGCGGAGCGGGTTGTCGAGGTGCTGCGGGGCT
>JAJRXJ010000072.1 GCA_024276355.1 Actinomycetes bacterium | reverse complement strand
CGCGGCAGCGGTCAGTACCTCGCGGGTTTTGTCGAGATCGACCGAGTAATCAGTCCCCACCGCGACATCGACCCGGCGGGTCGCGTGGTGCGAGATGTTCTCGATCGTTGAGCCATAGATCGCACCGTTGGGCACGATGATGCGGCGGTTGTCGGGGGTATCAAAGGTGGTCGAGAACATCCCAACCTCATCCACCTTGCCGGTGATGCCGCCGGCGCTGACGACATCCCCGACCTTGAACGGCCGAAAGACGAGCAGCATGACGCCCGCAGCGAAGTTGCCGAGTGTGCCCGAGAGGGCCATACCGAGGGCAAAGCCCATCGCCGCGACGACTGCTGCGAAGCTTGTCGTGTCGATGCCGAAGGTCTTGAGCACCGCGATGCCGCCAAGGAGCAGTACGCCCCACCGCAGCATGTTGCCGAAGAACTTGGCGAGGGTCTCGTCGATCTTGGCCTTGCGGCAGACACCGGTCACGAACCGCTTGGCCCACCCGGCAAGAATGAAGATGGCGATGATAAGGATGACGGCTTTGGTGAGCGGCCATCCAAGATCGCTCCAGAGCATCGACCAGTCCTGCGTGGTGATGTCGCCATCGGTCAAGCGACCGATCAGTCCCGGCTCACCCGTCGTCATAGCGGTTTCAGCCGCGTCCGTCGCCTCGGCGACCTGTGCGCCTGCCTCTTCTTGCCAGATCATGGTCAAACCTCCAGTGTGCTGCTCACGCAGCAAAGAACTGCTGCACGGCGTGCTCGTGTTGTGCGATCAGGGAGAAATCCGATCGATCGAGATGCTCGGTCCTGGTCAGAACGACCAGCCGACGGTGGCGAAGTATGTGATATCGTTGCGTTTCTTGTCGGGTCCGGGGTTGCTGTCGTAGCGGTCCTCGATCCCGATTTTGAGAAAGAGGTTTGCCTCGGGGTCGATGTCGATCGTCCAGGCGGCGTTGCTGAAGAAGCGGTAGGGGCCGATCTCATCGAGTGCGGGATAGAAATCAACGCTGGCGGTGAGGCTCTGGCGTTCGGTGAGCTGGTGGGCGAGGTCAAAGCCCAAGTTGGCCTCGGGTGTCCAGGAGTCGTCGGCCCCGCCGAACTCGCGAGTGGCAACGATGCCGGCGCGGAGCAGGAGGTCGGTGCGTTCGTTGTCGATTGCCTGGTAGCCGATGCCGGGGCCGACGGTGAGGCGGTGGTCCCAGTCCTGAAATTCGTCAAACTCGTATCGGCCCCCGAGGTAGAGCCGCCAGGGGCTGTCCCGGAACTTCCAGTCGTGGCGGGCGTTGGCCTCGAAGCGATTTTCGGTCTGGGTGCTTTCGTCTTTGGCGTAGCTGTAGATGAGGCTGATGGTGTCGGCGCTGGTCTCGTTCTCCCGGCTTGCGCTGGCCGCAGCCCGGAGGTTGAAGCGGGAGTTGTTGCCCGAGGCCCCGGTGAGCCCAAACTCGAACGAGCCCTCCCAGCCGGAGAGGAACCAGTTGTCAGCACTGACCGCATCTTCGATCGTGGGTTCGTCGGGCTGGAAGTTGACACGAGCACCCTCGGTCGCCAGATCACTTCCTGCGAGCGCAGGCAGAGAGGCGAGGACGAGGCAGCCCATCCCGAACAAAGTGCGATATACGGTGGTGTTTGTCTTCATGGGAAGCCAGAATAGGCGGGTTCTACGCATATTTCTCTCCCCTCTCAGACCCTTTCTGCACACGGCAATCGGGACGGGGTATGCTCCCTGTAAGGCCTTGCCGAGGGGGCGGCACGAGGTTGACGATCGATTGGTGAACACAGAACGCCTTCTCTGCCGATGGAAAGTGTGTCATGGATGAAACCACACGCCGACAGTTGTTGCGCTCCGGTCTTGCTGCCGGGGCTTTTTTGTTCTTGCAGGGGTGTACCTCCCCTGTTCGGCGGCCGGGCGTGCGCGTCTCGGGGCAAGAGCCCGACGCCTCGGACTGGGAGTTTGTCTCGAAAAAACCCGACTGGCTCGAAGGCGATCGGGCAGCCGACTTGCCTCGCTACGCCCCCATTCCCGGCGTGATCTCACGCAACGCTTGGACGAGAGCCGCTCCCAGAACCTGGGAGGCCGATCCCATGGCCGGGGTCAACCGAATCACCATTCACCATGACGGGATGACCCCCTTCACCACCTCTTCCCAATCGGCTGCTGCCCAGAGGCTCGAACGCATTCGACGGGCACATGTTTCCTCGAATGGCTGGGCGGATATCGGGTACCACTTCGTCATCGATCCCGGCGGGCGGGTGTGGGAGGCTCGGCCCCTCGCTCTCCAGGGTGCCCATGTCAAGTACAACAACGAGCACAACCTCGGCGTCATGGTTATGGGCAACTACGATCGACAGGTGCCGACCAACGCGGCAAGCATCACACTCGATCAGTTCGTCAGCGCGATGATGCAGCGGTACCGTGTCCCCGTCAGCCGGATCTTCACCCACCAGGAACTCCGCCCGACCGCCTGCCCGGGCAAAAGCCTCCAGCGGGTGATGGAATCCACCCGATCTCGGGGCGGCGTGCTGGCGCGGGCGTGATTTTCAGTGGGGTGAGCGTCTCGCCCGTATTTGACAGGGGGGCGGCTTTCCAGCCCGCGTTGCTGCAGTTAGAGCACCCCGACAGCATGTGTAGCGTGTGCCACGGCCATTCTGGCCGTGCTTGCAGTCCCGCACGGCCAGAATGGCCGTGGCACACGAGACGAGAGAAGTGAAAACGCTCGGTTGTGCAGAGATTCCAGGAAAGGGTCGCTCCGGCGGGGCGAAGAACGCATCAGGAATCGGTGTCTTCGATCTGCGATTCACCAAAGATCGCGGTCCCCACGCGGACGATATTCGCTCCTTCTTCGATCGCCACCTCAAAATCGCTGGTCATTCCCATCGAGAGGATATTGAACCGGCCTTCGCCGATGCCCTTGGTACGGATATCCTCATAGACCTCGCGGCAGCGGGTAAAGGTGGACCTCGCATGCTCGGGGGCGTCTGTTGCCGCAGCCATCGTCATCACGCCTCGGACACGGACATTGATCATCGTGTCGATCTGCTCGGCGAGTGACCGGGCAGCCGCGATCGGGCAGCCGGATTTCTGATCCTCAAACGAACAATTCACCTGCACCAGCACCTCGAGGGGCTCCTCGCACCGCAGCGCGATCTGCTGGACTTCTTCTGCGAGCCGGAGCGAATCGACCGAGTGGATGAGCCGACAGAACTGGGCGACCTTGCGGGCCTTGTTGCGCTGGAGGTGCCCGATCATGTGCCAGCGGACGGAGTCGGGGATGCTGCCCGGCGTCTGGCCGTTGAGCACGACCTTGGCCGCCGTCTCACGGACACCCCGGTCCTGTTGGCCCTTGGGGTGGACACGCAGCCTGTGAAGAAACTCCTCGACCATCGCCGCCCGCTGGACGAGTTGCTGGACGCGGTTCTCGCCGAAGTCACGGTGCCCAAGTTCGAGGAGGCCTCGGATATCTTCGGGTTCTGCGTGCTTGGTAACCGCGACGAGAATGACATCCTCGGGCCGCCGTCCGCTACGGATAGCAGCCGCGGCAACCCGCTCGCAAGTCTGGTGGTAGCGATCAGCAAGTGTCTCAGCCATCGTTGGTGTTCCGCTTCCCTGCATGGACCACACTCCTCTCTCGCGACTCCGCCGCGATTTCCGGGTGCTGTATCCCAGCGCCCGGTTCTCTGGAGCATATCCGACTCGGGGCAGCCGAGTTGCCGGGCGGTGGCACGGATCTCCGCGGCGGCACGGTTCTCCGAACCGTGCCACCGCCGCCAGACGGCTCGGAGAGGCGTGCTCCCGCCGCGCAATGCACAGAGCGGGATGCGCGTTCTGCGCACCCCGCTCGATGGCTTCATACGACGACAATCGGCCTACGCCGCGATGCCGAGCTCGGTGTTGCCCGTCTCGGAGCCGTTGCTCTGGTCGAGGGTGACGCCGATACGGACGGTGATGGGTTCGGAGTCATCGCTGACGAGTTCGTCGCGGATGGTTTGTAAGAAGTAGACGACCTCGGTTGAACCCGCGGGGACGGTCTGGTCTTCATAGAAGCGTTGGCCGCTGGTGGCGATCTGGGTGAAGGCGGTGTCGCTGTTGGTGCGCCGCCAGACGGAGTAGACGGTGCCGTTGGCGATGGTGCCGTTCCAAGTGAGCTTGATGCCGCCGGTGTTGAGGCGCGATGCCTGGAGGTTGGTTGAGGGGTACCGGTATTCGGTAGGTGCAACATCTGCGGCGATTACTCGGCATCCTTCTCGGTCACAAACGCCCCCGGCCAGCCGCCGTGTTCTTCGATCACTTCGTCGATCTCGCCCATGAGGCGGATGGTCTCGTTGAGGGCGATCACGATGCGGTGGTAGTGGGCGATGTCCTCGTCGGTCAGGACGCGGCCGGGGAGGGGGTTCTTGCCGCTCTTCATCTTGCGGTCGCTGAGCCACTCGTGGCACACTTGCGCGTTGCTGACGCGGATAGCACAATTGGTTCTGCGGTGCCCGAAAGACCCCCTCGGCCTTGGACTGTAATAGCCCACCTCTACATCGGCATTCGATGGAATCATCAACTCCTCAGCCTCCCACCTTTGGAACGCCTAGCAGGCCACTAAGCAACTCGATCCCACGGCTGGATCTTTGTGTTTTCGGGCTCTTTTTCGCTCAGGCCGCGTGAGCTCCTGCGACTCCCCGGCCCTGATCGAGCCGGAGCACACGCGGAGTCGTCG
>JAJRXJ010000004.1 GCA_024276355.1 Actinomycetes bacterium | reverse complement strand
CCCGACATGACCCTGATCATCGCACACGGCCGGGTGTCGATTTGTTGCCGAGAGTGGGGAATTGTGATCACAAAGTGGAATATTGACGGCCGAGTCAAAGTTGAGCGTAGTGCACTCAAGTTTTCTACGATAACCTGCATGATAACCATAGGAGAACGGCATGGCCCTCGACCCCAATCGATGGACACTCAAGACAACGGAAGCACTTTCCCAAGCCACCGATGCGGCCCGGGCGGCATCCAACCCCGAACTCGTGCCCGACCATTTGCTGGTCGCTCTGCTGTCGCAGGACGAGGGAATCGTGCTGCCATTGCTCCACAAGGTCGGGATCGATCCCAACCAGGCCCGCATTCGGGCCCAGGAAGCCGTTGATCGCCTGCCCAACGCCTATGGAGGCGCCGACCCGTCGATGTCGGCCGACCTGCGGAAGGTTCTCGAGGCCGCCGACTCACTCCGCGATGATCTGGGCGACGACTACCTCTCCACCGAGCACCTGCTCATGGCGCTCGCCGACCGCCTCGGGGTCGATCGGGAGACTCTTCTGGGCGCGCTGCGCGAGGTGCGGGGCAGCCATCGGGTAACCAGCCAGAATCCCGAGAACCAGTATCAGGCTCTCGAGAGATTCGGCCTCGATCTCACCGACGCCGCCCGCCGTAACGAACTCGACCCGGTCATCGGCCGCGACGACGAGATCCGCCGCGTCATTCGAGTGCTGTCTCGGCGCACCAAGAACAATCCGGTGCTGATCGGCGAGCCCGGTGTCGGCAAGACCGCGATCGTGGAGGGTCTGGCCTCACGCATTGTCGAGGGTGATGTCCCCGACAGCCTGGCCCACAAGCGGATCATCAGCCTCGACATGTCCTCGCTGGTCGCGGGGGCCAAGTACCGCGGCGAGTTCGAGGAACGCCTACAGGCGGTGCTCAAGGAAATCGAAGACGCCAACGGCGAGATCATCACCTTCATCGACGAGATGCACACGGTTGTGGGCGCGGGCGGTGGCGCCGACGGCGCCATGGACGCCGGCAACATGCTCAAGCCCATGCTGGCCCGCGGCAAGCTGCGCATGATCGGGGCCACCACGCTCGACGAGTATCGCAAGTACATAGAGAAGGATGCAGCCCTCGAGCGGCGCTTCCAGCAGGTGATGGTCGAGCCCCCGTCCGTCGAGGCCACGGTCGCGATTCTGCGGGGCCTCAAGGAACGCTACGAGGTCCATCACGGTGTGCGCATCCAGGATTCGGCCCTCGTCGCCGCGGCGGTGCTCAGCGACCGTTACCTCACCGGCAGATTCCTGCCCGACAAGGCCATCGACCTGATCGACGAGGCCGGCAGTTCGCTGCGTATCGAGATCGATTCGGTACCCACCGAAATCGACGTGGTGCAGCGACGCATACGCCAACTCGAGATCGAACGCGTGGCGCTCGAAAAGGAGACCGACAGCGCATCGAAGGAACGCCTCGAGGACCTCGACCGCGAGCTGGCCGACCTGACCGAGCAATCGTCCGGTCTCACCGCTCGATGGCAGGCCGAGAAGGACGCCATCACTGCCATGCGCGATCTCAAGGAGGAGCTCGAACGGCTCCGCTCCGAGGTCGAGCGCGAGCCCGACCTGGAGAAGGCCGCCGAACTCAGGTACGGCCTCATTCCCGAGATCGAAAGACAATTCGAAGAGGCGCGTGTCAACCTCGACAACATCCAGGCGCAGGACTCGATGCTCAAGGAAGAGGTCGACGAAGAGGACATCGCCGAGGTCGTCAGTCGGTGGACCGGAATTCCGGTATCGAGACTCATGGAGGGCGAGATCCAGAAACTTGTCCACCTCGAAGATCACCTCCACAAGCGCGTCATCGGCCAGGACGAAGCCGTCGGGGTCGTGTCCAACGCGATACGTCGAAGCCGTGCCGGACTGGGCGATCCCAACCGACCGATCGGCAGCTTCTTGTTTCTCGGACCAACCGGGGTCGGCAAGACCGAGTTGGCCAGGTCGCTGGCCGACTTCCTGTTCGACGATCCACGGGCCATGGTCCGCATCGACATGTCGGAATACATGGAGAAACACTCCGTCAGCCGTCTCATCGGCGCACCTCCCGGGTACGTCGGCTACGACGAGGGCGGTCAACTCACCGAAAGCGTGCGTCGCCGGCCCTACGCGGTCGTGCTTCTCGACGAGGTGGAGAAGGCCCACGCCGACGTGTTCAACGTGCTTCTCCAACTGCTCGACGACGGCCGT
>JAJRXJ010000071.1 GCA_024276355.1 Actinomycetes bacterium | reverse complement strand
GCACCATTGGCCTCAGCATTCGTGAGAGCAGCAGTCGCATTTCCGGAGTTGTCGAAATCAAACTGGAAGTCTCCCGTCGCCACGTACTCCATGCTGAACGATGGGTCGACGGACTGCATGCCTGCGACCGTAGCGTTGAAGGCCTCTTGCTCGAAATTCAGATTACAGCAACCCAGGAATACCGACTTGTCTCCGCCCTGTTCCTTGAGAACCAATCCCATCGCAACACCCGCTGTGTAGTGAATCGCCGCTCCCCAGTCGGTCGCCTGAGCAAGCCCGGGAAGTTCGGCAAAACCAGCACCACAGTTGCAATACCAAAAGATGTCCGGGAACTGCTCGGTTAGGTCGGGCAATGGCTCGGCAATCTCGCTGGCCCCAACGAAAATGATGTCGACGCCCTGGGCCGCCAAGTCTGCCATAGATTGGGCAGCCTCGGCCGCACCGATGTTGTCACTCACAATCGGGGGTGCGAAACCGTTGTCAGCCGAGAAGCTCTCTGCGAAATCGACCAGCGACTGATAGTAGCCCTTGTCGTCGCGCGGTCCTGCTGCCGCCACACCAATTGTGATCGTGCCATCACCGTTGGCGTCGAACGTCTTGACTATGGAGCTGGTCTCAGGAGGTGCGGCCGTCGTGGCCGGTGCCGCCGTCGTGGCCGGCGTGGCGCTTCCACTTCCGCTGTCACCGCACGCCGCGGCAATCAGAGTGAAGGTCACCAGTATTGCTGTCAGCCATCTGGCTTTCTTGGACATCGTCCCTCTCCTTGTTGGGTTAATGATGATTGCATTTGCTCAGTTGGCCCGATTTGGGCGTCGAATTCGGACCGCTCAGTCGGCTAGGGCGGCTCGATAGCGGCGTACCAGCCAGCGATTGAACTGGACGTGGCTTTCCTCCTGCCACGAGTAGCGACCCCGTGGAGCGAAGCGCGACCGAAGACCGCGCTGGACCTTGGCGGTGGCGTCTTGGTCCTGACGGACAAACACCTGCACGCCGGCGTCAGAAAGGACAAGTTTCTCATCGAAGAGGGGATCCTCGAACGACGACGGATGGAAGATGTAGCCAATCTCCACGTCTATGGTCTCAGGACCGGTTGGCCGAACGAGGAAGAAGAAGCACTGGTCGGGTGCAGTGCCGAAACATAACATGGGCGGGACCAGCGAAAACGTAGACCGGGTGCGCTCCTCTTCAGTGAGATCTGGGAAGACATTCATGATCGCCCGATGAGTTGCATTGAAGCCGCCGTCGATATGGGTGTATCCGCCTGTACGGAAAATCACATTGGATTCGTCCTCCCACGGCACGGGAAACGCCGACTTGTCGGACGGACAGAAATCTTGGACGAACTGATGAAGTCGGTTGGCGTGATACCCGTCGTTGAAGTTCTCGAACATGACCTTCCAGTTCCAGGGCATCCCCTCAAGTGTGAAAGTGCCCGGACAGATCGCATTTGGAAGGTCGTAGTTCGCTAGGTATGGCTCGTAGCGCTGCAGGGTGGGGGCAAGAGGCTCGGGATCCGCAGCAAAGTTGACGAATACAAATCCCATCCATACCTCAACAGCCAGCCGGGGCAGTCCCCAATCCGACTTGTCGAAATCCTCTGTTCTATCCATTGCCGGAGCGCCCAAGAGTCGGCCGTCCTGTGCGTATATCCAATGGTGGTAGGGGCACTTGAAGGTGGATGAGTTCCCTGATCCGTCGCAGATCTGCATGGCCCGGTGCTGACACACCGCCGACATCGCTCGTATCTCGCCCGACTTGTCGCGCACGATCAGCACCGGTTCGTCGAGAAGGTCGACCGTGAACCAGTCGCCCGGCTCGGCGATGCGCTCTGCGCGCCCCACCGCCAGCCACTCCTTCATGAAGACGGCCTCCTTCTCGAAAGCGAGAAAGTCGGCCGAGGTGTAGATCTCGGTGGTCGCCGTATCATTAAAAAACACATCGCTCACCGACGCTTCGAATGCTTCGAGAAGTCTGTCGTCTGCAATGCTCAAGGTGTCACCTCAGCCTTTCAGTAGAAACTTGCGGATCTTGCCCACGCTGGTTCGGGGCAATTCGTTGAGCAGGGTGAAGTCGCGTGGTTGTTTGGCCTTCCCGAGGCGCTCGCCACACCATGCACGAAGCTCTTCGACCGTTGGGGGAGCTGCCGGGTCGGCCGCAACCACGAACGCGATCGGGACCTCGTCGCGGATCGGGTCGGGGGCTCCGACCACCGAGGCCTCCAAGACCCCAGGATGAGCGGTGATCACCGCCTCTACCTCCACCGTCGACACGTTCTCTCCCGCTACCTTCAAGACGTCTGATCGGCGGCCATCGAAAAAGAACCTTCCCTCGGGTCCCCTGGTGGCACGGTCGCCGGTCAGGAACCATCCATCGCAGAAGCTCCGCTCGGTGGTGCCAGGATCATCGAGGTAGCCGGCGAAAATCGTGATTCCACGGTCGCCGCGCACAACTACCTCCCCCACCGTTTCGGGGGGCACCGAGCGACCGCCGCTGTCGTGGATGTCGACTTCGCACCCAGGCGTGACAAAGCCCATCGAGTCGGCGCGGGGCGAATCAGACCGGTCAGTGAGAACCGCCGGGATGGTTTCGGTCATTCCGTAGAGCTGCCGGGGCCGACACCCAAACCACTCCGAGAGTGTCTCGTACTGGTCGTCCGCCAGATTCTGGGCATACCAGCAGTGACGAAGCACGAGCCCCTCCACCGGTTTGCCACGGGCGAGAATCATGCGCATGGGAGCGGCGAAGAGGCTGGCGCACGTGGCGGCATGGCGGCGCGCCTGCACGAGGAATCGACTGGCCGAGAACGTGTGCATAAGGGCCACGGAGGCACCGGCCCATATGGCCGCCGCGAATGAGTAGTACTGGGCATTAGCATGAAACAGAGGAAGAACGACGATCAGCCGGTCGTGGTGGCTCAGCCCGGTGGCTTCCGCCATGGTCTTGCCGGCGAAGGCGTAGTTGGCTTGGGTCACCTCCACTCCCTTCGGCTGGCCCGTGGTGCCGCTCGTGAACATCACCGCCCCTCGATCTGTGACCGCTGGGGTGGCCATATGACCACCTTTCTGGTCAGAGAAACGTTGGAAGGTGGTGTCGGCCTCGTTGATTTCGACCACTGGCATTCCGGCCGGTGCCGCTTTCCGATATGTGTAGGCCCGATCGCGGGAACAGAAGCCGATCACCGGCGCGGTGCGCCCGATGTGGTCTTTGAGCTCAGGGACACGAGCCATGGGGTCACTGGGAACGATCCACGCCCCAAGCCGGATCGAGGCGATCCAGACTGCCACGAACGTCGGCGAGTTGGTGAGCGCCATGTGGATTGACGATCCCGGGGTCACGCCCGCGGATGCGAGAAGGTTCGCCACTCGGTGGACGCAGGCGTCGAACTCGGCGTAGGTCCATTGGTCGACTTCTCCACCGGGTCCCTCAAAAATCAGGAAAGTGGCATCAGCACGCGACTCGACGGTCGTGGCCCAGACTCGGGCGAAGGTCTGGGCATCATGCCAAGAGGCCACGCCTACTCCGGCTCTCCGTAGCCGCCACCGCCGGGTAGCTCCAGCCTGACCACATCGCCACCGTGGAGCGTGATACGCGACTGGGTTTCGACCGCTTCGCCGTTGACCTTGAATGAGCCAGCCGCCCCAGGTTCACCACCGAACACTCCGTCGGGCGGAACTGCCAGCCGGCTGGTGACGGCGTTGAGTTGCCACGGCTTGTCGGTGTCGACCGAGAACTCCACGGTCTGTCCCATACCGCCCCGCTGTCGTCCAAGGCCCCCAGATCCGGATCGCAGCGACTTCTCGCTGAACCGCACCGGCGCCGAGGCCTCCACGACTTCGATGGGTACAGCCGATACGCCGGTGGGGTAGGAGCAGGCGTTGAGCCCATCCTTGGTGGCTCTCGCACCGACCCCGCCGGCATAGGTGAACATGGCGGTTATGAACGGACTGCCGTCGGGATGGTTGCCGTTGACCTGCATGGTCCAAACCGCACCCGAGCCTTCGGCCATCGACTCTTCCGGCTTGATCTGGGCCAGCGCCTTGAGCAACGCGTTTGGGAGAAACATTCCGACGACATGGCGGGCGGTGCCAGGCTGGGGAGTGACCGCGTTGACTATTGAACCCTCGGGAGCCAACACCTTGATCGGTCCGAGACTCCCGTGATTGTTGGGAATGTCGGGGTTGAGTACCGACCTCACAGTGAAGGTCGTGTAGGCGTGGGTGTAGTTCTTGACGACGTTGATTCCCCACGGGCTGGCTTCGGAGGTGCCGGCATAGTCGACAACGATCTCGCCTGCCTCGGCGTCGACGGTGATCGAGCAAACAATGTCGATGCGGCTCCCATCGGCGAGATCGAGCACCGCGCTGGCGTCGTAGGTTCCGGCCGGGAGCTCACGGATGCTCTCTCGAGTGGCGGCCTCGGACCGATCGATGATCTCGTCGGCGAGGTCTTCGATGTCATCGAGGCCGTGGGTGTCGCACAGCGTTGACAACCGTTGGGCCCCGACGTCGCCCGATGCCATCTGGGCATGAAGATCGCCCGCCATGTGGTCGGGTTGGCGCACATTCGACAGGATGAACTTCCAGACGTCTTCGTTGCGTTCGCCTTCCTTCATCAGCTTGCAGATCGGGATCCAAAGACCCTCCTCGAACACGTCGCGTCCGCCGGCACCGATCCCGTAGCCTCCGACATCGGTGTGGTGAATGGTGGAACCGAACAGGGCGATGACCTCTCCGTTGCGCCAAGCCGGAACCAGAACGGTGACGTCGAGCAACTGTCCGGCGGTCTTGTACGGGTCGTTGGTAACAAGGACATCGCCGGGTCTTAGCGACTCGACCGGATACTCCTCAAGCATGTTCGAGGCACCCACGGCGAGAGAATTGATGTGACCTGGTGTTCCGGTGACGGCCTGAGCCACCATCCGCCCTCGACGATCGAACAACGCGTTGGCCAGATCGCCTGCCTCGCGCACGATCGGCGAGAACGCCGCCCTCTGCAACGCTCGGGCCTGCTCGTTGACGGTGGCGATGAGTGACTGCCAGAGGATCTCTAGCTCGACTGGATCGAACTTTGTCAGGTTGGCGTGGCGGGTCGCCATCATGATGCCTCTCTCGTCGCTATCAGGCTTCCGTCGGCGACAACCTCAACCGTCCATCCGGGTCGGATCACTGAAGTCGTCTCTCTTTCCTCCACCACGGCCGGGCCACTGAACGAGGCGCCGACCCCAAGCCGACTGCGCAGGTAGACGGGGGTGTCGACCGGATCGCGACCGCGGTCGAACACCATCGACCGGTGGCGATCGGGTTGAGCCATTCCCGAGGCGGCCATCGCCGAATCGGTCGGTCCAGCCAAGGTAGTAGTGGCCAGAGCCGAGATCCGCCAAGTGACGACCTCGACCGGGATACCGGGGATGGTCATGCCGTAGATGCGTCGGTATTCAGCTTCGAAAGCATCTCTGACGTGCCTGGGGTCCGATGGCCAAGAGGATCCTTCACCCACCCAGATCGTGATCTCGTTGCCCTGTCCGGCGTAACGGGCATCGATTCCGTAGCGGAACACGACCTCGTCGGCCGGCACCCCGGCAGCCAGCAGAACTCGCCGTCCCTCTTCGCGTAATTCGTCGAGAAGGGCGTCTCGTTCCGCCAAGTCGACCTGGTCGAGAATCCTCGGCAATGATCGGGCCAGGTCGATGCGCACCGGCGACACGAGCGTGCCGAACGCCGACAACACACTGGCATTGACCGGGAACACGACGCGACTGGACTCCAGCAATTCGGCCACCCCGCAGGCATGGACCGGACCGGCCCCTCCGAAGGCGATGACCGGCACGCCCCTCAGGTCAACGCCCATCTCGACGCCATGCATGCGGGCTGCGGCCGCCATGTTCTGGTTCACAACCTCATGAATTCCGGCCGCGGTATCGATCACCGACAACCCCAGAGCATTGGCCACTGTCTCAGTGGCGGATCGAGCCGCTGAGTCGTCGAGTGGCATGTCGCCTCCGAGAAAGGTCGCCGGATCGAGCAGACCAAGCAGCACATCGGCGTCGGTCACCGTCGGGGTGGTGCCCCCTCGGCCGTAGCTGGCCGGTCCTGGCTCAGCCCCGGCCGAATCCGGTCCGACCTTCAGGAGCCCGAACTGGTCTACCCGTGCAAGGCTTCCCCCGCCAGCTCCGATCTCCACCAAGTCGACCGACGGTACCGATACAGGGAATCCTGATCCCTTCTTGAACCGGTAGGCGCGGGCCACCTCGAACGTGTTGGTTAGATCTGGTTCGCCGTCATTGATCAAGCACGCCTTCGCTGTGGTTCCGCCCATGTCGAAGCACAGCAGCCGCTTCTCGCCGAGTCGCTTCGCGAACCAGCTTCCAGCGAGTGCCCCAGCTGCCGGCCCCGATTCGACCAGGCGGATCGGGCCGCTCGCGGCGTCGTCGGCCGACACCACGCCGCCGTTCGACAGCATCATCAGTACCGACCCACCGAATCCCCCGGCAGAAAGCCATTTCTGGAGCTCCTCAAGATACGGCCCGATCACCGGCATAGTGGCGGCGTTGCAGGCAGTGGTGACCATCCTGGGATACTCACGAATCTGGGGAGAGATATCAGCCGAGATGCACACGGGCACACCGAGCCGATCGCGGAGATGATCGGCGACCTTGCGTTCGTTGGCCGGGCTCACGTAAGAGTTGAGCAGGCAGACGGCCACGGCCTCCACGTCAGCGGCCTCCAGCCTATCGGCCAGCTCGTCAAGGTCGGTAACGACCGGGTCGAGGAGCACGCTTCCGTCGGCTGCGGTCCTCTCGTCCAACTCAAACGTTAGATCTCGCGCTATCGGTGGCGCCGGAAACTCGATCTGGAGGTCGTACATGTCGTAGCGGTGCTCGTCACGGATGAGCAGCGTGTCGCCAAACCCCTTGGTGGTGACCAGTGCTGCCCGGCCGGTCTTGGCCTCAATAAGAGCGTTCGTGATGAGAGTGGTCGCATGGACGATCGGGGCGGTGATGTCGCTCGGCTTCACCCCGGCCCTGACCAACAGGTCGGTGACCCCGGCGCGTACACCGTCAAGGGGTGCACTCGGTGTGGTGAGGGTCTTGCCGACCTCAACCCGGCCTGAGTCGGCGTCGAGCAGGACGATGTCGGTGAACGTACCTCCGATGTCGACGGCGAGTCTCCAGTCGGTCACGATTCGGTCCTCAGATCGTCGCGCGGTGGGCTGAACACATCGATGATCCAGCATTCGTCGAATTCGTCGTCACCCACGAACACGCTGTCGCCGTGCCAAGTGCCAGGCGGTGCGAAGTAGACCTGATTTGGTCCGATGACCACACGTTCCTCGGGATTGTCGGATCCGATCTGGAACTCAAGTCGGCCGCGGGTCACGATGCCGAGTTGCTCATGATCGTTGTGCTTGTGCAGATAGGAGCCCTCGGCTCCGCCCTTGATACGCCAGAAGCAGAGTTGGAGGCGATCGCCGGAAATCACCCGACGGCGGAAGCCCGGACGCTCGGTTTCGAGAAACTCGTCTTCATCGAAGAAGTGACAGTATTGTTCCGACGGATTCACGATCGAGATTCCGTGAGGTATCCGAAACGCTTCTGTTCCGCCACCAAGTCGAGGGGCCGGATGATGGCCTCGCTCGCCTCTTCTCCCCACGTGTCGGCTGGTGTCAGCCACATGACCTCGAATTCGATTCCGTCGGGATCCTTGGCGTAGAGACTCTTGTTGGCACCGTGGTCCGACATTCCGGCCAAGACCCCTGCTTCGCTCAGGCGATCCTTCATTTCCATCAGTTGGCCGAGGGTGTCGACCTCCCACGCGATGTGATAGAGGCCCACAGTTCGTGCTCCGGCTTCCGATTGCTTGGCATGGTCCCCAATTGTGAAGAAGGCGATGTCGTGGTGATTGGGCGAAGTCGGACCCCGCATGAAAACATAGGGTCCCGGTCCATCGATCACTGTGACGAATCCGAGCACGTCCTCGTAGAACCTCTGATGACGCGCGGCGTCGCGGACATAGAGCACCGCGTGGTTCATCCGGCTGATGCTCATCGCGTGCCTCCTGAAAAGGGTGGACTGATGGTCAGACCATAGCAGAGCCTCAATCTCCGTCAACTCCCATGAATTCGGTCAGTTGGCGCCGCCACTCGACCGATGGTCGGTCCGACTGTACGTTCACCAGGTCCGTGCGGCCGAGGGGAAGGACGCCCGGAACCTGCTCGAGCATCACCTTGTCCTCGGCGCCGATCGCCCGGTCGAAGGCGATGACGGTCTCGGCATCGACGCTGTGATCGTCGTTGCGCCAGACGACAAAGGTGAACAGCGATGTCGTGTCATCGACCGGTGTGCTGCACAACAAGATGATGTGTTCGAGACCGTCCTCGTAGCGAACCATGCTGCGAATGGTGAACGGCAGGTTGAATCCGGTGCTCATCCAGCGATGTACCTCGGGGGCGTCGGTACCGGTGGTGGCGATCGCCTCTATTGGATTGGTCGCATCGACCTCGTAGCGATAACCGTGGAAGTCATCATCAAGCCGTCCCACCTCGATCTTGGGGACAGTGGTGTCCTGACCTCCCCCAAATGTGCCCACGTGCACCCACGGGAAGTGGCTGATATCGAGAAAGTTGTCGACCATGCGTAACGCCGAAACGTTCCAGACCTCGACACCGGTGTTGATCCTCCGAAAGGCCGGGTCGTCGTCTTGATGGACCTCTGGCACCGAGGCCGCAGGCTCACCCGGACACACCCACACCAGGCCGAATCGCTCCTCGACCCGCATACAGGGCAGATGTGCCGCCGGCGGGATCGCGGCATCAGGCCCGGATGACGGCACCCCGACGCAACGCCCATCGGTGCCGAAGGCCCAGCCGTGATAGATGCAGGTCAACCGGCCATCGGCAAGGGTGCCGACGGAGAGTGGGGCCTCGCGATGAGGGCATCGATCAGGAGCGACCACCACCGAGTCATCACCATCGCGCCACAGCACCAGGTCCTCACCCAGCAGTCGGACCGCCATCGGCTCATCCTTCAAGTCGGCTGACTCGGCCACGACATACCAACCGGTGCGCAGCGCCTTGCTGTCGACAAGTGTGGTCATTGCATCCCCCCGGATCTACAAATGGTCAGACCGACTGACCACAGACAGAATCTACACTGGCCCGACACCGGGAGCGAAACTGATACTTCAACCCCGGAAAGACCGGAAGGCTCGCCATGACCCCAGAAGAGACCGCGCGCGCGTACCTAGGAGCATTCAAGACAGGGGATCCCACGAAAATCGCCGACTACGTAAGTGACAACTTCGTCAACGAACACACCGCCGCACTCGGATCGGGGTGCGTGTCGAAAGAGACCTACCTGCAACGATTGCCGGGATTCCTCGCCGACATGGTGGATCTGGACTATGAGATAGAGGACCTCATGGTTGATGGTGAGCGAATAGCCGCTTTCTACCGTATGACCGCTAGATGGCAGGGCAAGCAGCTCATTGCCGTGAGAGGTGTTCAGCGCTTGGTGGTAAACGATGGCCTGATCCAACACCGAACCGACTACTGGGACAGCGCCGCCTTCCTGATACAGGTCAACTCCACGGCCCGACTCGCCCTTGCCTCATTCGGAATCGAGACTTGACCGGGACCGTCAAAGCGATTCACGCCAGATCAGCCACCATCGATCCCTCAACCGACACGAGATGAGCTTCTGTTGCCTCCTTCATGGCAACAGGGTCGCGGGCCGCGTAGGCGTCTGCGATAGCTCGGTGAGCAACCGATGCCCGATCGATGAGTCTCCTGACACCTGATCTATTCTGCTCGTCACTCAAGAGGCCGTCGAACTCCCGGGACCGGAATAGTTGGTCAAGGACCTTGCCGTACAGCTCTATCAACAAGGGGTTGCCGCAACTGGCAGCAATCGTGGTGTGAAACTCCCGGTCAAGCCTCCGGAACATGCCGATATCGATATCGTCCGTGAAAGCTGCTGCCAGCGCCACCACATGGGATCGCTCCGAGTCGTTCGCACGCTGGGTGGCCAATTGGAAAATTGGAACCTCAAGCACGCTTCGGGTCTCGAACAACTCGATGACGAAGTTCTTTCGATGGTCGCTCGGGTCAACGCTGATGTCTGGTAGGTGTTCGGCGACGTACGATCGATTCCCACGCCGTTCGATGAGCCCCAGTGACAACAGCCCCTGCATGGCCTCGCGAACCGACGTCCGCGCAACCTTGAACTGTTCGCTCAGATCTCGCTCTGATGGCATCGGCGCACCAGGAGCCAGCTCACCGACCATGATGCGTTGGTGTAGTTGAGTGCGGATTTGAGAACTCACCGTTTCCCTAAGGATTGGTTCGAACGGGTGGTCGTCGGCCATTCGGTGTCACTCCTTTGGCCAGGCCGAGGCCAAGGCCGGATTGTGCGATTGTCGGCTCAAGCCAAACTAGGCCAAATCTAACCGAGTAGGAGTGGTGGTCTTACCAACTGACCGATGTTAGGTTCGTCTGAACGACGACCTCGCACCGGCGACATCCTGACATTGGAGAGATGATGACCGAAACAGTCCACGAACTCAGACCAAAGCAAGCCAGGTGGACC
The DNA here is from genome assembly GCA_024276355.1 of Actinomycetes bacterium. Lineage (GTDB taxonomy): Bacteria > Actinomycetota > Acidimicrobiia > Acidimicrobiales > Aldehydirespiratoraceae > SZUA-87. The sequence goes on along the minus strand of JAJRXJ010000071.1, from coordinate 3,462 downwards.
CACGTGGCCCTCCGGGTGGCTGACATTTCCGCCACGATCAACTGGTACACGAACTTCACCCCACTTGAACTCATCGACCAGCGCGAAGATGATCAGGGCTACGGCGCGTGGCTTGGCATGCCAGGAGCCACCAACAACCCATTCATTCTCGTCGTGGCCCAGTTCTTCGACCACACTGACCCGTTTGCCGACGCTCCCCGTGCCGTGCTTGCACCTTTCGCGCACCTCGGGATCGAGCTCCCTGACAGATCTGACGTCGATGACATCGCGGCCAGAGGCGCCGAATCCGATTGTGTGGTGATGCCACCCACACAAATGCCTGCCCCCATAGGCTACATATGCATGCTGCGTGATCCTGACGGCAATACCGTTGAGTTCTCTTGGGATCAGGGCGTGTACACGACTCTCCATGAGCTGTACGGGGATCAACTCGTCTAACCGCAATCAACTCCATGGCAACTTCCCGTATGACTGTGTCTGACAAAACGCCGGTACATCATCCAATCTGGAGCTGACGGACGTCGCGGCAAGAATGTTCAATTCGTGTCGCCTCCGCCAGAACATGTGAGCGGGCGGTTTGACACGTATTCCGGTAGACCAACGCGATGGGACAAACATCGACTCAGAACGGGCTTGATGGCGAACAACCGTCACTTTCCATGTCGGCCGGGTCGGCAACAGTGACCATCGACCATCTCGGGGCGCGATTGCGGTCGCTTCGCGTCGATGGTGTCGAACTGCTGATTCAGGAGGGCGACGAGGCCCTGCTGTGGGGCTGCTACCCGATGGTTCCATGGGCCGGTCGGATCGCCGGTGGCGTTTTCTCCTTTGACGGGTCGCAACACCAACTTCCCGCCAATCTGGGAGCACATGCACTCCATGGAGTTGGGCTCGATCGCACTTGGACGGTCGACGACCACGGCCGCTTCGAACTTCATCTCACCGATCCCTGGCCTTTCGGTGGAGTCGCCCACGTCGATACCGATCTGCGGCCCGACCGACTGACGGTGACATTGTCGGTCACCGCCGGCGAACGGGCGATGCCGGCGGTCATCGGATGGCATCCGGTGTTCACCAAGTCGATCGGCAACTCTGACGCCAGGCTCGAGTTTCACCCCGACCGGATCCTCACCCGTGATTCAGAGGGGATACCGACCGGTGCCCTCGACCCGGTACCGCCGGGTCCATGGGATGATTGCTTCGTCGGGGTGTCGTCCCCACCGCGGATTCGGTGGGGCGACACACGCCAGGTCGTTCTCGAATCTCCCACCGACATCTGGGTCGTCTACAACCAGACCCCACACGCGATCTGCGTCGAACCGCAGACTGCAACCCCCGACGCGTTCAACCGCCCAGGCTGCCCGGTGTTGGGGCCCGGCGAGACGCTCACACTTCCTCTCACTGTCAGGTGGCAATAGCAGAGCTTGATCATATAGTTATCTACTATGCGACTTGAGGTAACCCGCAGTTCCGACCTTGCGGCCCGCGCGTTGGTGTTGTTGTCGACCTCCGACACACGCCGAAAGGGCTCCGCGTTGGCCGCGGATCTCGACAGCACGGCCGGATACCTCTCACAGGTGATGACACCTCTCGTGAAGGCGGGTTGGGTCCGCTCCGATCCCGGTCCGTCCGGCGGCTACTCACTGGCTGCAGATCTCAAGAGCATCTCCGTACTCGATGTGATCGAAGCCGTCGAGGGCCCGACCGACAACGGTCAGTGCGTGCTCCAGAATCGGCCCTGCGGCGAATCGGGCCCGTGCACTCTCCACGAGGCATGGTCAAACGCCCGGTCACAACTCGTCAGCAAACTCGCTTCCACACCAATGTCGAACATTCCCTCGCCAACAGAGGGCCCACACTCCACCAAGCCGAAAGGCACGAAATGACCACCATCACCCCCGAAACCAAACTGGCCGACATCATCGTCGAAAGGCCCGTCCTGGCAAGCACCATGGAAAGACTGGGGCTCGACTACTGCTGCGGCGGGCAACGCAGCATCTCCGAGGCGGCCACCGAGGTCGGTCTCGACCCCCACACCACCATCGAGATCCTGAAGGCCATCCCGGAGGAGGCAGCAAACACCCCCGATGATTGGACCGGTTTGAGCCTCACCGAGATGGTCGATCGCCTTGAGGTCACCCACCACGCCTTTCTCAGGGAAGCACTCCCCCGCCTCACCGAACTATCCACCAAGGTGGCCGGTGTGCACGGCGAGAACCATCCGGAGTTGATCGAGGTCGACCAGCTCACAAAGGCGATAAGAGCCGACCTCGAGCCCCACATGATGAAGGAGGAACGGGTCCTGTTCCCGATGGTCCGCCAACTCGACTCCGCCGACGGTCCAGTCGAATTTCATTGCGGCACGCTCCGCAACCCGATCTCCATGATGATGATGGAACACGATCGGGTCGGCGAACTTCTGGAACAGATCCGCTCCGTCAGCTCCGCATACTCCCTTCCCGACGATGCCTGCGCCAGCTACCGGGCGCTCTACGAGGGGCTTGCCGAGCTCGAATCCGACACCCACATGCATGTCCACCGCGAGAACAACATCGTTTTCCCAGCGGTACTCCGGGCCGAAACCGCGGGCTGACCACATGCCCTAGCCGCGGCGACTCACCCCGGGCATCACACACAACATCTCAAACAGCAGATTCGCCGCCAGCAGGGCGGTGTTTCCCGAAGTGTCGTAGACCGGCGCCACCTCCACCAGATCGACCCCGACCAGATCAAGGCCTCGGCATCCGCGGATTATCTCCAACGCCTGAATCACCGTGAGACCACCTATCTCCGGGGTGCCGGTACCGGGAGCGAAGGCCGGGTCGAGGCCATCGATGTCGAAGCTGAGATAGACGGGCCCGGCGCCGACCTGTTCGCGTACCTCGGACATCAGTGGGTCGAGCGAACGATGCCAGCACTCCTCGGCCTGCACCACCCGGAAGCCCTGATCACGCGACCAGTCGAAATCGTCGGCCGCGTAGCCGGTGCCTCGCACACCGATCTGCACCACCCGATCGCAGTCGAGCAACCCCTCCTCGACAGCGCGCCGAAACGGTGTCCCGTGGGCAATCCGCTCGCCGAACATCGTGTCGTTGATGTCGGTGTGGGCATCGACATGCACCAGCCCCACCGGGCCGTACTTCTTGGCCATGGCCCGCAGGATCGGCAATGCAACAGTGTGATCGCCTCCCATGGTCGCGGTGATCACCCCGTCGGCGAGCAGCGAGTCGAAGTGGGTCTCCACGCGAGCGACCGAGTCGGTGATGTTGAAAGTATTGATGGGTACGTCGCCGCAATCATCGATGCGGAGACTGTCGAACGGGGCCGCTCGGGTGGCCATGTTGTAGGGACGAATCAGAACCGACTCGGCACGAATCTCGCGGGGTCCGTATCTGGCGCCGGGACGGTTCGATGTGCCGATGTCGAAAGGCACGCCCACCACCGTCACGTCGAGATCGGCCG
>JAJRXJ010000070.1 GCA_024276355.1 Actinomycetes bacterium | reverse complement strand
TCGGGTCGCGTCTCGCCGATGCCACGGGATCGCTGATGATCTTCGAGCCTCTCCACCCGAAAGCCACCGCCGCGGGGCAGCACGGATTCGGTTGGGGCGACTATCTGCCAGCCGACAACCTGACCGGGAGCAGAGCCGAGTGGCTCGACGCCGTGTTGGGCGGGCGGGCCGTCAATTGGTGGATGGCGGAAGATCAACCTTTCCGAGTCGCCGTTACGGCGCGGTCAACGCTGGTGAAGTCGGTCAGGGCCAACGGATTGCTCGGTGCACTCGACCTCAGCACGGCCTGCCTCGACCCGCTTGTCGTGGTGCGGCACCCAGTGGCGACCGTGGCGTCGCAACTGGCCGAGGGAAGTTGGCGCCATCCCGAATCGATCGACCTGTCGGGTTTCCTGCGGCTCTGGCCCGAACACGGTGATGCCGTTGCGGCCGCTCGCCGCCCGGAGGAGTTCCTGGCATCCGCCTGGTGCGCGGAGCAGATCGCGGCCACGGACCCCTCGAAACGTGGGCGCTGGATGGTGGTCCACTACGAAGACGTGCTGACCGACGCCGAGGCCACGCTCCTGCCGGTCCTTGGCACTTGGGGCCACGAGGCGAGGCGCGGGGTCGACTGGGGGAAGGTGAGCCGCACCGCCGCCGGTGGTGTTGTCAGGCGACGCCACGGCTTGGATTCTGATGTAGTCGACGCCATTCTCGCCACGGTCGCGAGGTTCGGCATCACCGCCTATGGGCCTGAGCCATGCCCGGTCGAGCCCTTCCCCTTCCAAATGCCTGCCTGAAGGCGGTGGTGGCGTCGACTCCGACCTTGGTGGTGAGCGAAACGGTGTTGCACACCCGGTTTGTGCCATCCCATCTGGCCATATCACTGGTATTGCATGCGAGTCCGCCAACGGTTCGACCGAGGCCGGTGATCGCGGGCTACACGATGTTGTCGTCGTATCGCTTCAGGAAGGTGGCCGACTCACCCCAGGTGACCGGGTCGTTCGGGGGCGAAGTGGGTGGAGTCCTTGCGGTGGTGATGCCGTTGGTGGCCGCACTACCGTCTGATCCCCGGATCAGGGAGGGCGAGTTCAAGGGGGTGACGGCTCCAGTTTCGGCCTGCGGTTCCGCCGGCGGGAGCGTGACGGCGTGCATGATGCCGGCTTTCTGTCGGAGTCGAGACCCGCCACACGTTCATCGACGATTCGCGGCATGAAGGCCCTTGGGCTGAAGACATGGCGGACGTTCAGCAGGGGGCGGGGCAATCGACTGCGACCGCAAGTGCCGAGCAGACTTGGTTCATCCGGGAGTCGCTCAGACAGCCGAGGCGTTGAACAAGTGACCCGACAGACACGCTCTCCACCGAATCGAGGTTGACGGCGGATGAGCGAGGAATCGGATCCTCACCGGCCTCCAGGATCACTTCGCTCACGAGGCCACGGATCGTGGTGGTGCACGGCGCCACGAGTGCTCTTCCAAGCCGTGGTATGGCGACGTCGCGGCTCAGAATCACAACCGGCCGGCGGGCAATCTCAGGGAGCTCACACCACCAGACCTCGCCACGTTTCGGCAGCGGACTCACGAGGCGGCTGGCGCTTCACGGCACGATGCGAGGTCGCCCCATTCGTCGGCTTGAGTTATCGGCTGGGTGTCGTAGGCGGCATAGGAGGAGTCGATCTCAGCTCCGCGGTGGCGGGCTTTGAGCGCGTTGAGGGCGGCGTCGATCAGCGCGGCGTCGTTGAGCCCCTCGCATAATCTCCTCGCCTCTGCGAGAAGATCGGAGTCGACTGTGGTGCTAACCCGTACTCTTGCCATGCGATAACTATGCCACGAATATGCCATACCCGCGCGGTGGCAGTCACCAGCAGGGCCATAAGGCGGCGGCTACTTGCCGTTGTCGGCTAGGAAATGGCCGGATGCCAACACGGAGTCGATCGGTGTGGTGTAGGTGAAATCGAAGTCGCGTGTGGCCTTGGATCCGTCGACCTCGTTGGTCCGACCCAAGCTGTCGGCCACCATTTTCAACATCGGAACGAACCGCGCCATGACACGGATCAGCCAGTCGGGGGCGCGGCGGGTGGTGATCTTGTGATCGGGGAATTCCCTCGCCAGTGCTTCGGCCATCTCCGGCATCGACATCGAACCTGCACTCATCGCGTAGCGCTCGCCGATTGAAGCCTCACGCCCCATCGCGGCCACATGAATCTTGGCCACGTCGCGAACATCGACGATGCCGAACGTGACATTGGGGATCACCGGGTCTTTGCCCGCCATGAACCGTTCGGCGTATTCGAGCGACGTGCCGTAGTTCATATCCATCGCCGGGCCCAGTACCGCGGTCGGGTTGACCACCGTGAGCTTCATCTGCGGGTTGGCCTTCACGAAATCCCAGGCGGCCCGCTCAGCGAGAGTCTTCGATGCGTCGTAGGGTGAGGCTTTTGGGCTGTCGGGGTCGGTCCAATTCGACTCGTCGATCGGGTCGGTTGGCGACAGCGCCGGGTCCTTGTACATCGCAGCGACGCTTGACGTGAGAATCACCCGTTCGGTGCCGGCGTCGCGTGCAGCGGAAAGCGCCCGGAGGGTGCCGTCGACAGCCGGCCTCACGAGCTCCTCGCGGTCTTTCGGCTGCGTGCCGGGGAACGGAGAGGCGGTGTGCATCAACATATCGCTGCCCTTGAGAGCATCGGCCCAGCCGTCGTCGCTGGTCAGATCGAGCTTCACGAACTCGATGCCGGCACCTGGGAACAGAGCCTCGATCTCGGCGCGGCGCTTGTCGGACCTCACGCTTGCCCGAACGGTGTGGCCATGTTCGAGCAACTCCCGAACGATGTGTTTGGCTATGTAGCCCGAAGCGCCGGTGACGAGAACTGTTGACATGAGCGGAGACCATAACCCAGGTGCCCGGAGCGGGATCCGATGAGACGCTTCTTACGCTTCTCGGCTGGTTCACGCAAACCATCCTCGCGGTACAGCCACCGCGCCCGGGTCGACTCCGGTCACGGCCATCGTGAGATGCGCCCTCCCTGATGATCACACAGGGAGAAGACGTGGAGATCCATGCATTGAAATAGAAGAAGCATGGGTGGTCGGTCAGCGAGATCCTCGGGGGCGAAGTGGGTGGCGTCCCTGCCGGTGGTCATGGCGTTGCTGACGGCCCAGTTGACCGGCGCTTCATGGAACTTGCCAGGGATCACGTCCACGAACGGCGACAATGCCACCGCGATCGCCGGCACTGCCAGCAAGAACGCCAGTATCAGGGCACCGAAGCGCGGTCTGGTCAACCTCATGATCCGATGCCCCTTCGCGCTTTGACGATCGCCGAACGTCACACGAGACTGCGGATGACAACAAGAGTGTGGAACGGCCCACAAGAAAGGCGAAGGACCCCCGAATCCGTAGGCGTCAACAACCCTCGGAATCGTGGGCGTGCCGGGCGCGGTGACGTTGTTGATGCTCACCTGGGTGCAGGTGGTTCAACGACCACCGAGTCCTGCTCGACACCTGACCTGTTGCCAGCATCGGACGGCCGCGCCTCGTCCAGCGACTACGTTCGCTGCGTGACGGCCAAGCGGTTCACCTCTCACCAACTTGGTGTCGCCAGTGCGTCCGTCGGGATGCTTCTGGTGAGCGTCGACTCCTACATCGTGCGTGCCGCCGAAGTCGACGGTTGGGTCGTGGCCTTCTGGTACGGCGTGTTCAGCTCCCTCACCATGGCTTCGGCCCTGGCGGCGACTTACCGGCGATCGGCGGTGCGGGTCGTGCGCCGCGGGGGAGTGCCGTTGGCCGCGTCGGGCTTCTTTCAGATGGTGAGCACCACGGCGTTCGTGCTGGCAATTGGGCGCACAGCGGTCTCCAACGCCGTCGTGATCGTGGCCGCCGTCCCGGTCCTTGCCGCGCTGATCGCCACCGTGGTCATGCGGGAGCGATCATCGGCCCGCATCTGGACGGCGATCGGCCTGTCGATGGCCGGCATCATGATCGTGGTGTCGGGCTCGCTCGGCGGCGGACACATCAGCGGCGACCTGCTGGCTCTCGTGGCGATCATCGCGTTCGCTGCCAACCTCAACCTCTGGCGACGCTTCCCCGACATGAGCCGCACCGCGGCGATCGGCCTGGCCGGAGCGTTCATCGCCGTGGCGGCAGCAATACCGGCCGACATTCTCGGGCACCCGACCCGCGCCTACGCGATGCTGGCAGTGATGGGCATCGTCAGCGGCCCGCTCGGACGAGTGCTCGTGGCCGCCGCCACCAGGCATCTACCGGCGGCCGAAGTGAGCTTGTTCACACCGGTGGAAACCATCGCGGCGTCGCTGTGGGCGTGGCTGGCGTTCAGAGAAGCACCGCCGCTCGCCACATGGATCGGCGGTGTGGTGGTGATCGCCGCAGTGTTTTACGGCACGCTCGCCGAGTCGCAGACACACCCGACGATCTGACGCTTCAGCGGCAACCGCTTGCGACCCACCCGTGAGTCCCGGGTTCAGCCGAACGCGATCCCGGTCACAATCGACGTGAGGTGAGCCACCTTCAGACTGCTGTTGGTGAAGTCGTAGTAGCTGATGATGGGGAGTCCGTCGGTGCCGACCGCCATGGAGGTCCAGCCGCCGACGTCTCCGGTGGGGTCGACTGCGAGGCTGGTGCTGGTGGTGCAGTCAATGTTGGCGCAACGCAACACCTTCAAGTCGCGGTTGGTGAAGTCTTCGTAGCTGATGATGGGGAGTCCGTCGGTGCCAATGGCGATCGACGAATATTTGCCGACGTTTCCGACGGTGTCGACGGCGATGGGGGTGTCGTGGGTGGTGCATGCAGCGTTGGTGCAATGCAACACTTTCAAATCGCTCTTGGTGGTGTCGTAGTAGCTGATGATGGGGAATCCGTCGGTGCCGATCGCGATCGAGGTGTGAGAGCCGACGTTGCCAGTCGTGTCGACGGCGAGTCTGGTACGGGTGGTACAAGCCGTGTCGGTGCAATGCATCACCTTCAAATCGCGGTTGGTGGTGTCGTAGTAGCTGATGACGGGGAGGCCATCCGTTCCAATCGCGACCGACGGATACTGGCCGACCACCCCGGTCGAGTCGACGGTCAGGCTGGTCCAGGTGGTGCAGGTCCCGCTTGCGCAGTGCAGGACTTTCAGGTTGCCGTTGGTGGCGTCGTGGTAGCTGACGATGGGGAGATCGTCGGTGCCAATGGCGATCGACGAATATTTGCCGACGTCGGCAACCGGGTTGGCGTCAACCGTATTCGTGATGCCAAGGGTGCAAGCCGAGTTGCCACACCATCTTACTTTTAGATTGGCATTGGTGTGGTCGTAGTAGCTGATGACGGGGAAACCGTTGGCTCCGATCGCCAGCGACGAATAGGTACCAACGTTTCCTGTGGCGTCGATTTCGATGGCATCGTTCATGGTACACGTGGCGTTGGTACAACGAGCCATCTTCAAAGTGATTGGGTTGACGCTCGCGTAGCTGATGAAGGCGAGTCCGTCGGCGCCGATGGCGATCGACGTGAACTGGCCGGTGATATCACCTGTGGCGTCCGCGGTGACGGGTGGGTCGACGCCGATCTTGGTGGTCACCTCGATTGTGTTGCAGACCCAGTTGGTGCCGTCCCATCTGGCAACCTGGCTGGTGTCGCAGGTGAGGGAGCCGATGGTTTGGCCCATGCCGGCTATGGCGGGCTGAACAATGAAGTCGTCGTAGCGCTTGAGAAAGGTGACCGACTCGCCGCGTGTGACGGGATCATTGGGTGCGAAATGGGTGGGATCCTTGCCGGTGGTGATGCCATTACCGGCGGCCCAATCGACGGCGGCCTCGTAGAACCTGCCGGGGGTCACATCGACAAACGGTGACACAGCTACCGCCACCGCGGGCAAGGCGACGGAGAAAACGGCAACAACGGCGGCCAACCGAAACTTCGTGAACCGCATGAGACAGGTCCTCTCAAGATGGAAGGGCCGGACAATAACTCATATCGGTTCGTGAATCACGTGGACCGGCGGGCGACGATCGGGCCGGTCGGACCGATCGCATCTACGCCGGGCCGGTCGCCCACCGGCGGGTCGCAGGGTCAGCTGAACGCGATCCCGGTCACGGTCTCGGTGAGGTGCGCCACCATCAGGGAACCGGTGGACACGTCCTGATAGCTGACGACAGGAAGGTTGTTGTTGCCGATGGCGATCGACGTGTATCTCCCGACGTCGCCGGTGGTGTCGACGGCGGTGATGGCATCAGTCCCAATTCGAGTGGTGAGTCCAACGGTGTTGCATACCCAGTTCGCACCGTCCCATCTGGCTACCTGGCTGGTTTCGCATGCGAGATTGCCGACGGTTGCGCCGAGGCCGTCGGTACGGGTTCCGAGCCCGGCTATGGCTGGTTGCACGATGAAGTCGTCGTAGCGTTTGAGGAAGGTGACTGATTCGCCGCGGGTGACGGGGCCGTTGGGGGCGAAGTGGGTTGGGTCCTTGCCGGTGGTGATGCCGTTGCTGGCCGCCCAGTTGATGGGGGCCTCATGGAAAGTGCCCGGTATGACATCCACGAAAGGTGACACTGCCACCGCAAGTGCCGGTACGGCGAGCGGAAATGCCAAGATCAGCGCTCCAAGACGAAATCTCGTGAATCTAATTGATGTACCTCTCCCAGCCGTGTGCACCGAAACCTAACCAGCACTGTTGGACGGGACCAAGCCGGACTGAGTGACCTGCTGTCCGGTGGTCGGTCGAACGGGCGCGTCATGGCATGATCAGGGGGATGACACCCCGGACCGAGACGACCGCAGCCGATGAGTGTGCAACAGCTTTCGCCAGGGTCTTGGTCGACGGTGGGCGGTTCGTTCCCGGACTTGAAGTTGATGGCAAGGGTCGGGCCCGGTCGTGGTGGTGGCCGATGCCGACGGCTACCGATCGGGCCGCGCTGGCGGGTGCGTCGCCCGTCGAGCTGGCCGATCTCGTCGATACCGAGGTTCGGGCCAGGCTTACAGCGGGTGGTACCACCCTCACCCCCCGGCGCGGCGGTCGGCGGTCGGTGCCCGACGCATGGCTGGATTCGCTGGGTCGTGCTGATCCTTGGATGCCGAATTCGCTGAACCCTGACAAGGTTCGCGAACTCGAAGCGACGGTTGCGGCATGGGTCCGTTCCGGGGTGCCGGCCATCGGGCGCGTGAGATTGTGCCTGCGCATCGCCGCCCCCGATACCGGCGAGAAACTTGATCTCGACGGCCGGGTCGCCGATCCCGACGCATGGGCTGTGGAACTGCTCGTTCAGGACACCGAAGAGTCGAGCCTGATCGTCCCCATATCGAAGCTGTGGGACGGCACCGCGGCTCTGGGCGGCCGGTCCGTGGAGGACGTGCTGCGGGCGCTCGCGCATCTCGAACGGCTGGCCCCCGAGTTGGGTGGTCTGCTCGATCAGGCCGAGCCGGTCTGGGCGGAAATCGAGCCGGCGACAGCGGTGGAACTGCTGCGTGATCGCCTGGAGGCGCTGACCAATGCGGGCATTGCCGTGCTGTTGCCCACATGGTGGACCCGACGCAAACCGCTGACGCTTCGCATGAAAGCCAACAGCCGTTCGAAGTCGTCCGGGGCAGCGGTCAAGGCCGGGCTGGGCATGCACGAGTTGGTCAAGTTCCGATGGGAAGCAGCTCTTGGCGATTCGAAACTCACCCGCCGCGACCTTGATCGGCTCCGGGCTGCGGCCGCGGCCAAACAAACCATCGTGCGGTTTCGGGGCCAATGGGTCGAGGTCGATCCGGCCACACTCATCGAACTCGACAGCCTGATCGGTAGGACCGCTGAGACCACCGTCGGGGAGATCCTCAGGAGTTCGCTCGGGCTTGGAGACGCGCCGACTCCGAACGGTGTTGAGATCGCCGACGTGGTGGCCACCGGCTGGCTCGGCGATCTTCTCAACGACGCCGTTCACGCCACGGTCACACCGGCGAAGACCCCACCGAAGTTCGATGGTGAGCTGCGCCCCTACCAAGAACGCGGCGTTGGCTGGCTCGGTTTCCTCGGCCGGCTGGGGCTGGGCGGATGTCTCGCCGACGACATGGGGCTCGGCAAGACCGCTCAGGTGATCGCGTCGCTGCTCGACGACCCGGTCGAGGCCCCCTCGCTGGTGATCTGCCCGGTGTCGGTGCTTGGCAACTGGAGCGCCGAGCTGGCCCGGTTCGCACCATCGCTCAATGTGCTGGTGCATCACGGCCCCGGTCGCCTTCAGCACGACAAACCGTTCAGGGATCGGGTCGCGGGGCACGATGTCGTGCTCACCACCTACTCGCTCATTGACCGGGACCGGGTCGAACTGGCCGCGGTTGAGTGGGGCCGAGTGGTTCTCGACGAAGCCCAGAACGTGAAGAACCCCACCGCCAAACAAACCAAGGCCGTCGCCAAGCTCAAAGCCGAAAGGCGCGTCGCTCTCACCGGCACACCCGTTGAGAACTCACTGTCCGAGCTCTGGTCGATCATGCACATCATCAACCCGGGTCTGCTCGGTAGCGCCAAGGAGTTCCGTGAACGCTTCGCGATACCCATAGAACGCGACCACGACCCTGACGCCACCGCCACGCTCGGCCGTCTCACGAGGCCGTTCCTGCTCCGGCGGCTCAAGAGCGACAAGTCGATCATCGCCGATCTACCCGACAAGATCGAAACGGTCGATCATTGCCTGCTCACCCAGGAACAGACCAGCCTCTACCAAGCGGTGGTCGACGACATGCTGGCCAAGACCGACCAATCCGACGGCATGCAACGCCGCGGATTGGTACTGGCCGGTCTGATGCGTCTCAAGCAGGTGTGCAACCATCCGGCCCACTACCTCGGTGATGGATCGGCACTCGCCGGCAGATCCGGCAAGCTCAACCGGATTGAGGAGCTCATCGACGAACTGCTCGAGGCGGGCGACAAGGCCCTGTGTTTCACCCAGTTTCGCGAATGGGGTAGCGCCCTCCAGCCATATCTTGAGCAACGCTTCGGGGTCGAGGTGCTGTGGCTCCACGGGGGTGTCCGCCGACCAAGACGCGACGCCATGGTCGAAAGATTCAACGGGGCGTCCGGCCCACCGCTGTTTCTCATCTCGGTAAAGGCGGGCGGAACCGGGCTCAACCTCACCGCTGCGTCCCACGTCATCCATCTCGACCGCTGGTGGAACCCGGCCGTCGAGGACCAGGCCACCGACCGGGCCTACCGGATCGGACAGAGCCGCAACGTGTTCGTCCACAAACCGATCAGCGTCGGAACCGTCGAGGAGAAGATCGACGAGCTGATCGCCTCCAAGCGCGACCTGGCCGACCGCACCCTCGGTAAGGGAGAGAAGTGGCTCACCGAGCTGTCCACCGATGATCTCCGGGAGTTGGTGACCCTGCGATGAACTCCCGAACCCGAAGAGGATGGGACGACGCTTGGCCGAGCCATGCCGAGTCGAAGCCGATTCCGGTCACCGACGGCATCGCCACGTCGAGTAAACGAGGGGCAATGGCCGAGAGCTGGTGGTCCCGGAAATTCGTGGATGTGCTCGACCAGTACGGTCTCGGCGCCCGGATGCAACGCGGTCGCCGCTACGCCCGATCCGGCCAGATCGTGAACTTTGAGGTTGATCCAGGGAGTCTTGTCGCCAAGGTGCAGGGGTCGCGGTCGCGTCCCTACGAAGTTACCGTCGAGGCCAGGGCGGTCACCGATGCTCAATGGGCCGAGGTCGATGCGGCGCTGACGTCGAGTGTCAGATTCGCAGCCCGGCTGCTTGCCGGCGAAGTCCCCCCGGAGCTGGTGGAGGTGTTTGCCGACGCCGGGGTGAGCCTTCTGCCGGGTCGCTGGGCCGACCTGTCGGCATGGTGCTCGTGCCCTGACTCGGCAAACCCGTGCAAACACATCGCCGCCACGCTCTATGTGTTCGCCGATCGTCTCGACACCGACCCTTGGCTGTTGCTCGAATGGCGCGGCCGCACCCGAGAGCAGGTGCTGGCCTCGCTCACCGGCCACACAGATTTGAAGGATTCCGACGTCGACCCGACAGTCGACGAGGTCGCACCGTGGTGGCCATTGAGTCCCGAAGCGATCGTCACCGATGGTGGACATGAGCCATCGGGAACCACCGGAGTGATGCTGCTCGGCGAAGTCGATCCGCCCGACCCGCCGGATCTTGTGCTCGAGCGCCTCGGTCCCCTCAACGTGAAAGTGCGCGGCACTCCGGTCACCGACCTGTTCACCTCGGCCTACGGGGCGGTTACCGGCTTTTCCCGACCCGACCCCGGGGATTGACCGAAGGCGATTCCTGCCACGTGCTGGCTCAGTATCGTCCGCCGTCGACCATGAAACTCTGGGCGGTGCAGGCGGCGCCGTCGTCGGCGGCGAGCCACAGCACCATTTGGGCGAACTCGTCGGGGTAGATCCGACGCTTGAGGGCTTGGTCCTCAATGGTCTGCGCCTCGCCCTCTGGCGTCCACCACATCGAAAGTTGCTTCTCGGTGGCGCACCAACCGGGTAGCACCGTGTTGACCCTCACGTTGTGAGGACCGAACGTGCGGGCCATGGTGCGGGTGATGCCCTCGACCCCGGACTTGGCGATGGCATAGCCCGGGAAGAAGTCCTCCTGCATCATGTAGCTGCTGCTGCCAATGTTGATGATCGACCCTGACCCCGCTTCGATCATGCCCGGTGCGGCGGCCTGGATGGCGAAGAAGTAGTGGCGGAGGTTGGTGTTGATTCGGTTGTCCCAGTATTCGGGGGTCATGTCCTGCCAGGCGTGGCGGTCGTCGCTGGCAGCGTTGTTGACCAACACCTCGATGCTGCCCATGTCATGTTGGGCTGCGGCGACGGCGTCGCGAAGTGCATCGATGTTGAGCAGGTCGACCTCGTAGAACAGCGGCATGTGGCGCGAATTCTCGGCCACGCATTGCTCCACGGTGGTCTTGGCCTTGTCGGCTTGGATGTCGACGAACGCCACCCGGCTGCCCTGTGAAGCGAACTGGCTGACGATCGCCCGTCCGATCCCGTCGGCCCCGCCGGTGACGAACACGGTTCGGTCGGTGAGCGACGGGTATGAGGCGTATCTGGCGGTCGACATGATCTGGGGCCTCTCCGCACTTGGAAGTTCGCTGAAGCTAACACGGCGTCGCGAATGGCAACAATATGCACAGCCCTCGGGGTCGGAATAGTCTCAGGCATGCGGCGACGACGGTCAGCTACCGCAGCATGATTCTGCAATTCGACGACTGCGAGCTGGATCTCGCCCGGGTCGTGCTTCGCCGCGGAGGAGATGAGGTGCCCGTCGAGCCGCAGGTGTTCGATCTGCTCTGCTGCCTTGCCAAGTGGCGTGGCCGGGTCGTACGCAAGGAAGAACTACTCGATCATGTTTGGGGAGATCGGTTCGTGAGCGAGTCGGCGTTGACCACTCGCATCAAGTCGGCTCGTCAAGCGGTGGGCGACGATGGCACCCGCCAGCGGGTGATTCGCACGGTGCACGGCAAGGGCTACGAGTTCGTGCCCGACGTTCGCGTGATCGAGTCTGCGTCTGCTACCACGGATGCCGGTCACCGTGGACGCGACGCGTCCGGGATCCCGGTGCTGCCGGCCGCGCTGCAGCCGTTGATCGGCAGGGATGATCTTCTCGAACGGCTCGTGGAGGTCCAGTCCGAGAACCGGCTGCTCACCATCGTCGGCACCGGTGGAGTCGGCAAGACCTCAGTTGGCTTGGAGCTCGCTCGCAGAGTGTCGGGTAACTACCCCGACGGGGTCTTCCTGGTTGAACTGGTGACAGTGGCCGACCGGGAGGCCACCCCGGATGCCCTCGCCACGTCGCTCGACGTCAACACCCGACAGGAGTCCTCCATCGATGAGGCGATCGTCGACATGCTCCGATCACGGCGAGCGCTGCTGGTGCTCGACAACTGCGAACATCTGGTCGAACCGGTGGCGTTGCTCGTCGGTCGGATACTGCGTGAGGTGCAAACCGTTTCGATAGTGGCGACGAGCCGCGAGCCACTCGCAGTGGCCGGAGAGCACGTGTGGACAGTCGATCCACTCCCTACTTCACCCGCTGTAGCGCTCTTCCTGGAACGTGCCCGCGCTGCCGACCCGAGGTTCGAACTCACTGCCGTGAGCGAGTCAGCGGTGGCCGAGATATGCAGTCGGCTCGATGGGATACCGCTGGTTATCGAGCTGGCGGCCTCGTTGGCCAGCGCCATCGATGTCACGGAGATCGCCCGGCGACTCGACGAACGGTTCCGGCTTCTGAAGGGTGTCCGACGTGGCGCCGATCCCCGACATCGGACGCTGCACGACGCGATCAGTTGGTCATACGACCTTCTCGACGACGATGAACGACGGCTCTTTGCCTCGCTAGCGGTGTTCGCCGGCCAATTCGATCTGGGTGCCGTCGAAACCCTGTGCAGCAGCGACGACGTGCTTGATCTGCTCACGAGGTTGACGCGTCGATCGATGCTCGCTGTTCGCAGGCCGGCTCATGGAGGCACGCGCTACGAAATGCTGGAGACGCTGCGAGAGTACGGTCGCAATCGCCTCGGCGATCAGGAGAGCGTCGAACTGTTCACTTCCCATGCCGGACAGTTCGCGTCGCTTGCCCGGTCGGTCGAACTTGACCTGGGCACGCCCCACGAACGCGATGCCGTACTGCGTGCGGATGGCTCGTTCTCCGACCTACGCGCTGCGCAGCGATTCGCCCTCCACATCGAGGACTACGACATTGCGTTCGGAATCATCGGTGCGATTCGGGAATACGCCATGAGAACGCTGAGATACGAAGTGTTCTCATGGGCCGATTCAGTTGCTGGTGTTGCCGACGAAAGCCATCCGCTCCACCCGGTGATCACCGGTGTGAGGGCATACGGCGCGTGGGTGCGGGGAGAGTTCGATCTGGCTCTCGCGCTCGCGGAATCGGCTCGAAGAACCGAGACCCGCTCGAGAGTCGTTCCCTCGGGTCTCGTTGAGCGGGTGATGGCCAATGTGCTCTATACGAGAGGCGATCTCGCAGGCGGATTGACGGAGGGCGTGAGGCTGAACAGGCTGGCCGAGGAATCGGGCAGCGACTCGCGACTCGCCCACGCCTACTACATGGCATCCATAGGATCGAGTTCGATCGGCAACTATGACGGGGCGAGACAGATGATGGCGGTTGCGCGTGAGGCAGCCCGTCGGTCGGGCAGCCCCACCGATCTGGCGTCCGCATCGATGGCCGAGGGATTCGCCGGTCAGGCCGACGACGACACGGCCCTCGATGCCTTCGTAACTGCCGATCGGCTGGCCCGCTCTGCCGGCAACAGATGGTTGAGCGCGTTCGCTCGCGCCGAGACCAGCAGTCTTCTGGTCTACCGGGGAGAGCTCGCCGAGGGGTGCGCGGGCCTCGCTGAAGTGGTCGACACCTGGTATCGGGCCGGCGAGTGGGCCCAGCAGTGGCACACGCTGTCACGATGTGTGATCGCTCTCGACATGATCGGTCAGCATGAACTTGCAGCCCATGTTCTCGGAGCGATTGAGGCCCACACCATCATGGGCGGGCCACCGGTCATGACGAAGCTGAGGGATCTGACATTCGAGACCCGCGACAGGATCAGAGACTCATTCGGAGAATCGCGGAGTCAGGAGTTGTGGGCCTCCGGTGCGTCGCTGCCGGTGGCCACAATCGTCGACCGGACCCGGCAAGCCTTGTTGGGACGCCCGCCGACTCCCTGAATCAGCAAATCGCCGGACCGGCAACGATTAGACCCGGCATCGCTGGTCAAGGTGGGCGTGCAGGTGCCCCACCAGGTCGGCTGCGTCCCCGTCGGCCCCATCAATCAGGCTCGACTTGCGCCTACGCAGGAACGGCAACCCCAGCAGGTAGAGACCGGGGGTGGCGCAGACCCCACCGTCATGGGAGATTCGGCCCCGGTGGTCAAGAAGGGAAGGATCGAGCCATGAGAACGATGGCCGGTGCCCCGTGGCCCAGATGATCGTCTCAAACCTTGCGATGTCGATCTCGGTGGGGATCTCCCCGAGGATCGTCGGAGCGGGACGTGTGGGCTCGGAAATACCGGCACCCAGGCCGCGTTCGAGCACGAACTCGTCGATCAGGTTGAGCAGGCGGTTCTGTTTCAGGTCGGCGTTGGCAACGAGGTTGGCCAAGGCGCCGGAGAACTGTGCCTTGGCCCCGGCGATTCTCATGAGCTTGCCGACCGTGCGGACTCCCGATGCGGCCAGCGAGTTGAGGTCGAGTGAGCGATGTTCGGGGGTGCCAACGAGCTGAAGCGATGGTAGGCGGCGGGCGCGATTGAGGTCGTCGATCTCGTCGTAGCGCTCGTCCAGCCGCCCGACGGTGTCGAGCCACCAGTAGATGTCTCGCCCCCGGTACATACGGGGCAACCGCACGTGGTCACCGACGGCGATGGTCACGCTTCGGCCGTTGCGTCGGAGCTCATCGGCGATCTGGGTACCGGATGCTGACGCGCCAACCACCAGGACCTCACCTTGGCCGATCTGGCCCGGATTCTTGTATCGCAGCGCTGTGAGCTGACGAACCCGTGACGGAATCTCCGCCGCCACCGGAGGGAGCTTGGGCTCGCTGGATGCTCCGGTCGCGGCGACGACCACGTCACACGACCAAGTGCCGCGGTCGGTCACCACGTCGAACCCCGGGCTGCGGGCGCTGACCCGTTCGACCCTTACATGGGATCGAACGGGGGCATCGAAGCTACGGCCGAATCCTTCTATGAAACCGACCGTCTCGTCCTTGGTCATGAAGCCATCGGGGTCGGGCCCGCTGTAGTGATGACCGGGTAGTCGACTCATCCAGTTGGGGGTGAGGAGGCGAAGCGAGTCCCAGCGTTCCGTACGCCATGAGTTGGCCACCTCCCCCCGCTCGAGCACGACGTGGTCGATCGCCCGAGCGGTGAGGTGTCGACTCATGGCCAAGCCGGCCTGGCCGGCCCCAATGACCACGACTGGCGTGCGCATCATGGCCTTCAGACGACCTCGACCTGGATGGTCGTGGGGTTGGCCACCACATCGAATACGGCTGACCGCTTCTGGGATTGGGCGACGATGGCCTCGATGTCGGCCTTGGAGGCGTCGGCGTCGATGTCGTAGGTCACCTTGATTCCGTCGAAGCCGTTGCGAACGTCGCTGTCGATCCCGAGGATGCCCTGCAGGTCCATGCCGGCTTCCAGGGTCGCAGTGACCGAGTTGAGCTTCACCCCGCGGTGGGTGGCCACGGTGGCGATGCCGCCGGTCAGGCAGGATGCCAGAGCCGCGAGCACCATCTCGGGTGGCGTCGGCCCATTGTCCTCCGAGGCGAAGATCTCGGGATGGTCGGAGTCGATCGTGTAGGTCTGGCGGTGGGTGTGCTCCTCGCCGAGACCGGCGAACCCGCTGATCGAGCTGCGATTATGGGTGCCGTTGATCCACTCGCAACTGGCCCGCCACTTGAACTGGGCGGCCTCCGGGGCATCGGTGAGATGCTGGCGGGCGCCCAACAATGCCTCCACGTTGACCCCGTTGTCGACCGGGGAGATATCGGTGGTTGTCATTCGAGTCCTCCTGTTCGTGCCCTGATCGGGCTTTGTGTCCTGCCGCCGGGAAGTCGGCGACGTCAACCACCTTCCTCCTCAGAGGGTGAGTAGGTCCTGAAGGAAAGCTGCTGAATCCCTGAATATCGAAATCAACGAATCTTCAGGTGATCTTCATGACTGGTTGGCAGGGGCGGGGGAGCATCCGATCATGAGTGACCACGCTGACACCGAAACGCCGACCGAGAAAGGTCACGACTGGCGAGAAGCCGGGGATGCGTGGGGTCACTCGGCCACTGATTGGTCGTGCCTGTACGAGCACTACGCGCTTGACGTGATGATCGCCATGTTCCAGCGGCTCGGCATCGCCGATGGGGTTCGGGTACTCGACATGGCGTGCGGCTCCGGACTGGCCCTGCGCCACGCGGGGGCAATGGGGGCCACCACCGCCGGCATCGACGCTGCTGCCTCCCTGATCGAGATCGCCCAGGACCGCAACCCTGACTCCGACATTCGGCTCGGATCGATGTTCGAGCTGCCATGGGTCGAGGAGAGCTTCGACGCCGTGATGTCGATCAACGGGATCTGGGGTGGATGTGAGGCTGCGCTGGTTGAGGCCAACCGTGTGCTCCGTCCGGGTGGGCTGATCGCCATCAGTTTCTGGGGAACAGGCACCCCGAACGACATGAGAGCGGCCTTCAAGGCCTTCGCCCGGCTCTCACCCCAGGAGCACTTCACCAGCATGAAGAAGCTGAACAACATCGCCGCCCCGGGTGCCGCGGAGCAGATGCTCGGCGACAGTGGATTCGAGCCGCTCGAGCGCGGAACGCGAGTCTCGGTCATCGAGTGGGCCGATCGGGACATTGCCTGGCGGGCCCTGTCAAGCGTCGGCCCGGCCGTTCCGGCACTGCAAGCGAATGACTCCCCGGTCGTCAAGGAGGCGGTGTTGGAAGCCATCGATCATTGCCGCGATGCCCGTGGTGCCTACCGGTTTAGAAGCGACCATCATTTCGTCATCGCTCGAAAGGCTGCCCAAGTTGTCTGACAACAACCGTGTTCTTCCTCAGTTCGCCGGTGGAGACACCTGAATCGCAGGAGATGTTCGAAGCCGACGTGGCCGAACTCGGATACGTGATGAACGCCGAATGCCCCGATCGCACACAGGAGTCGGATGCGGAAGGTATTCGTGATGCCGAGTTCCGATCGTCCGCACCCCCAAGAGGTGCTGCCGGCGATCACCTATGGTCGCTCAGTCGCCGA
The DNA here is from genome assembly GCA_024276355.1 of Actinomycetes bacterium. Lineage (GTDB taxonomy): Bacteria > Actinomycetota > Acidimicrobiia > Acidimicrobiales > Aldehydirespiratoraceae > SZUA-87. The sequence goes on along the minus strand of JAJRXJ010000070.1, from coordinate 36,817 downwards.
TTGATCGTCGGCCCCGTCTCGGTCCAGCCGCAAAGAAGCCGAGTTCATGCAGTAACGCTGACCGGTCGGCTGAGGCCCATCGGGGAACCGGTGGCCCAGATGGGCACCACAGTTCGCACACACGGCCTCTTCACGAACCATGCCGTGGGACACGTCGCTGCGGATCTCGACCACGTCGGGGCCGACGGTGTCGAAGAAACTCGGCCAGCCCGAACCCGATTCGAACTTGGTGTCGCTGGTGAACAGGGCGGTGTCACACACGACGCATCTGTAGGTGCCGTCGTCGTGGCAGTCCCAGTATTCGCCGGTGAACGGACGCTCGGTGTCGGCGCGCTGGGTGACCTCATATTGGGCGGGCGTGAGTCGGGCCCGCAGTTCGGCATCGTCGGGGGTGGTCTGGGGCATTGGTCGGCTCCTGATCGGTGGCGGGCCCGGGATCTGATCGTAGACCGTCGCGGCCGGCCAGGATTCGGCGCCTTCGGCGAGGGACTTTGTGATGGTCCTTGCATCGAACGAGTGTTCGCACTTACACTGCTGTCATTCGCACGGGGCGTGTCGCTCTTCCCGAAGAGTGTCACACCCCATCTCTATGGTCTGCCGCAGTCACATTCACCGCAGTACACATTCACCGAGAAAGAACCACCCATGGCCCCACGTTACAAGTCCTCATCCACCAGCAAGATCGCCGATCGAGACAAGCCGGTCGACAAGGACAAGGCCCTGGAGATGGCCCTCGGTCAGATCGAAAAGCAGTTCGGCAAGGGTTCGGTCATGCGCATGGGCGAGAACGCCTCCATGAGCATCGAGTCGGTCCCGACCGGTGCCCTGGCCCTTGATCTGGCCCTCGGCATAGGTGGTTTGCCCCGTGGCCGCGTCACCGAGATCTACGGGCCCGAGTCCTCCGGCAAGTCCACCCTCGCCACCCACGTGGTGGCCGAGGCCCAGCGCAACGGCGGCAAGTGCGCCTACATCGATGCCGAACACGCCATGGATCCGGTCTACGCCAAGGCCATCGGGGTCGACATCGACGAGTTGCTGATATCGCAGCCCGACACCGGCGAGCAGGCCCTCGAAATCGTCGACATGTTGATCCGCTCCGGAGCACTCGACGTGATCGTGATCGATTCGGTGGCCGCACTCACCCCACGGGCCGAGATCGAGGGCGACATGGGCGACACCCACGTGGGTCTGCAGGCCAGGCTCATGTCGCAGGCATTGCGCAAGCTCACCGGCAACCTCAGCAAATCGCGAACCGTGTGCATCTTCATCAATCAGCTCCGCGAGAAGATCGGCGTGATGTTCGGTTCTCCCGAGACCACCCCAGGCGGGCGAGCTCTCAAGTTCTACTCGTCGTGCCGGCTCGACATCCGCCGCATTGAGGCCATCAAGGATGGTGTCGAGGTGGTCGGCAACCGCACCAGGGTCAAGGTGGTAAAGAACAAGTGCGCCCCGCCGTTCCGTCAGGCCGAGTTCGACATCATGTACGGCGAAGGCATCTCCCGTGAGGGTTCGGTGCTCGACCTGGCCGTCGATGAGGCCATCGTCAAGAAGTCGGGTGCCTGGTACACCTACGACGGCGAGCAGCTCGGTCAGGGCCGTGAGAACGCCAAGAAGTTCCTCAAGGACAACCCCGAGATGATGGTGGAGATCTCCGACCTGGTCTGGAAGTCGGTCATGCCTGAGCCTGAGGCATCGACCGAGCCCGAGGCCGTCGCCGTCGCCGCCGAGGATTTCTCCGACGCCGACGATCTGCCGATCAGCCTCGACGACTGAGGTAGCTCGGGGCCTTGGCCCACCCGGCCAACGCTAGCCTTGGCCGGGTGACACGGTCGTATGCGATTCGCACCTTCGGGTGCCAGATGAACGAGCATGACTCCGAGCGGATCGCCGGGCTCCTCGAGGCCGACGGCATGGCCCGGGTCGACGACGCTGCCGACGCCGACGTGGTGGTGCTCAACACCTGCTGCATACGTGAGAACGCCGACAACAAGCTCTACGGAACGCTCGGCAATCTCAAGGCGCTCAAGGATCGTAACCCGGGCATGCAGATAGCCGTAGCCGGCTGTCTGGCCCAAAAGGACCGCGATCTGATCCGCGAGAAAGCCGGCTACGTCGATGTGGTTTTCGGAACCCACAACGTCGGACGAGCTGTTGAGCTGCTCGACCACGCCGCCGAACACGGTCCGATCGTCGAGATACTCGAGGCGGCCACCATTGCTGATGGCGAGGCCTTTCCGTCGGCTCTGCCGACTCGCCGCGAGGTCGATCATGCCGCGTGGGTCACCATCCAGATCGGATGCGACAACAACTGTGCCTTCTGCATCGTTCCGGCGGTGAGAGGCCCCGAGATCAGCCGACCGTTCGGTGAACTGGTCGACGAGGTTCGACGCCTGGCTGCCGATGGTGTGAGCGAGATCACCCTGCTGGGTCAGAACGTCAACAGCTACGGGCGAGACCTCGCGCTGGCCCGTCGGGCCGAGCCATCCGACGATGATCCGTGGATGTGCGGCTCGCGATGGACCACCGACCGTCGTGCCCGCCCGCTGTTCGCCGATCTGCTTCGTGAGGTCGGTGAGGTCGACGGTATCCACCGCATCCGCTACACCAGCCCCCACCCCAAGGACATGCGCACCGACACGTTCGCGGCGATGGCCGAGGTGCCCGAGGTGTGCGAACACCTCCACTTCCCGCTGCAGTCGGGTAGCGATCGGGTGTTGGCCGCGATGCATCGCGGCTACACCGCCGCTCGTTATCTCGAGAAGCTCGCCGAGGCCCGAGCCACGATTCCCGGGCTGGCCGTGTCCACCGACATCATCGTCGGGTTCCCCGGCGAAACCGACGACGACTTCGAGGCCACGCTGGCGGTTGCCGCCGAAGCCCAATTCGACAGTGCCTTCACCTTCATATTCTCGCCCCGACCCGGCACCGAGGCGGCCCTCATGGAGGCCGACTTCGTGCCCCACGCAGTTGCCGTGGCCCGCTACGAGCGCCTCCGGGTGGTGATCGAACGGTCGAGCATCGCCGCGAATCAGCGTCGGATCGGATCCATCGAGGAAGTCACCGTCGAGGGACCCTCCAAGAAGGACCCGACGGTTCTCACCGGTCGTACCCGGCGCAACGTGCTGGTCCATTTCCCCAGCGACCGCCCCATCAAGGTGGGCAGCTACGCAACGGTGAAGGTCCTCGAGGCCAGCGTCAACCACCTCAAGGGCGAGTTGGTCGATGTAACCATCGCGGCCCGCCACCGCACCCGGATATCGGTAAGCGCAGGCTGAGCCGATGAGCTCGTCCACCGATCAGGACCTCGGTCCGGTGTTGTCCATGGTGATCGGCCCCGACCCGTTGATGCGGTGCCTGCCCGCGGGGGTGGAACCCGATGGCGTGTCGCATCTCCGTCCCGAGCGAGAGGGTCGCGACGTGATGGTGCTCCATTCCCATGAGGCTGGGGCCCGCGAGGTCTCGTCGGCTGCCGACCGGCTCCTATGGCTCGATGGCCGGGCCGGTGCCCCTGCCCTGCTGGCGTCCGGACGATCCGATGGCCGGCTGGAGTCGGCCGTGATCCGAATGCCGTGGGGGGCGGTGTCGGCCGCCGATCCGCTCCACCCGGTTGCTCCCGAGAGCATGGCCCGGTTGCTTGGCTCGGCGCTGCGAAGGATCCACGAGATTCCCACCACCGGCTGTCCCTACGAGTCGGGTGTGGGTACTTGGCGCGAGCGGGCCGCATCACGTGTGCGCAATGGGGAGCTTCCCACCACGACCGACGGCCCGTATGCCGGGGTTGAACCCGGCCGTCTGCTCGATGTGCTCGACGACCTCATCGAAGGTCTGTCCGAACGGTCCTCCGAAGACAGCGATGTGTTGGTCCACGGTTCACCTGCCCTCGCCCACACCTGGCTCATCCCCGACGGCACCATGGCGTTCACCGGATGGCAACACTGTGGGCTCGGCGACCGGCATCACGATCTGGCCATCGCCGCGGCCGCGCTCGCGGACCGTTACGGTCCGCCGCTCATCCCGGTGATGCTCGATGAGTATGGGCTCGATCTGGTCGATCCGCGAAGGCTCGACCTCCATCAACTCCTTGCCCACCTCAGCGGCGCGGCCCGGTGATTCCTCCCGGAACGCGGGCCGAACGGCCGTTGGTGATCCTCGGGCCCACCGCATCCGGAAAGTCGAGTCTGGCCCTGGCCCTTGCCGACCTGGTCGAGGGCGCCGAGATCGTGTCGGTCGACTCGATGCAGGTCTACAAGGGGATGGACATCGGCACCGCCACGCCGACGGCGGCCGAGCAGGAGGCCGTTCCCCACCACCTGATCAATCTGGTCGAACCCACGGTGGCGTTCACCGCCGGTGAGTTCCAGAGGCGAGCCCGCGAGGCGCTGGCCGACATCGCCGGGCGTGGGGGAGTGCCGATTCTGGTCGGTGGCACCGGTCTTTATCTACGCGCAGTAATCGACGATCTCGACATTCCCGGGCAATTCCCCGAGGTGAGAGCCGAACTCGAGAGGCGCACCGACACCGACGAGCTCCACAGGCAGCTCGCGGCCGCCGACCCGGTCGCCGCGGCCCGGATGGAACCGACCAATCGTCGTCGGATCATTCGGGCCCTCGAGGTCACCATCGGATCCGGAAGACCGTTTTCGTCCTTCGGGCCCGGCTTGGAGAACTACCCGCCCAACCGGTTCGTGCAGGTGGCGATCCGACGGCCACGGGCCGAGGTCGACAGCCGTATCGTGGCCCGGTACCACACCCAGATCGAGCGGGGCTTCCTCGACGAGGTGGCCACTCTCGCTGAGACCGGCCTGGGGCCGACTGCGCGTCAAGCGCTCGGATACCGCGAGCTGGTCGAACATCTCGAACGACGGTGCACAATCGAAGATGCACTCGATCAGGCGATTCGGCGAACAATCCGTTTTGCCCGCCGCCAAGAGCGTTGGTTCAGGCGTGATCCTCGCCTCCATTGGGTCGAGGCGCCGGTCGATCCTGCCGATGTTCTGGGAATCTGGGATCGCGTTCGCGCAACTCACACGTGAGACGCCTTCAGACCTGCGAGAATGGACAACCATGGCAGACCGACTCTCGAAACATCACGGGCTCGGGAACGATTTTCTCATTGCTCTCACCGATCGACTCCCGCTCGATGCGGGCACCAAGGCAATCTCCTGGTGCGATCGACGCACCGGGATAGGGGCCGACGGGCTCATCTACGGCATCCGCACCATCAACGACTCGATCACGATGCGTCTGCTCAACTCCGACGGAAGCCCAGCCGCGGTGAGTGGCAATGGGCTGCGGTGTCTGGCCCAGGCGATCGCCATCGAGCGTGGGGTTCCACATCTGGAGATCGACATCTCGACTCCCGCCGGCGTCAGACACTGTTCCGTGCACGCGGCAGCCGAGCCATCGACCGTTGTGGTTACCGTCGACATGGGCGTGATCTGCCCGGGTCCCGACCCCGACACCGACGACCTCGAAGGGGTCGTTGGTGAGGCGCTGGCCGGGGTCAAACGATGGGAGACCGCCGACATCGGCAATCCCCACATCGTGTTCGAGGTCGATGATTTCGACGGCCTCGACGTCGCTTCCACCGGTCGGGCCGTGGAGGCCCACTTCGAAGACGGAGCAAACGTGCATTTCGTGAAGGTCGCGGCCCCCAACCAACTTGAACTTCGGGTCTGGGAGAGGGGCGCCGGCATCACCCGGGCGTGTGGCAGCGGGGCCACCGTCGCGGCCTCGATTTTCCATCGATGGGGCGCCGTCGGGCCGAAGGTGATGGTGTCAATGCCCGGCGGCGATGCCGTGGTCGACGTGAGCGGCCCGACCACGCTCACCGGCCCTGCCACCCACATCGCTGATGTCGTGATGCCGGATGCCTGATACCGACATGGAACCGGTTGATCCGAGCGACCCGGTCGGGCCGGTCGATGATGCCACCCACCGCGGCGCGTTCGGTGAGTTCGGCGGCGAATCCGGCGGTCTGATCGAGCGCACGTTCCGCGAGCGGATCGTGCTCGTGGGGGTCACCCTTTCCGGCGAGGACCCCGCCGATACCGACGCATCGCTCGACGAGCTGGCGTTGCTCGTCGACACCGCCGGCGCGGATGCCGTCGAACGCCTCGTCCAGCGTCGAAGCTCCCCGGATCCGGCCACCTACATAGGCTCCGGCAAGGCCATCGAAGTGCGTGAGTTGGCCGAGATGGTCGACTGCGACACCGTCGTTTTCGACGACGAACTCAGCCCTGCGCAGCAGTTCAATCTCGAAAAGATCCTGGGCCGTACCGCCCTCGACCGCACCGCGGTGATCCTCGACATCTTCGCCCAGAATGCCAGCACCCTGGAGGGCAAGGCCCAGGTCGAACTGGCCCAGCTCCGATACCGGCTGCCCCGCCTTCGCAGCTCCGGACGCAAGTTCAGCCAGCAGGGCGGCGGCATCGGAACCCGCGGCCCGGGCGAAACCCAGCTCGAGGTCGACCGCCGACGCCTTGTGCGCAGGGTCCACAAGCTCGAAGCCGACCTCCGCAAAGTGCAGCTGCACCGCGAGACCCAGTCGAAGGCCCGTTCGCGCACCCGCAACCGGGCGGTGGCCCTCGTCGGATACACCAACGCCGGCAAGTCGTCGCTCCTCAACGCACTCACCGACGCCGATGTGCTGGTCGAAGACCGCCTGTTCGCCACACTCGACGCCACCACCAGGCGGCTGTCGTTGCCGGGAGGCGAGAGTGTCTACGCCACCGACACGGTGGGTTTCGTGCGCAAGCTTCCGCATCAGCTCGTCAACGCCTTCAAGACCACCCTTGATGTGGTGCGTGACGCCGACCTGCTGATCCACGTGGTGGACGGCTCGGGCCCCGACCCCCAGGGTTGCATCGACGCGGTGCATCTGGTCCTCAACGAGATCGGTGCCGGTGATGTGCCCGAACTCACCGTGTTCAACAAGGCTGATATCAACGACGGCGCGGCCAACCTCGCCCGTCACAACGAAGGATCAGTGGCCGTGTCGGCCCAAACCGGTGAGGGAATCGACGATCTGCTGGAACTGATCGGCAACAGGGTCAGGTCGATGACCACCACCACCGACCTTCTTGTGCCGTGGTCAAGGGGCGATATTCTGGCTGCGGTCCACCGCGAGGGCCAGGTGCTCAGCGAGACCGCCGCCTCCGACGGCATGGCCATAAGGGCTCGTCTGGAGCCGTCATCACTTGGTGCACTCCGAGAGTTCGTGGTTACCAGCGACAAACCAAACGGGTGATCAAATGACCAACGGCTTCGTGCCCCCCGCCTATCCCTACGACCTTCTCGACGCGCTCCGTGCCGATGCGGACGCGTTACCCGGCGGTGCCATCGACTGCTCGATCGGGACTCCTTACGACCCGCCGCCGCAAGAGGTGATCGAGGCCCTGTCGACCTCCGACGCCGAGCGCGGCTACCCGCCGTCGATTGGCTCGATCTCCTTCCGCGAGGCAGCAGCGTCGTGGGTGGAGAACCGATTCGGGGTGTCGGTGGATCCGGCCACCCAGATCGGTGCGTGCGTCGGCACCAAGGAGATGGTGGCCGGCACCCCCAAGTTCCTGAGGTTGCGTCGTCCCGATCTCGACACCGTCCTCTACCCGGCCATCTCCTATCCGTCGTATGAGATGGGCGCCACCCTGGCCGGATGCCGCGCGGTGGCCGTGCCGGTTGATGATCAATGGCGAATCGACCTATCTGCGATCGACCCCTCCGACATTGCCCGGGCGCTGTGCCTTTGGGTCAACACACCGGGCAATCCGGCCGGGGGACTCGACGATCTCAATGCGGTCGCCGAATGGGGGCGGGCCAACGATGTGCTGGTGTTGAGCGACGAGTGCTACGCCGAGTTCACCTGGGACGGCTCTCCCCGAACGGCGCTGGCCAACGGGACCGACGGCGTGGTCGCGGTTCATTCCCTCTCCAAACGGTCGAACCTGGCCGGGTTGAGGGTTGGTTTCTACGCCGGCGACACCGAGGTCGTGCAGTACCTCCGAGAGGTTCGCAAACACGCCGGTTTCCTGGTGCCCGGCCCGGTGCAGGCCGCGGCCGTGGCCGCATGGGCCGACCAGGGCCACGTCGATGTGCAACGGCAGCGCTACCTCCAACGCCTTGAGATGGGTGCCGAGCTGTTGGCCATGTTCGATGCCCCCGCCGCGATGCCCGGCGGCGGTTTCTACCTGTGGGCCGAGGCCCCCGACGGTGATGCTTGGGCGTTGGCCCGCCGCCTCGCCGCCGAGTCGGGTGTGATCGTGAGCCCCGGGGAGTTTTACGGTGATGCCGGTCGGGCACGCGTCAGGCTCGCAGTTGTGCAGCCTGCAGAAAGGTTCCGGCTGGCGCTCGACAGAGCATCGGCGTCGTGAGCGGTCCGGGCCTGCCACCGCCACCACGACAACCCCCCTCACCACAACGGTCGCTGCAACCCTGGATCTGGTCTGGTGGCATTGCCGCGGTCGTGGGGATCATCGCGGTGGTTGCGTGGGTCGGCTACCAGTTCTACGAAATGTCAGCAGAGGTCGACAACTTCGTTCGCTCAGGGGCCGACCAGCCCGCCGAGTTCGTGATCGATGAGCCGGTCAACTGGACCGTGTTCGTGGAGCCCCAATCTGCTTCGCTTATAGGCGTGAGATTCCAGATCTGGGATGTCAACGCAGGTCGTAGGGTCGAAATGCGGACCTACGACGGCTCTTTCTCCTACGGATTCCCCGATCACTCGGGCCGTACGGTGGCCACGGTCGCCCTTGAGCCCGGTACCTACTCCATACAGGTCGAGGGCAGCGGGCTGAACCTCGCGATCGGTCCGAGTCCGGCCCATCGGGTGGTGAGAATGCTCGTCGTGGGGTTGCTGATCGGGGTGCCGTTGGTGATCGGCGGATTGGCCACCGCGGCGATGGCCGCGCTGGCCCAGAGTCGCCGTCGCAACCGCAGTGTCCCGAGACCCCCGCCTTCGCAATGGTCGGCCGGTGAGTGGCCCGGTGGCGGGCGATAGTCTGCCCCGCATGCCGGAAACAACCCCGCCGTCCACTGCGCACACCGCCCTGCAGGCCCGCATCGAGTCGCTGTGGGAGACACGCGACAGCAACGACGACGCCGACCCCGACGTGGTCGGCAGTGTCCACGAGGCCATAGATCTGCTCGATACCGGTCAGGTGCGGGTGTCACAGGTGGAGGCCGACGGCAGCGTCACCGTCAACCAGTGGTGCAAGTACGCGGTGCTGTTGCTGTTCAAGATCTCGAAGATGGAGACCATCGAGGCGGCACCGTTCGAATACGCCGACAAGATTCCGCTCAAGACAGACTACATGCAGCGCGGTGTGAGGGTGGTCCCTGGCGCTTCGGCTCGATGGGGCAGCTACCAGGCCCCGGGTGTGGTGATGATGCCGAGCTACATCAACATCGGCGCCTACGTCGACTCGAACACCATGGTCGACACGTGGGCCACCGTCGGTTCATGCGCCCAGATCGGCAAGAACGTCCACCTTTCGGGTGGTGTCGGAATCGGAGGCGTTCTCGAACCACCCCAGGCCGCGCCGGTGATCATTGAGGACGACTGTCTAATCGGCAGCCGTTGCATCGTGGCCGAGGGCGCCAGGGTTGGTCGGGGGGCAGTACTCGGTGCAGGGGCCGTGCTCACCAAGTCGATACCGGTGATCGATGTCGAGACTGGTGAGGAACTCGGCCGGGGAGAGATTCCGTCCTGGTGTGTGGCCGTGGCCGGCACGCGACCCAGAGCGTTCCCCGGCGGTGAGTATGGCCTTCCGGCCGTGTTGGTCATCAAACGACTCACCGAGGGGCAACGCCACGACAAGTCGGCTCTCAACCAGATTCTGCGAGACCACGGCGCGGCCACGTGATCAGGGGAGACCTGTTCGCTCTCACCGCGGCGCTTGTCGACATCCCGTCGGTGAGTCGCGAGGAAGGCCCGCTGGTCGACCTTCTCGAACAGGAGCTGCAACTTCCGCATCTCACCGTCGACCGGGTCGGCGACAACCTCGTTGCCCGCACCAACCTCGGCCGGTCCCGTCGGCTGATCCTGGGTGGACACACCGATACCGTGCCCCCGGCGGGCAACTCGGCCGCGGTCATCGAAGGCGACCGAATCTTCGGGGTCGGTTCCACCGACATGAAGGGCGGTTTGGCGGTGATGCTCGAATTGGCCCGCACCGTGACCGAGCCGGCGGTGGATGTGACCTACGTGTTCTACGCCCGCGAGGAGATCGCGATCATCCACAACGGACTCCGCGAGATAGAGGCCGAGCGTCCCGAGCTGCTCGAAGGAGATGTGGCCCTGCTGGGCGAGCCCACCCTCGGGGCGGTGGAAGCCGGATGTCAGGGCACCATGCGGCTTCGGGTGGTGATGGCCGGTGAACGGGCCCACACCGCCCGTCCGTGGATGGGGACCAACGCCATACACCGGCTCGGCCGGGTGATCGATCTGGTGGCCGGTGCCGAGAACCGCACCCCCATGGTGGAGGGGTGTGAGTATCGGGAGGCCCTGCAGGTGGTGGATGTGCGGGGCGGGGTGGCCGGCAATGTGGTGCCCGACGAGGCCGAGATAGTCGTGAATCACCGCTACGCCCCCGACCGCTCCCCGGAGGAGGCCGAGGCCCACGTGAGGGCGGTGCTGGCCCCGGCGCTGGGGGAGCACGACCGTGTGGAATTGGTGGATGTGTCGCCGCCGGCCCGTCCGGGGCTCAACGATCCGCTCCTGGCGGCGCTGATCGAGCGCAACGGTCTTGAGGTGAGGGCCAAGCTGGGATGGACCGACGTGGCGTTCTTCTCCGAGCGGGGAGTGCCGGCATCGAACTTCGGACCGGGTGACCCGACCATCGCCCACACCGCCGGTGAGTACCTCGAACGCGAATCGCTGGAATCGACCTTCGCGGCGCTGCGGGATCTGATCAGAGTTTGCGCATGACGGTGACCACCCGGCCGTAGATCTTGACCTCGTCGGGCTCGAACACCATGTCGGCCAGATTCTCGTTGGACGGCACCAGGACAATGGAACCGTTGCGGCGACGGAAGGTCTTGATGGTGGCCTCGTCGCCGGGGATGCCGGCGATGACGACATCGCCGTCGTCGGCGGTGTCCTGGCTGTGGCAGACCACGAAATCGCCGTCGAAGATCCCCATGTCGATCATGGACTCCCCCCGGACCCGCAGCATGAACAGCTCGCCTCCACCGGTGAGGTCGGCGGGCATCGGCACCAGCTCTTCGACATTTTCGGATGCCAGCACGTCGGTTCCGGCGGCCACGTCGCCGACCAGCGGCACGTGGCGGACCGGGCCGCGGTCGACGCTCTCGCCGCTGGATGCGTCGTAGCGCACCTGAATGGCTCGGGGCTTGGACGGGTCGCGGATCAGATAGCCGGCGTCGCGGAGGTTGTCGAGGTGGGATTTGACGGTGGCCGGAGACTTCAGGCCGACCGCCGATCCGATCTCGCGAACAGACGGGGGATAGCCGTGGGTGCTCTGGTGGTCGACGATCACATCAAGGATCTGACGCTGGCGAGTGGTGAGAGTGTCGGACATCTTGGGCCTCCGTGGCGGCCGCCGGTTGGGGCTTGACAGCGAACGAGTGTTCGTATTGAATTGCTGACGAACGATTGTTCGACGCACACATGTTCGTCAAACATTCGTTCGGAGTCAAGTACCCGGCCGATATTTCTCCGAGTGTCACACCCCCAGATCAGAATCGAACCATGACCGCATTGCTCGTTGTTCCCCAGGCAGACACCATCCACACCGGCCTTCCGGCCCGCCCCCGGCTGGCCCCTGAGGTCTACCGGGCCCGGCGCCTGGCCGTTCTGGCCGTCGCTTTCGCGGCGGCGGTCGGTCTCCTTGTCGGCGTCGCCTCGATCGGCAACCAGGCCGCGGCCAGTCGCGGGGCCGAGCTCGACGCCTCGAATTCGATCACCATCACCGTGATGCCCGGCGACACCCTCTGGGGTATCGCCGAGAGACTCGATCCCGATTCCGACCCCCGCCCGTTGGTCCACGAACTCACCGCTCTGGCCGGCAAGGGTGTTCTTCAGCCCGGGCAGGTCATCGTGATCCCCGACTCCCTGGTCGGCTGATCAGCGCCGCAGGTAGCGGGCGAAGAGCATCGACTCGTGTTCGAGAAGCCAGTCGAGATCGAAGTCGAGCGGATCGATCGGCTGGTCCCCGGCCACCATGCGTTTCGAGGCCCCGGCGGTCACCTTCGGGGCGATCGACACACACAGCTCGTCGATCAACCCGGTTGCTGCGAACTGGGCGTTGAAGCTCGGTCCGCCCTCGACCAGCACCACGCCGGCACCGCGCTGTCGAAGCTGGGCCAGGGCCCCGGCGGGAGTGGGTCGGGGTCCGGGCAACACCACCACCTCGGCCACCCGCCTGAGGTTTTCCACACGGTCGTCGGGTGCCGAATCTCCGGTGATCACCAACGCCCGGGAGACATCGTCGGGGGGTTCGGCGAGCATGGGCAGGTCGGGTTCGAAATCAAGCGAACCCGACACCACCGCCAGGCCCGGCGAGGGCGAGCGTCCGGCCGAGATCCGTGCCCTCCGGGCGGCATCGCCGGGCTGGGGAAGACGGTACCGCTCGGCACGTGCCGTGCCCGAGGCCACCAGTATCCAGTCACACGATGCCCTCACAGCCCCGAACACCGCCTTGTCGCCCGGTCCACCGAGCCCGCCCGACAGTCCGTCGATGGCGGTTCCACCGTCGATTCCGGCGATCATGTTGATCATCACCCAGGGCCGACCGGGTGGTTCGTGCCGCTCCGCGCGGGGGTAGAGATCGAGCGGATCAACAGCGTCGCGAGGGGCGGGCAGAAGCTGGCGCATTGGTCGACCATAGCCGTCGATGAGGGGTCCGGATCGTGTGGCGAAATCCACAACCCACCATCCACCGCGCGGGGGCGCGACTGTGGATACTCTGCGAAATATCCACTCAGAATCCACACCACATCCTCTTTTGGTCCACATGCACATCGTCGTATGGTTCACAACGTCGTGTCGGACAGGTCACCTGGATGGTGGTGGCGAATCGTCAATCTCGTGAGTCGACTCTTATGCCTTGGGGGCCCCGCACAATCGGTGTGTGGGGAAGCTGCACCGGTGGTGCTGCCCTCTGACCCGGGTCGGCCTGCCCGCACGACAAGTTCGAATATCAGATAAGGAGAGCCGATCCATGGCGATCGCGGCCCAAAACACAGGTATTGGCATCACTCGCCGTTTCACCCGTGAGGGGGTTCACCCATACGACGAGGTCGAATGGGAGACACGCGATTCGCGTCTCACCGACTACCGAACCGGTGAGGTTGCTTTCGAACAGCTCAGCGTGGAGGTCCCCAAGAGCTGGTCGCAAAACGCCACCAACATCCTGGCCCAGAAGTACTTCCGCGGGCCCCTCGGCACCCCCGAGCGCGAGACCTCCCTGCGACAGGTGATCGACCGGGTTGTCAATCGCATCGTGGAGTGGGGCGACCGCGACGGTTATTTCGTCGATGCCGCCGAATCGGCCACCTTCGCGGCCGAGCTCACCTATCTGCTGGTCCACCAGCGGGCGGCCTTCAACTCGCCGGTGTGGTTCAACATCGGGGTCGAGGGCGTGCCCCAACAGGCCTCGGCGTGTTTCATCCTGTCGGTCGACGACTCCATGGACTCGATCCTAAACTGGTATGCCGAAGAGGGCCGGATCTTCAAGGGTGGCAGCGGCGCCGGCGTCAACCTGAGCCGCATCAGGGCCTCGACCGAGCTGCTCAACGGCGGAGGCACCGCCAGCGGCCCGGTCAGCTTCATGCGAGGTGCCGATGCCTCGGCCGGCACCATCAAGTCGGGGGGCAAGACCCGTCGTGCCGCCAAGATGGTGATTCTCGACGTCGATCATCCCGACATCGAAGAGTTCGTCTGGTGCAAGGCCCGTGAGGAGCGCAAGGCCCGGGCCCTCGAGGCCGCCGGCTTCGACATGTCGCTCGACGGCGTCGACATCCACTCGATCCAGTATCAAAACGCCAACAACTCGGTGAGGGTCACCGACGAGTTCATGCAGGCCGTGGTCGACGATGCCGACTGGTCGCTGGTGGCCCGCGGCGACGGCCGGCCCCAGCGCACCATCAAGGCCCGGGAGCTGTTCCGTCAGATTGCCGATGCTTCGTGGCAGTGTGCCGACCCGGGTATCCAGTTCGACACCACCATCAACCGGTGGAACACCGCAGCCAACACCGGCCGAATCAACGGATCCAACCCGTGCAGCGAATACATGCACCTCGACAACTCGGCGTGCAACCTGGCCAGCCTCAATCTGCTGTCGTTCCTCGACGGCCCGGACACCGATGGCATCGACGGGTTTGACGTCGACGGCTTCTCCCACGCCGTCAACGTGATCTTCACCGCCCAGGAGATTCTCGTGGGCAATGCCGACTACCCCACGGAATCGATCGGTGCCACCAGCCGGGCGTTTCGTCAGCTCGGCATCGGCTACGCCAACCTCGGCGCGATGCTCATGGCGCTCGGGTTGCCCTACGACTCCGACGGTGGTCGCGCCGTCGCTGCCGGCGTCACCGCGTTGATGACCGGTCAGGCCTATCTCACCTCCACCAAGATCGCAGCGCGCATGGGCCCGTTCGCCGGATTCCACGAGAATCGCGAACCGATGCTCAAGGTGCTCGACCAGCACCGCAGCGCTGCCGCCGCGATCGACGAAGATTTGGCTCCCACCCGCATCCTCGAGGCCGCGCAGCGTGCCTGGGACGAGACCTGCGAACGTGCCGAGACCGACGGAGTGCGCAACTCCCAAGCTTCGGTGCTGGCCCCCACCGGCACCATCGGCCTGCTGATGGACTGCGACACCACCGGTATCGAACCCGACCTCGGTTTGGTCAAGTTCAAGAGGCTCGTGGGGGGCGGCACCATGAGCATCGTCAACCAGACCATTCCCCGGGCCCTTCGTCACCTCGGATACTCAGACCGGGAAGCCGAAGCGATTCTCGACCACATCAGCGAACACCACACCGCGGTGGGAGCCCCCGGTCTGAAGGCCGAACACCTGCCGGTCTTCTCCTGCTCCCTGGGGCAGGACCCGATCCACTACCTCGGCCACATCCGCATGATGGCCGCGGCCCAGCCCTTCCTGTCGGGGGCCATCTCCAAGACCGTCAACCTCCCCGAGGAGGCCACCATCGAAGAGATTGAGCTTCTGCTCATCGAGTCGTGGCGCCTCGGGCTCAAGGCAGTGGCTCTCTACCGCGACAACTGCAAGGTCGCCCAGCCGCTCTCCACCGGCGACGGGTCCGAAGAATCCGCTGATGGTGGTGAGACGACCGCGGCAGCCACGAAGGTGGTCGAGCGGGTGGTCGAAAAGATCGTCCACGAACCCGTGAGGCAGCGTCTCGAACGATCCCGTGCCTCCCGCACCTTCGAATTCCGGGTGGCCGACTGCAAGGGCTTCGTCACGGTCGGTGAATACGCCGACGGCCGTCCCGGAGAGATCTTCGTGAGAGTGTCGAAGCAGGGCTCGACCCTTGCAGGCATCATGGATGCGTTCGCGATCTCTCTGAGCCACGGACTCCAATACGGTGTTCCGCTCGAAGCGTTCGTCGAAGCATTCGTGGGCATGCGATTCGAGCCGGCAGGCATGACCGACGATCCCGAGATCCGCATCGCCAACTCGCTCATGGACTACCTCTTCCGGCGGCTGGCAGTGATGTACCTCGACCCCGACACCAGGGCCTCCATGGGAATCCTCACCACGGATGAGCGCACCCAGCCCACTCTGCCGGGTGTCGTCGAACAGGTCACCCCAACCGTGCAGGGAGGCGACATCCCCCCGACCCTCCGTCGGTGCCATCACCATCCGAGCTGGTGGCCCAACTCGAGTTCGGCGCCGACACCGCCCCGGCCGAACCGGCTGCCGACGACCGTCCCACAACAGCGGTGAGCCGGTCCGAGCCCAGCGCCTCACCGACGCCGACCCCACCACACAATCCATCGTTGGTCAACGCCCCGTTCTGCATGACCTGCGGGGTGCCGATGCAGCGTTCCGGTGCGTGTTTCGTGTGCAGCAGTTGCGGCACGACTAGCGGCTGCAGCTAGCCAGGAACCATACTGCGAGGCATGTCTGAAGTCTCGCTCGAACCAAAGCCTGCCTCCCCCCACACCCGTCGTCTCAACGAGGCGGCGGGTGCCGTTTTGGATCTCGACGATCAGGGGGATCTGGCCAGGGCCACCCGGGGTCTGATCGCCCAGCACCCCACCGGGGTGTTCGACGGCCCGTTCGGATCCGCGTGGGATGTGTCCGAATACGACTTTCTCCGCGGCGACGACCCGGCACCTCCGTCGGTCCATCCCAGCCTGTGGCGTCATGGCAAGCTCAACGCCATCCATGGCCTGTTCGAGGTGGCCGATGGCATCTGGCAGTGCCGGGGCTACGACATTTCCAACATCACCTTTCTCGCCGGTGAGACCGGCTGGCTGGTGATCGATCCGCTCACGACCACATCATCTGCGGCCGCATGTCTCGAGCTGGCCAACTCCGAGCTTGGGGAACGCCCGGTCAGAGCGGTCATCTACACCCACAGCCATGCCGATCATTACGGCGGAATCCTGGGGGTGACCACTCGTGAGGCGGTCGCGGCCGGAGATGTGAGGATCATCGCACCCGAGGGATTTCTCCGTGAGGCCGTCAGCGAGAACCTGGTGGCCGGACCGGTCATGGGGCGACGGGCTCTCTACCAGTTCGGCATGTTGCTGCCTCCGGGTGAGACCGGCCATGTCGACTGCGGTCTCGGCAAGACGATCCCGCGGGCCAGGGGTAATCTCATCGGCCCGACCGAGGAGATATCGACCACCGGCACCGAACTGGTGGTCGACGGCATCAGGGTGGTGTTCCAGAGCACTCCGGGCACCGAGGCCCCGGCCGAGATGAACTTCATGTTCCCCGACCATCGGGCTCTTTGCATCGCCGAGAACTGCACCCACACCCTCCACAACGCCCTGCCGTTCAGAGGGGCCAAGGCCCGCGACACTCTCGGTTGGAGCAAGTACATCCAAGAGGCCATCGACCTGTTCGTCGGCAACACCGACACCATATTCTCGACCCACAACTGGCCGAGGTTCGGCAACGACGACGTGCGCCTCTACCTCGAGCAGCAGCGCGACCTCTATCGGTGGCTTCACGACCAGACCATGCGGTTGGCCAACCACGGACTGACGCAGCGCGAGATCGCCGAGTCGCTCGAGATCCCGGAGTGTTTCACCGCTCAGGGCCACACCCGCGGCTACTACGGCACGGTGAGCCACAACTCCAAGGCCATCTACCAGTACTACCTGGGCTGGTACGACGGAAACCCGACCAACCTCGACCTCCACACACCGGCCGAGAGCGGCGCCCGCTACGTGGAATGCATTGGCGGCGCCGAAGCAGTTCTCGGCAAGGCCCGCGAAGCTTTCGACGCGGGCGACTACCGGTGGGTGGTCGAACTGCTCAACAACCTGATCTTCTCCGACCCGACCAACACGGAGGCCCGTGCGCTGCAGGCCGACGCCTTCGAGCAACTCGGCTACCAGAGCGAATCCGGCCCGTGGCGCGACAGCTATCTGATGGCTGCCCAGGATCTACGCACCGGCGCCCAGGGCCTCGGCAGCGGGGCCGGCGTCATCTCCGATGAGCTGACCGTGGAAATGCTCTTCGACCTGGTGGGTGTCCGGCTGAGGGCCGAGGATGTCGGGGGAATGTCGGTTTCGACCAACTGGCACTTCACCGACATCGACGAGACCCACAATTTGGGTCTGGACAACTGTGCGCTCCATCATCGCCCCGGGCGACGCGACGAACGGGCCGATGCCGACATCTCACTACGCAAAGCGGCGTTGGCCTCGCTCCTGCGCGGCGACGTCGACGTCGATGCTTTCCTCGGTTCGGGAGATGTGAGCGTGTCGGGAGAAGCGGGCGCGGTCCGGTCGATCCTCGGTTCGCTCGACTCGTTCAGCGGGCTCTTCGGGATCGTCGAACCCTGATCAACGGACCGCCTCTCACGGTTCGATCAACGGTGCCGATTGGTCGGCATGGGAGTAAGCGTTGAGCAGGTGGCAGAGGTCGACCGCGCCGTGTCGACACCCACCGCGGTCCCCTCCATATGCGTGATCGACCCAGAACCGATTGTGGTGCCCGCCAAGCGATGGTGGCCCGGGCTTGATGGACTGCGGGGTGTGGCCGTGGTACTGGTCGTGGCCTTCCACCTTCGGCCCGGCGCTCTGCCCGGAGGGTGGGTCGGGGTGTCGATGTTCTTCACACTGTCGGGATTCCTGATCACGACGGTGCTGCTCGATGAACGGAACAGGAATGGGCGAATCAGCTTCGTCGGTTTCTGGGGACGACGGGCCCGACGCCTGGTCCCGGCCCTGTTGGTCACGGTGGTTTCGGTGACCATGCTGACAGCATTGTTCGATCCTTACGCCCTGCCCGCCGCGGCTCAGGACGGAGCCGCCGGTCTGGCCTACATCGCCAACTGGACCGCCGCGGCCGCCCAGGGGGGATACGGGGCGATATTCGGCTCGCCGGGACCGTTCGATCATCTCTGGTCGTTGGCCGTAGAGGAACAGATCTATGTGCTGATGCCGGTTCTGTTCGTGATCGCGTCGAGATCGCGCTTGGGGAGTGTCGTGGCCTGGCTCGGGTCGATCACGCTCATTGCCGCGGGCACCTACCACTGGTGGGGGAGTCCCGACTCCTACTATGTGACGCCCGTAAGGGCCGTGGAGGTGGCCTTCGGCGCTGCAGCCGCGGCCATTGTCTGGCGATTCGATCATGGGCCCGGCATCACGCCGCGGTTCAGCCGTGTCGTAGCCGTCGTCACGATGGCCGCCGGTGCCGTCGGGGCGGTCTCGTTGGTCTGGGTGGCGACGACCTGGACCGAGAATGATCCCCTCCTGTTCCGCGGCGGGCCGATGTTTCTCGCGGCGGCATCGGTCTCGGTGGTGATCCTGGCCATCGAGCACCCCGGCCCTCTGGCCCATCCGGTGATTCGGTGGTTGGGGACACGCAGTTACGCGATCTACCTCTGGCACTGGCCTCTCATAGCTTTGTTCAACTGGCATCCGGCGGTGACAATTCTGGTAACCGGCATCATCTCGGAGCTGTCGATGAAGCTGGTCGAAACCCCGATCCGGCAGGTACGCGGTTACGGGTCCCGGGTCACCAGACCGATCCTGACTCTCGGTGCCCTCGCCGCAGCGACGGCAGTTCTGGGGGTCTTCATTGCCACACGTGTGGCGGCCCCGCAGTCGGCCATCGCGATGGATCAACCGATCATGCCTGCGGGATTCACACCGGGTGCAGCGCCGACCGTGTTCTTGATCGGCGACTCGACGGCCCACGCCGCACTCGACGGGCTGAGGGCATGGAGCGAGCGGAGCGGCGCGGTGTGGGTGGTCAACGGCACCGTTCAGGGTTGTAGCCCGTTACAGGATCCCCTCACCCCGATCAGACACATCCGCCGTCAGGTAGACCGATCGGGAATCAGCCCGGACAGCGACCCGAAGCCATGCCGGCCCAGCATCCCGGACCTGGTGACCCGGGCCGACGGCAACATCCCCGACGAGATCCTGGTGATCGACTGGGGGATGATCGTGTTCGCTCACGTGAACCCCGATCATCCGTTCGACAGGTTGGCCGATCTCCACATGGCCGATCCACAGATGATGGACTGGCTCGTCGGTGTGTACCAGCAGCGGATCGACGAGGCTGCGGGTTACGGCGTCAAGCTGATTCTCACGACGGCCCCCCATCTCGGTGCGGGAAGTTCCGGATTCTTCTCATCCATCCGCGGGGGCTCCGACGCCGACGTCGATGCCTACAACGCAGTCGTGTCGGAGTTGGCCGCGGTGAACAGCAACGCCGAACTGGTTCACACCGGCGAGGCCATCGATCGCGAGCCACTCGTGTACCGGCGAGCCGACGGTGTTCATCTCGACGGTGGAGAGACGAATCTGCGGTTCGCTCGTGATGAACTGGCGGAGGTCCTGGTTCACCAGGCACAAAGTCGCCGGCAGGCCTCGGCGATCTTGGTGGAATTCGGGCGGTAGGCATCCTCCAGAGGCGGGCTGAACGGTACCGGAATGTCGAGGCCCCCCAGTCGCTTCACGGGTGCATCCAGATGCTGGAAACACTCGTCGGCTATGACGGCGGCGATTTCGGCACCCAAACCGGCCATCTTGTTGGCCGCGTGGACCACCAGAGCCCTGCTGGTGCGGGCCACGGATTCGAGCACCGTGTTCGTGTCGAGCGGCTTGAGCGTTCGCAGATCGATCACTTCCACCTCGATCCCCTCATCCGCCAACGCATCCGCAGCGGAGATGGCCTCATGCCGCATGGCGCCATAGGTGATGATGCTGCAGTCCCGGCCTGGCCTGGCAATCGCGGCCCGGCCGATCTCGATCGGTGAGTCGCCTCCGAGGATCGGACCACGCAGCGACCGGTAGAGAGGCTTCGACTCGAAGTAGATGACCGGGTTGTCGTCGCGAATGGCCGCCAGCAACAGGCCATAGGCATCGGCCGGTGTGGAGGGTGCCACCACCTTCAGTCCCGGTGAGTGGACGAACCAGGCCTCGGGGTTCTGCGAGTGGAACGGGCCGGCACGCAGGCCACCGTCGGAGGGGGCCCGGATCACCCATGGGATGCGGCCACCCCATCGGTAATGGGTGTTGGCTGCGAACTGCACGATGGAGTCGAAACCGGTGGTGATGAAATCGGCGAACTGAACCTCGACCACCGGACGCATGCCCATGAGGGCCATACCGCTGGCCGCTCCGATGAACGCCGACTCGGTCATCGGCATGTTCCGAACCCGTCGGGCCCCGAAGCGTTCCCCGGCCGCCTTGGTGACCTTGAACGCGCCGCCGAAGGGCGGGGCCACGTCCTCGCCCATGATGATCACATCGGGGTCGAGTTCCATCTCGTGAATCAGGGCGTTGCTGATGGCCTCGAGGTAGGTGAACTCGACGGGGCTCATGCCCATACCCCTTCGGTCACGTCGGCCGGATCGGGCATGGGGCTCCTCAACGCGAATTCGACGGCATCGTCGACCTCGGTTCGTGCCCCGACCCGAACCTCCTCGATCTCATCGTCGGATGTACCCAGCTCCCTGAGGCGGGCCTCGACGAGCTGAATCGGGTCGCGTTTCTCCCATTGGGTGATCAGCTCCGCCGGCACGTAGTCGGCTCCGTCGTGGATGGCATGGCCGAGCATTCTCATCGTGTGGGCCACCACCACCCTCGGACCGGCGCCATCCCGGGCTTCGCCGATCGCCCGTCCGACCGTCTCCAGTACGGCTTCGACGTCGTTGCCATCGACATTGACAGCCACGGCTCCGGCAGCGCGCGCCCGGGAGGTGATGTTGGTGTTGGCGGAATGGCTGGTGATCGGTGTGGAGTAGGCGTACTGGTTGTTCTCGACCACGACCACGACGGGGGCAGCCTCCAGAACCGCCAGATTGAGCGACTCAGCGAACAATCCGGTGATCGACCCGCCGTCGCCGGTGAAGGTGAGCGCCACCCGGGGCTGGTTGCGATACCGGAACGACATGGCCGCGCCGACAGCCACCGGAAGTGACTGGGGAAGGTGGGATATGAATCCGATTATCCCAAGGTTGAGATCGCCGCATCCGTGGATGTTGGCGTCGCGGCCCCGGCTGACGCCGGAAGCCCGCCCGAGCTGCTGGGCGAGTAGTCGTCGGGCGGTCATGCCCCGCACGAGGTAGGCGCCGAGGTCGCGGTGCATCGGGGCGATCACGTCGTCGGGGAGAAGACCCAGCGCGGAGCCCACGGATATGGCCTCGTGGCCGATCTGGTTGAACGTTCCCCCGACCCCCTTGCCGGTGAGCCACAACGTGCGGATCGCCTCGTCGAGCGTGCGGGTGAGGACCATCCAACGATGGGTGGTGAGGAGATCCGTGGAGCGGCGGGGTTCGCCGGCGGTGGAAGTCATGTCAGCCAGAGGTGGTAGAGGGGTCGGGATGGTAACCATCGCATGAAATCAGGGGTGGGCGCTCGGCGGTGACGACCTCGACCGGTGGCCTGCCGGGGCGTCGCAGCACCGATTCCCATTCGTCGTTCCACACGATTCCGGGGGCCCGCGACACCGCGGCGTGGAGGACCTCCATCGACTGGGCGGTGAGGTCGTGGAGCGGACGAATCCGGTGGGTGCGGGTTCCGAGATCGACCTGGGCGATCGAATCGGCACCGTGGGACTTGGCGATGTCGATCAAGAGCCCGGTTTCGACGCCGTATCCCTCGAAGAACGGCAGGCGCTCGAGAACCTGGCGCCGCGAAGCGTATTCGCCGCCGAGTGGCTGCCTGATGTGGGCGAGGTGGGGAAAGAAGGTCGATATCAGTGGCCGGGCCATGAGTTCAGTGGTTCGGCCACCTCCGACCCCGTCTTCCTGCGGGCGGTGGTAATAGCCCTTCACCATTGCGATCCGGTGGTCGGAGAGCAGCGGTCTCAAGAGACCGGTCACGAACCCGGGATGGAAGCTGGTGAGGTCGGCGTCGATCCAGACGATGATGTCGCCGGTGCAGGCGGCCACGCTCTTCCAGAGAACGTTGCCCTTGCCCCGGCCGGGCCCGCATTCGGGCAACACCTCCGAAACCGCTCTCACCTCCGCCCCGGCGCGACGTGCCGACCCTGCGGTGTCGTCGGTGGAGGAGTCGTCCATCACGACCACTTGGTCGACCAGGAATTCCGGCGATCCGGTGGCGGGATCGGTCATCAGTGATCGTCGGATCGATTCGACGATCGGGCCGACGGTTTCTTCTTCGTTGCGGGCCGGAAGGCACACCGATATCGAGGCGCCGTTCTTCATCTCGACCAGAGACCGGGCCTCGAGTTCGTGGGCTGCGATCATGTGATCCTCGGTGGCCGGCATTGGTTCATCGTACGAAGATGACCGCCCGTGCGCCGCTTCAGACAGCTCCGAGATTCAGGCTCGGTTCCATAGCAACCGATGTTTATCTAACATGGGGGTCGTGTCGTCGGGTCGGGTCATCGGGGTTGTTGCCACTCTGAGTGTTCTCGCGTCGGCTTGCGGCGCCCGTGCCGGCGCCGACTTCGGCGCTCCACCAGCTGTCGTCGACGTGTCCACCACCGTTCAACCGGTCCCATCCCAGGCTCCGGACACTTCTGCTCCACCGGTTTTGGCGCCAGTATCCACCACAACGGCCGCTGTTCCCACCACCACGGTTGCTGCCGACCCCCACGAGACCTTTGTCGCCAACATCGTCGACAGCGTCACGATCCTCGACACATTCGATTCGCCCGGCGGTCCTCGTGTGTCGTTCGAGTACGCCATAACCAACCCCACATTCTTCAAGAATCCCTTGGTGCTGATGATCGTCGATCGAAGCGACGACGGTGAGTGGCTGAAGGTCCAGATTCCCGTGAGACCCAACGGAACCGAGGCCTGGATCAGGGCCGCCGACGCCGAGATCACCTCCCATAGATTCCATGCCGAGGTCGATGTGTCCAACCGGTCGGTCACCGTATGGAACGGCGACGAGGTGGTGGCCCAGACCGGTGCGGTGGTGGGTGCCGATCGCAGCCCCACCCCGCTCGGGCATTTTTTCGTGAACGACCTCGTGCAGGAGTGGGAGGGCAGCGCCTACGGTCCCTACATCCTCAGCCTGTCGGCTTTTTCGGAGGCCCTCGACTCGTTCGGCGGAGGCGTGCCGGTAATAGCGATCCATGGCACCAACAACCCGGGCCTGATCGGTGGGGCGTTCTCCAACGGGTGTATCCGCATTCCCAACGAGGTGGTGAGGGTTCTGGCCCAGACGGTACCGATGGGAACGCCGGTCGATATCGTCGCCTAGCCTCCATCCGGTGGACCGGATGCGACGTATTCTCGATTGGTCGGTGTCGTTGGCCAAGGACGTGGCCGGTGAGTGGTCGGCCGACCGTCTCGGTGGGCTGGCTGCCGAGATAGCGTTCTTCGCCCTCCTGGGACTGTTCCCGTTGGTGATCGTTCTGGCCGCGGCGCTCGGTTCGTTCGACAATCTGATCGGCGCCCATGCCGCGGGACAGGTGGAAGACTGGCTTCTGGAACGGATCTCGAGGACGTTCGGCTCCGACAACTCCCTCGACTCGACGGTGAGGGATCTCTTCGACGGGTCGAATGCCGGCGCTCTCACCACTGGTCTCGTCTTGTCGTTCTACGCGGCGTCGCGTGGTTTCGTGGCGGTGGTGGGAGCGCTCGATGTGGCCTACGGATACAAGACCACCAGGGGTTGGTTGTCCACCCGCTTGGTGGGCTTCGGTCTCACCGTGGCCACCGTGACGATGGCATCCCTGGTGATGCTCATGGCGGTGGTCGGGCCGCTGTTCGGGGTGGGCGGGGGGATTGCCGACAGACTCGGAGCCGGAAACGGTTTTGTCGTGGCTTGGGACCTGGCCAGATGGCCGCTCGTGGCGGTGGTGCTGGTGGTGTGGTCGGCGACCGTTTACCACGTGGCCCCCTCCCACCGAACGCCTTGGCGCAGCGAACTGGCCGGCGCCTGTATCGCCACGGTCTGGTGGGTGGTCGTTTCGCTCGGTTTCAACCGCTATCTTGCGGCGGCCTCGTCTGGATCCAACGCGGTGTTCGGCCTGCTGGGTGGCGCCCTGAGCGTGATGTTCTGGCTCTACCTGATGGCCATGGGCCTCCTCGTCGGCGCCGAGATCAACTCACTGCTGGCCGTGAAGGACGGCAAATCGATCGCTGTGGAGCGCCGCACGCCCCACTTACCGGTGGGTAGGAACAGGAGCTAGCCTTCAGCTCGTGACCGACTACCGCACCCCCCTCGCCGACATCAAGTTCACTCTGCGAAGCATCGTCGATTTCGACGGCTTGGCCGCGTTGGAGGGCTTCGAGCACTCCGATCCCGATCTCGTCGACGGGCTGCTCGACGAGGCGGCGCGTTTCTTCGAACAGGTGGTGGCGCCCACCAACCGCGACGGCGACACCTTTGGATCGCAGCGCAACGACGATGGCTCGGTCACCGCGGCCCCTGGATTGAAGGAGGCCTACAGGCTCTACGTCGAGGCCGGTTGGGGCGGAGTCGGATTCCCCGAGGAATACGGAGGAGGCAACTTCCCCTGGACCCTGAGCCTCGCCATCCAGGAGATGCTCACCAGCGCCAACATGGCCTTCTCGCTGTGCCCGCTTCTCACACAGGGGGCGATAGACGCCATCATCCATCACGGCAACGAGATCCAGCGAGAGCTCTACCTCAAGAAGATGATCTCCGGTGAGTGGTCGGGCACCATGAACCTCACCGAGCCCCAGGCCGGCAGCGACGTGGGTGCGCTGACCAGCAAGGCCGTGCCCCGCGACGACGGAAGCTGGTCGATCACCGGCCAGAAGATTTTCATCACATGGGGCGAACACGACATGGCCGACAACATCATTCATCTGGTGTTGGCCCGCACGCCGGGTTCGCCTCCCGGCACCAAGGGCATCAGTTTGTTCATCGTGCCCAAGTTCCTGGTGAACGCCGACGGCAGCCTCGGTGAACGCAACGATGTCACCTGCGTTTCGATCGAACACAAGCTCGGAATCCATGCCAGCCCCACCTGTGTGATGGGGTACGGCGACAATGGCGGTGCCATTGGTTGGATGGTCGGCGAGGAGAACGCCGGTATGCGGGCCATGTTCACCATGATGAACATGGCGAGGCTTTCGGTTGGTCTCGAAGGCCTGGCGGTCAGCGAGCGTGCTTATCAGCAGGCCCTCGAATATTCCCACGAGCGATTGCAGGGTCGGGCACCGGGCGCTGAGAAGGGTGAGAGTTCACCGATCGTCGACCATCCCGACATCCAGCGGACCCTTCTCGACATGAAGTCGTGCATCGATGCGATGCGCGGGCTCTGCTACCGCAACGCGGAGGCGCTCGATCACGCCAGCCACGGCAAGGACGCCGATGACCGTGAGCGCGGCTCCCAACTCGCGGCCCTGCTCACGCCTCTCAGCAAGGCGTGGTGCACCGATCTCGGTGTGGAGCTCACCAGCGCCGGGGTGCAGGTCCATGGGGGCATGGGATTCATTGAAGAGACCGGAGCCGCCCAGCATTTCCGTGACGCCCGCATCACCCCGATCTACGAGGGAACCAACGGAATCCAAGCCATAGATCTGGTGGGTCGGAAGCTGCCCATGAGCGGGGGAGCGGTGATCGCCGCTCACCTTGATTCGATTGCGGCCACGCTCGGCCGTGCTGAGAAAGTCGACGAGCTCGCTCCCGTGGCCACCCACCTCGCGGCCGCGTTGGCTGCCACCAAGGAGGCCACTGAATGGCTGCTCGCCGCTGGGGCATCCGATCCGCGCGACACGCTCGCCGGGGCCACCGATTATCTGTCCATGTTGGCCACAACCACCGGCGGTCAGATCCTGGCCGACGCCGCGATGGCCTCCATCGATTCCGGCGACACCGACCAGGCGCGCGACAAAGCGGTACTGGCCCGGTTCTTTGCCACCCACCGCCTGGCACGGGTACCCGGTCTGCTTGCCGGGGTCGAGTCGGGTATCTCGGATCTGTCGATCGGGCGTTCGGGGATCCTCGCGAACTGATGGCCGCGTAGCGGAAGCGATCGCGCCTGCGTAGGGTTTCGCACAGAGTTCTTGCCTCAGGAGTCCGACTTGTTCGCGTCGATACCAAGCCCATCGTCCAACGTCATCGAGTTGGGCCCGCTCACCCTGCGGGCCTACGGCTTGATGATCGCACTAGGCGTGGTCGCCGCGGTCTGGCTGGCCCAGAAGCGTTGGGAAGATCGCGGAGGAAACCCGGACGACGTGGCGTCGATCGCCATGTGGGCCGTGCCCGCAGGCCTGGTGGGCGCTCGCATCTACCATCTTGTCACCGACTGGCGTTTCGACGAGGGTTGGCTGGTGCCGTTCAAGGTGTGGGAAGGCGGTCTCGGAATTCCCGGCGGGATAGCGGCCGGAGTGTTTGCGGCGATGTGGGTGATCAAGCGCAAGGGGCTGTCGCGAGCCGATGTGTTCGACGCGGTCGTTCCCGCGCTTCCCTTGGCCCAAGCGATCGGGCGCTTCGGCAACTGGTTCAATCAGGAACTGTTCGGCGGCCCCACCAATCTTCCGTGGGGCGTCGAGATCAAGCCCGAGCTCGCCGCCGAGGCCGGACACCCCGGTGTGTCCACCTTCCACCCCACCTTCCTCTACGAATCGCTGTGGAACCTCGGGTTGGTCGTGTTCCTGATCTGGCTCGATGGCAAGCGAGTGGTGAGGCGCGGCAGCCTGATCGCGGTCTACGTTCTGGGATACCTCACGGCCCGTCTGTGGCTCGAGACCGTGCGCATCGATCCGGCCACCCACATTCTCGGGGTGCGGATCAACATCTGGATGAGCGGCATTGGTATCACTGCAGCGGTTGCCTGGCTCTGGTTCAAGGGTCGGGTGATCGACACCGACGAGGATTCCGGGCCGGAAGACTCAGGAGACGCCGCTGGAGGCGTCGAGGAGATCGAGGTGGCTTCTCCCGGTGACGGCGCCCCGTAGGCGGTTTAGCGCGTGATGTTCGTGTAGCTGCTCGGCTACCGCCAGGGGCGGGAACATGGTCAGGTCGCGAATGTCGTATGCGATCGAGTAGAGCCGCAAGCGATCGAGTTGCCTGGGAATGGCGAAGAGTTCCGGGTAGACCTCCTGCAGCCACCACGGCACATCGGCGTAGTCCTCGGGCCTGGTCACCTCGTAATAGGCGTCGGCCACATGCAACTGGGGCAGGCAGCAGACACGCAGGAACACATCCAGATCGACATCCGGAGGGCTGGTGCGGGCCCACTCGAAATCGAGGATGGCCGTGATCCGCTCGCCGTTCCAGAGGATGTTCTCGAACGTGAGATCCCCATGGATCAGGAACTGGCTCTCGAACGGCTCGATGGCGGGTGTGAGTTCGAAAACCAGGTTTTCGACGTCGTCGATGAGCCCCGGGTCGACGTATGGAAGTGACCGGACCTGGTCGAGGGCCACCAGCAACGACATGACCGGCGACAACGTGTCGCCTCGGAGCATCTGGGGCGCGTCGATACGGGGAAGGTCAGCCGGCCCCGGTGTCATGTGCAGTCGCCGCAACTTCGCCCCGAGCTGGTGGATGGCATCACGACGTTCGGCCGGGGACATCGTCGGCCAGCAGTGGGCAAGTGGGCGACCGGGTACCCGGCGCAGGACCAGATAGTCGGCACCGAGCCTGCCACCGTAGGAAACCACCATCGGGTAGCCGATCTCGGCCGGAAGCACCGGGCCGAGCATCGCCTCGCGGCGTAGCCGTTGGTTCGGGCGGCGGTTGACTCTCACCACGTGCTGGGGAGTGAGCCAGACCTCGTTGGTGACGCTCGAGGCGGCTTCCAGCGGGACACTCGAATCGAGCCCGGCCTGCATGAGCGCATGGCGGGCGCGGGCCATCGCCATCGGGCTGGTGGCGTGATTGGTCACGTGGGCACCATTCGGCACCGGCGGGCCGGAGTCATGATCTGACCATCGGCACGATGCCCGTCATCCTGAGCAAGGTTCCAACCTCCGGACATGGGCGAATGGGCATTGTGGCCCAGCCGGTGTCAGGCGTTGAGCACACCCGACGAGAGTTTCGGCCATGCCGCGGCTGCCCACGGGCCGAAATCACGATCGGACAGGGCAATCAACGTGGTGTCGGCCTCGGGATCGGTCCAGAGCATGGTGCCACTGCTGCCGAAGTGTCCGAAAGTGGACTCTGAGTTGAGGTGGCTGGTCCAGTGGGGGTTCTTGGTCCCCCGGATCTCCGGGCCCAGACCCCACGGGTTCGGCGTCTGTCGGCCGAATCCCGGTAGCACGCCGGCCAGATCCGGAAGCTGAACTGTGGTGGCGAGGCGAAGGGTCTGCGGCGACACCAGAACCGGTTCGCTCCAGCACCGCGCCAAAGTGATCATGTCTGACACCGTGCCGATGGCGCCGGCCCCGGGCGTCCCTTCGAGAGAGGTGGACGACATTCCCGCCGGATCGAGCACCGCTTCGCGGAGGTAGGTGGCGAACTCGATCCCGGAGCGGTCGGCGACGTGGTCGGCCAGGATCTGGAACGAGGCGGTGCTGTAGGAGCGCCGGAGTCGTGGTGGAGCGATCACCTCGGGGATGTCGGGGGCGATGCCGCCTGCGTGGCACAACAGATCGGCCACGGTCGCTCCGGAGTCGGTGGTGACGGTCTCTAGGGTGGTGGTTCCCTCCTCGCACGCAACGAGTACTGCCAGCGAGGTGATGAGCTTGGTTATCGACGCCAGGCGGAACGGTCGGTCGACATCGCCGTGGGTGGTGAGTGACCCGTGCCTGATCAATGCCGCTGACGCGTTGCCGACCGGCCAGTCGTCGATCTCGGACAGGACACTCATTCGGCGGACACTATCCTCGGTGGGGGATGGACCCGCTCGACCGCACAGATTGGACCGACTTCGAGCTGGCGGTGGCCGCGGTGCTCGATGGGCTGGGGCCGGGCGATGTGGTCAGCTACGGAGAGGTGGCCGCCGAGGCCGGGCGTCCGGGTGCCGCCCGTGCTGTCGGGTCCATGTTGCGCCGAAGCGGTGGTGCGGGTTTCCCGTGGTGGCGGGTGGTGGCCGCCGACGGCCGACTTGCTGCCGGCGATCCGGTCGAACAACAACAACGCCTCACAAGCGAGGGTGTGACGGTGATACGGGGCCGAGTGGTCTGACGGCGGTACCCTGACGGTGTAACCATGCCTAATTCAACTGCAACCAAAACGTTCGCCGATCTCGGCCTGCGCGACGAAATCGTCACCACTCTCTCGGACAAGGGCATCACCTCCCCCTTCCCGATCCAAGCTCTCACCATCCCCGACGCACTCGCCGGCAAGGATGTCTGCGGCAAGGCCAAGACCGGCTCCGGCAAGACCCTCGCCTTCGGACTTCCGGTCCTTCAGCGTCTCGAGGTGGCCCAACCCAACCTTCCCAAGGCTCTCGTGCTCGTACCCACCCGTGAGCTGGCCAACCAGGTCTGCGACGAGCTCAAACCGGCCGCCGCTGCGGTCGACCGGTCGGTTCTTGCCGTCTACGGCGGCGCCCCGATCGAGAAGCAGATCGCCAAGCTCGACAAGGGCATCGACATGGTGGTGGCCACCCCGGGTCGCATGATCGACCTGATCGAACGCAAAGCGGTGGCGGTCACCTCCGTGAGCCACGTGATCGTGGATGAGGCCGATCGCATGGCCGACATGGGGTTCCTGCCCCAGGTCGAGTGGATCCTGCGCAACGTGCAGAGCGACCGCCAGACCCTGCTTTTCTCGGCCACTCTCGACGGCGCCGTCAACTCTTTGATCCGCCGCTACCAGAGCGACCCCGAAATGCACGAAGTCGCCGGCAAGGAAGTCACCGTCGACGAGATGACCCACCGTTTCATCGCGGTCCACAAGATGGACAAGGCCAAGGTGGCGGCCACGATCGCCAAGTCGGTCGACCGCACCATCATGTTCACCCGCACCAAGGTGATGGCCGACCGTCTGGCTGATGAACTCCACTCGCTCGGCCTCGACGCCGCGGCGATCCACGGCGATCTCCGCCAGTCGCAGCGCGAGAAGTCGCTGCGCGATTTCAGCAACGGCAAGCTCCATGTGATGGTGGCCACCGACGTGGCCGCCCGCGGTATTCATGTCGACGATGTCGATGTGGTGCTCCAATACGACCCGCCGTCCGACCACAAGACCTACCTGCATCGGGCCGGACGCACAGCCAGAGCCGGAGAGAGCGGCTTGGTGGTCACCCTCTCCGTTTGGAACGAAGAGCTCGACATCAAGCGGCTTCAGAAACGCATCGGGGTGTTGATGCCGATCGTCGAGATGTTCTCGAACGACCCGCGGTTGTCCGACCTGGTTGCCTGGGACCCTGAGGCCGACTAACTCTTGCTGGCGTCCGTAGCCGAGCTGTTCGTCGAGGCGTCAGGCGGGGATTCTGCCGCCGCACTGGCCGGCGTGGTGGCCTCGGCGTCCCGATCAGCGGGGCTATCCGTTGATTTCGTGGTCGATGGAATCGTTGTCGATCCTGATCGAGGGGTGGCCGCGGTCGATGTTCCGCCTGGGATCGGCGACAGTGCCTGGATGCTTCCGGGCATGGTGCGCGAGATGCTCCTGTCGTCTGTTCGTCGACACACCGGTGGGGTCCACCACACGCCATACGACGTGGCCGCCGCGCTGGTGGCTGGGGCATGTCCGTCTGGCCCGGTCGGCGTCGCGGCCGATCCATCGGTGGGCGGGGGAGTGTTCCTGGTGGCCGCGGCCGCGGCCATGGACATGCCCCGCGAAGATGCCGTCGCCCACGTTGTCGGATGCGACATCGACCCTCTGGCCGTGGCCACGACCGTGGCCGCCCTCACACTCTGGTCGGGCGGCGTGGCCCCCGGCGTCGGAGCCATAGCGGTGGCCGACTTCCTCGAGCCCGACCCGTTCCGAGGAACGATCCCTGATCTGATAGTGGGCAATCCTCCCTTCCTTTCGCAGCTGCGTGGCGACACCGTCCGCAGCGACGAGTCCCGCTCCAGGACCAGGGATCGGTGGCCGACGGTCGGCGGGTTCGTCGATGAGTCGATGCTGTTCCTGTTGGCAGCAGTCGAGCTGGTCGCCCCGGGGGGCCGGGTCGCCTTGGTGCAGCCGACATCGGTGCTGTCGGCCCGCGACGCTCAACCGGTTCGTGAACTGATCGGGTCGCTGGCTCCGGTCACGCGATTCTGGACGCCCGGCACCAAAGTGTTCAGTGCCTCGGTCGACACCTGTGCCGTGGTGTGCGAAAGGGACGCTGCCCCATCGGTCGTTGAGCGCAGCGCCGGGCTGCCGCCGGTGGGAGTTTCGCCTTGTCCGATCCCGCCGGCACGGTCATGGGCCCCGCTGTTGGCGGGCGTCGATGGCACACCGCATGTCACATTGACAGGCCATCCCCTGTCGGAACTGGCCAATGTCACCGCCGGCTTTCGTGACCAGTACTACGGCCTGAGAGACGCAGTGCAGGACGATCCCGACGGTTCCCACCGACTCGTCACCTCCGGGTTGATAGATCCCCTCACGACCGCCTGGGGCCATAGGCAATGCCGCTACGACCGGCGGGCCTGGGACACCCCGACCGTAAGGATGGACCGAGTGGCCCCGTCGGTCGCTTCGTGGTTTCGCGACCGGCTCAGGCCCAAGCTTCTGGTAGCCACTCAGACCAAGGTGATTGAGCTCATCGTCGACCTTGATGGCTCCATGATTCCCTGCACGCCGGTGGTGGTGATTGAGCCTCACGACCCGTCCATGCTCTGGCACCTGGCGGCCGCGCTCACGGCACCGTGCACGTCGGCGGCCCTGTGCTCCATGGCGGCTGGTTCGGGTCTGTCGGCCGATGCGATCCGCGTCAGTGCCAAGATGTTGGCCGGCACGCCGGTGCCGACGCCGGGGCCGGCATGGGACCGCGCCGCCCGGGCCATCGAGGACATCCACCGTGAACGTCGGCGCGTCAGAGCTGATCTCATCGAAGCGGGGCGGCTGTGCGACGCCGCCTTCGGTGTTGAGCGGCCGGAGATCGTGGAGTGGTGGGAGCGCCGCCTACCCGCCCACATGTTCGACAATTCGGACCCATCCCAAGAATCACCTTGACCTGACCCCACGCGATCGCTTGACTGGTGGGAGCATTTGGAGAGGTTGTGGCTGTCTGCTCCCCGTGAGTGGTCGAAGCAACCCGGCAACCTGGGATCGGACGCCCAAGGTGCCCTCTCGTTTCGGCGAGGATGTGGTGTCGGCTTCGGTCGGCGCGACAAAGTGTCCGGGGGTCCGCTCCCGCCACAGGGTGCCGTGCAACCATGCCCAGAACAGGAAAACCGTGGCAGACCCACCCCCTACAAGTCGCTTCGATCCGGCCCGCAGGTTCCCCACCGACCTGCCGCCGACCGGCGCGCTCATGCCCGGGGATCCCGTCGGCTCGAGGCGCTTCATGACCGTCACCGATGGTCGGCCTTTTGCCCTCGAGGCCGGGGGTCGGCTCGACGAGATCACCGTGGCCTACGAGACCTGGGGCCACCTCGACATCGACGCGTCCAACGCTGTCCTGGTATGTCACGCGCTCACCGGCGACAGCCACGCATCCGGGGGAATCGCCCCGGGTCATCCGAGCGTCGGCTGGTGGAATGATCTGATAGGACCCGGCCGGGCCATCGACACCGACCGCTACTTCGTGGTGTGCAGCAACGTGCTCGGTGGATGTCAGGGGACCACCGGTCCGGCAAGCATCAACCCCGCCACCGGCCGACCATTCGGATCCGACTTCCCGCAGGTCACCATTCGCGACATGGTTCGCGCCCAGCAACTGCTGGCCTCGAGGCTCGGAATCGACCGTTGGCTGTCGGTGGTGGGCGGTTCGATGGGAGGAATGCAGGTTCTCGAATGGGGGGCGATGTACCCCCGTCGGGTCAAGTCGCTGGTTCCGTTGGCCACCACCGCGGCCGCCAGCGCCACCCAGATCGCATGGAGTGCGGTCGAGCGGCTGTCGATCGTGACCGACCCCAACTTCAACGACGGCGACTACTACGACGCCGGCCCGGGAGGGGGCCCATGGAAGGGCCTGATGATCGGACGCGAGATCGCCCAGATCACCTACCGGTCGGCCGAGGTGTTCGACGAGAGGTTCGGCAGGGCCCACCACGACTACCGCGCCGAGTTCCATCCGTGGGGCCGCTTCGAAATCGAGTCGTATCTCGATCATCACGGACAGAAGTTGGTCAGACGCTTCGACGCCAATTCCTATCTGGTGGTGAGCAAGTCGATGGACCTCCACGATCTCGGGCGCGGTCGTGGGGGTGTCAGGGCGGCGCTGGGCCGACTGCGCATGCCGGTGCTCACGGCGTCGATCTCCTCCGACGTGCTCTATCCCCCGTGCCAGCAGGCCGACATCCACGACGGCATCACCGCCGGTGGAGGTGACTGCCGTTACGAGGTGATCGACAGCCCGCAGGGACACGACGGGTTCCTTCTGGAGTCGGGCAGACTCGGACCGCCGATTCGGGAGATTCTCGAGCGAGCGGAGAAGGACGATGTCTGACACCGAAGGCCCGGATCTCGAGCTGCAAACGCGGGCGATCCGGGCTGGTCGCGGCCACAGCGGCAATGCCCTCGCTCCGGCTCTCTGGGCCACCAGCACATTCCGGGCTGAGTCGATCGATGATGCCCGCAGAATGGCCGCCGACATCACCAACCCGACTTTCTACGGACGCCACTCCAACCCGACCGTTGCCGATTTCGAATCGGCGATCGCCGATCTCGAGGGAGCCGAGGCTGCCAAGGCGTTTGCATCGGGAATGGGGGCTGTGAGCGCCGTGGTCCTCGGACTCTGCTCATCGGGCGACCATGTGGTGGCCCAACAGCAGGCCTACTCCCACACCCAGTTGTTGTTGCAGGCCGTTTGTCCGAGATTCGGAATCGATGTCACTCTGGTCGACGCTTCGGTTCCCGGGGCCTTCACCGAAGCGGTGATACCCGGGCGCACCACGTTGGTGTTCGCGGAGACCCCCGCGAATCCGAAACTCACACTGGTCGACCTCGACGAGATCGGTGCCATCAAGGGCCCGATGACCGTGGTCGACTCAACGTTCGCCACTCCTCTCGGGCTCCGCCCGCTCGAACACGGAGTCGATCTGGTGGTCCACTCGGCCACCAAAGCCATTGCCGGCCACAACGATGCCATCCTGGGGGTGGTGGCCGGTGGCGAGGAGCTGCTCGCGTGGATCCGTGGTTTCGCGGTGCTGCAGGGGGCGGTCGCCTCGCCGTTCGATGCCCTCAACGGACTCCGCGGCCTGAGGACCCTGCCTGTTCGCCTCTCACAGCAATCCGCCACCGCTGCCGCGGTCGCCGATTGTCTACACCGGCACTCTGAGGTGGAGGCGGTCTTCTACCCTGGGCATCCTTCGCATCCGCAACACGACCTCGCGGTGCGGCAACTCGATTCGTTCGGCGGAATCGTGGCCATGGATCTGGTCGGAGGGCTTGATGCGGGCTGTCGGTTCGTGGAGGCTCTGCGGCTCGCGCAGCTGGCCACATCACTCGGTGGTCCGGAGACCCTGGTGACCCACCCGGCTTCCACCACCCACGCCGGGTTGCTTCCCGACGAGCTCGAAGCGGCGGGCATCAAACCGGGCACGGTGAGGTTGTCGTGTGGGCTTGAAGCCACCACCGATGTGGTTGCCGACCTCACTCAGGCCCTCGATTCTCTCTGACGTGCCTGAGCTCATCGAGGTCGAGTCGTACGCCGACGCTGCCCGGATGGTGGTCGGTCGCACCATCGCCACCGTGGATGCCCACGATGGCTTGTATCTCAAGCGAACCAACCGTGTCGAGCTCGAGGCCGCCCTGTCCGGCGCGGTGGTGACCCGGGTGCGACGCATCGGCAAGCTGATGCTGATCGACACCGACAACGCCACCCTCGGGGTTCACTTCGGGATGACGGGCCGGATCATCGTCGACGGCGATGCCCCCATCGATCATCTCGAATACTCGAGCCACCGATCCGATCCGGCGTGGATCAGGTTCGCCCTCGGATTCAGCGATGGTGGGCGACTGGCAATCAACGATCCCCGACGGCTGGGTGGGGTCGAGCTTGATCCCGACGAGGACCGGCTGGGTCCGGACGCGACGACTCTCGTCGACGATGCCGCCCTGGCCGATCGGTTGACGGGGAGGCGTGCGGTCAAGGCGGTGCTGCTGGATCAACGACGCGTGGCCGGTCTCGGCAATCTGCTGGTCGACGAGATTCTGTGGAGGTGCGGGATCGCCCCGACCCGACCGGTCGATGAGTTGACGGCCGCCGACATCGGGAGTCTTCGCGAGGGGATCATCGAGACCATTGATGAGTTACGGGCTCGAGGCGGGAGCCACACCGGCGACCTGCAGGAGTCTCGGTCGCCGGGAGCGGTCTGTCCGAGGGACGGGGCGGCAATTCGCCACGAGACCGTCGGCGGACGATCCACGTACTGGTGTCCACAGCATCAGCACTGAACCGGCTACCGTCCATGTTCGTGCCGAAACTCGCATCACTCCCACTGCTTGTGTTCCTGACGGTCGCGGCTGTTGTTGGTCCGCCGGCGACCGTCGCGGCTGCAGCGACCGACACTTCAACGAGCGTGGTGGTCACCAGCACGGTTCCAGAAGCCAGGCGCAGCGCGAGCGGAACCACCCACGCTGTGACGGTCGGATTGCTGGCCATCGCCGGGGTCACAGCAGTGATGGCGTCGGCCTATTTCTGGTACACGATTCCGTCGCGTCGTCAGAGAATTGCGGAGCGCCGCCGCTGATGCACGCGTCGGCTCCGGGGATGTACGGTTGAGAAATGGCTGACACCCTCGACATCGAAGCAATGTTGAAGCGATTCCGTGAGCGGGCCGATTCTGTTCGCCACCGGAATCTTCCACCGGTCGGCGGGGACGAACGCAAGATGTTCCTGGATCAGGCCCAGCTCGATTTCCAGGACTACGCCATGATCGCCGACGCCACCGCATCTCTCGACGACGGCATTCTCACCCTTCGTATCGACCTCCGTCCACCGGCTGATGGTTGAGATGCATCGCCATCAGCAATTGATTCTCGATTCCAGGAGATGAACGTGCCCGAAGACTTTGATTCAGCGCCTCCGCCCCCGCCCCCGCAGCCGCCTCCGCCTCCGCCTCCGCCTCCGCCCCCGGAGGCCGCTCCGCCTCCGCCGCCCCCGGAGGCCGCTCCGCCCCCACCCCCGGCGGCGCCGCCTGCTCCCGCCGCGGCCCCGGCCCCTCCGGCCTCCGCCCCGCCGCCCCCGGCCCCGCCGATGGG
>JAJRXJ010000069.1 GCA_024276355.1 Actinomycetes bacterium | reverse complement strand
CCGACAGCAACATCGACGCCAAGCCGACAATGGCGAGAAACGAAGCCACTTTCACCCGCGGGCTCCGCTTGCGGAGGGGGGCGGAGGGGCGGTTTCGGGGTGTGTCGAGGTAGACGCTGCCGGTCGGCTCGAACATCTCACACCCCCTTTGCAGGTTGGACTGGTTCCGTCGGACGACGACATCGGGTGTGTGGCCCGAATCATCCTGCCCCATTGCATCGGATCGCTTGGCGCACAGGTGTAGGGGAAGGTGGCTGTCGGCAGGGGGCCGTTGGACCCAATTCCCCGGACGGTGTAGGTCGTACGACCCGGTTGTGGTGTGAGAAGCTCCATCCTGATGAACCCGGACGACCTTGCAGAGCTGATCGACCCTTCCCACACCGCCGTGCTCACGATGGAGATGCAACGGGGGGTCGTCGGTGATTCGGCCGCGTTCCCCGCGCTTCGCGCGGCGGTGGAGGAGAGCGGGCTATTGGAATCCGTCGGCATGGTGTGCCGGGCGGCGCGGGCTGCCGGGGCCCCGGTTGTTCATTGCACGGTCGGGTTTCGTCCCGACAGGCTCGGGTCCGTGGCCAACTGTTCGTTGTTGACCGCAGCCGAGAAACTCAACGCGGGCACGCTCGACACAGGGTCCGAAGGCACGGAACTCGTAGCCGAGTTGGGTCTGTTCGACTCAGACGTGGTGGTGGCCCGCAGCCATGGACTCACCCCGTTCACGTCCACCGATCTCGATCAGATCCTGCGAAACATGGGCATCGCCACGATTGTGGCGGTTGGGAGTTCCATCAACGTGGGCATCATCGGCATGGTCCTGTCGGCTGTCGATCTGGGTTACCGGGTGGTGGTGCCGGCCGACTCGGTTGTGGGTGTTCCGCCCGATTACGGGCGTGTGGTGATGGGTAATACGATTGCGCTGCTGGCGACCATCGTCAGCGTCAAGGATCTGGTGAAATCATGGGGATGACGCTCACTCACAGCGAACAACGTCAAGCCGAGTACCGATGGGTCGTCAACCCCGCTTGGGATCTCCTCATGGCGTTCTCGTGGATTCCGTTCGTCGTCGCGGCGCTCGCATGGTCGGGCGATACCTCTCGAATCGAGTGGTTGGTGGCGGCTACGCTGATCTTCTCGGTGTCTCACCAGCCTCTCACGATGCCGCTGGTCTACGCCGATGGTCACGTCTACCGATCGAGGCACCTGATCTTTGCGATCACCCCGTTCGTGTTCCTGGCGGCGGTGGTGATCGGGCTGCGGCTCGATCCGGTGATCATCGCGGCGATAGCCGGGGTCTGGAACGCCGGTCACACCCTGCAGCAGCGTTATGGCATCGCCCGCATTTACGGCCGCAAGGTTGGGCAGACCAACGGCCGCATAGAACACAACCTGTTGTGGGGGATGCTGTTGCTGGCGGTTGTTTGGGGGGCAGCTGATTCGGCCACGCCCGACCGGATTGCCCAGGCTGGTCTGGGCGGTCGCAACCAGAAGGGGCTCGAGTTGCTCACCAACGCTGCGCCCGCGGCGCGGTTGGTGCTTCCGTTGGTGATCCTGGGGGTGTTCGCTCTGGCGATCATGTGGCTGCGCCAGGAGCTCGAGTCGCCCAAGATCAACCCGGCCAAGTGGATCTACATGGGATCGTCGGCGGTGTTGTTCGGTTTGATCATCGTGTCGCCGATCGCCGGTTTCGTGGGTTACGTGGGGGCCCACGCGGCTGAGTATTACCTGATCGTCTACAAGCATCTCGGCGATCGTTACCCCGATGCTGAGACCGACGGCGGTGCTCCGCTCGGCCGGGCGGTTCGCAGCAGCGCCGGGCCGCTCGGTCTGATGGTGATCTACACGATCACGGTGTTCACAGCGGTGTTCGTGCTGCGGCGGTACGCAAGCTGGCAGGTCTACGGGATGGTCTTTCTGACTCTCGGTGCGCTCCACTTGTTCTACGACGGCCTCATCTGGAAGCTCCGCCGCCCCGAGGTGGCCCGCAGCTTCAAGATCCCCACCCCCTGACCGAACTGGTTTTGTGAACGTTTGGAGTCCCATATGGGACTCCAAACGTTCACAAAACCGGGTGGAGGGGGGCGGTTCGGGTGTCGACGCCGGAACGGAGGACCTTGCCGGGGAGGGCTTCGTTGGCCGCGCCGTCGATCAGGGTGGTGACCCCGTTGACCATCACCCGTCGGATGCCGGTGGCCTGCGACCACAGCCGCGGGCTGTCGCCCGGTAGATCATGGACGATCTCCAGGTCGGTTGCGCCGATCGTGTCGGGGTCGAAGATCACGATGTCGGCGTGGTAACCGGGTTCGAGACGGCCACGGTCGATGAGGCCGAACAGCTCCGCGGGCACCTCGGTCATGTGGTGGATGGCGTTCTCCATGGTGGTGAGACGGCGGCCATGGAGACAATCATCGAGCCAGGCAGTGGTGTAGGGCGCACCAGCCATGCGATCGAGGTGGGCGCCGGCATCGGAACCACCGATGATCACATGGGGGTGCTCCCACACCTGGGCCCGCATGCGCCAACTCTCGGCGTCGTCGTCGGTGGGGGTGGGCCACAACACGGTGCGCAGATCGTCGGCGATGCAGATGTCGACCATGGCGTGGAACGCCCGCTGCCCCCGCTCGCGGGCGATGTCTCCGATGCGTCGGCCCTTGAGCCCCTCGTTGGCCTCCGACCAGGTGTCGCCCACCAGGTAGTCGGCCCAGCCGGTGAGCCTCGAGAAGACTCCGGCCTCGGGCAGCGCGGCCTGGTTCTCCATCCACACCTTGGTGTCGAATTCGGACATCTTCGTCATGCGCGCCGGGATGTCGATTTCGAAAAGTTCACTCCACCCGGGAAGCTGGAACAGCGCGCAATACGTGCCAAGGCTCATGTTCATGCCAACGAGGATCGGCATGGTGAGCGCGACCACGCGGGCACCGGCCTCGGCGGCCCGCTCACAGGCGGCCACCTGATTGCGATAGGCGTCGGGGCGGGCCGAATCGACGGTGAGGACATTCCAGTTGAGCGGACGCTGGGCTGCCAACGACATCCGGGTCATCAGCGAGGCCTCGTCGTCGGAGAAGCCATTCATACAGCCGTCGGCCACCCATTCGAGAGTGGTACCGGGATGTTCGGCGGCCTCGCGGCACAGCTCGATGACCTCGTCCTCGGTGGCCCACCGGCTCGGCACCGGCTGCGAGTCCCAGTCGTTGTGGGTGAAGCTACGACTCGTCGACAGCCCGAGCCCGCCGGCTTCGATTGATTCCTTCAGCATCGCCCTCATGTGGGCGACCTGCTCGGTGGTGGCCTCCCGGCCGACCGCATCGTCCTTCATGGCAACTCGGCGCAGAGCGCAATGGCCGACCAGGAAACCCACGTTGACCGCCATGCCCCGTCCGTCGAGACGGTCGAGGTAGTCGCCGAAGCTCCGCCAATCGGCCGGCAACCCACGATCGAGCGCCTCGAGCGCCATGCCCTCGACCTTGACCATCATCTTCTTGAGGTAGTCGGCGTCAGTCTCGTCGCCCAGCGGGGCGAGTGTGAAACCGCAGTTGCCGGCGATCATGGATGTGACCCCGAACAGGTTCGACGGTGTTGCGTGGGGGTCCCAGAAGAGTTGGGCGTCGTAGTGGGTGTGGGGGTCTATGAACCCCGGACACACCACCATGCCGGTGGCGTCGATCAGTTCGGCTGCCGGTTCGTGGACGGAACCGATGGCCACGATTCGTCCGTTGTGGACGGCCACATCGGCCTGCCGGGCAGCAGTGCCGGTGCCGTCGACCACCATGCCTCCGGTGATCAGTGCGTCGAGCATTGGGTCCCCTCCGGTTCTCGGTGGCATGGTAGATCGCTTCCTCCTGCGGGGACGAACCGTCAACCGGTCGGGAGGTTGTCGCCCGACCCCCCGGTTGTGTCAGGATCGGCCACATGAGCCAGCGGACCGATGACCTACTTGCCGAACTGACCACCGCCGAGAAAGTCGACCTCGTCACCGGGCTCGACATGTGGCGGACCCGCCCGATCGAGCGCCTGGGGATCAAGTCGATGAAGGTGACCGACGGGCCCAACGGTGCCCGGGGCGACGGGCTGTTGGGGACCGGCACGCCAACCGCGTGCATTCCGGCGGGGTCGGCTCTGGGAGCCACGTGGGATCCTTCCCTTGTAGAGCGCCTGGGTGCGCTGCTGGGTGACGAGTGTCGGGCCAAGGGCGCCCACGTGCTGCTGGCCCCGACCATAAACCTCCACCGGTCTCCGAAGGGCGGCCGGAACTTCGAGTGCTACTCGGAGGATCCATTTCTCACGGCCAGGCTCGCGGCGGGGTTCATCGCGGGGGTTCAGAGCCGAGGTGTGGCCACCACGCCGAAGCATTTCGTGGGCAACGATTCGGAGTACGAACGCAACACCATCGACGTGCAGATCGACGAACGGACCCTGCGCGAGGTCTACATGCTGCCGTTCGAACATGCCGTCAAGGCCGGGGCGTGGGGTCTCATGAGTGCCTACAACCGGCTCGGGGGCACCTACTGCTCGGAGCACGAGTGGCTGCTGCGGACGGTGCTTCGCGACGAGTGGGGGTTTGACGGGTTCGTGGTGTCCGACTGGTTCGCGGTCAGGTCCACGGTGGCGTCGACCAAGGCGAGGCTCAGCTTGGAAATGCCGGGCCGGGGGAGGTGGTACGGCGACAAGCTGGCGACCGCGGTTGAGCAGGGAGAGGTCGATACGGCTGATCTGGATGCGATGGCGGCCGACGTGTTGTTAGGACTGGAGCGCACCGGGGTGCTCGATGGCGTTGGCGCCGAGGTGGAGAAGCCGCTCGACCGACCGGAGGACCGGGGATTGATCCGCGCCGCTGCGGCTGCAGCCACCGTGATGATCAAGAACGAGGGTTTGTTGCCGCTCGACCCGGCCGGGATCGCTTCGATCGCGGTCATCGGCCCCAATGCGCTCAAGGCCAAGATCATGGGCGGCGGATCGGCCGCCGTTGCCGCGTATCGGGCGGTGTCGCCCCTCGACGCGCTGCGCGACCGCCTGGGTGATTCGGTGAGGGTCGAATACGCCGCCGGATGCGACATCAACCGGTTCACCCCGGCACTTTCCAGGCCACTGCTCGACACTGACGTCACCATCGACTACTTCGCCGGTCACGACCTCGCCGGCGATCCGGTTGTCACCGCCACCCGCAGCGAGTTCCTTCTCCTCTACTTCGGTGAGCCGGAACCGGGTGTCCCCGTCGATGGGTTCTCCTACCGGGCCACCGCATCGGTCACCCCGGAGGTCACCGGGGCCCACGCGCTTCGCCTCGTACAAGCCGGCAGGTGTCGTGTCCTGGTGAACGGTGAGCCGGTCATCGATGCCACCGAAGGCGACCACGGCAAGGGCCAGGATTTCTTTGGATTCGCGTCCGAAGAGATCGAGGCGGTCATCGACCTCGAGAAGGGCCGCACCGTCGAGATGACCATCGAGGGGTCGAATCGTGACGCCATTCTCATTGCCGGCTCGAAGCTGGGGCTGGTGTCGCTGGTCGAGATGGACCTGGTGGGCGAAGCGGTCGAGTTGGCGGCCCGGTCGGATGTGGCGCTGGTGGTTGTCGGCACCAACGACGACTGGGAGACCGAGGGCCGCGACCGTGACCTGTTCGAATTGCCGGGTCGCCAACCGGAGTTGATCCGCCGGGTGTCTGCAGCCAACCCTCGCACGGTTGTGGTGGTCAACACCGGTGGACCCCACGCGCTCGACTGGCTCGATGATCCGGCCGCGGTGTTGTCGGTGGGCTTCGCCGGTCAGGAACTCGGGGAGGCGCTCGTCGACGTGCTGCTCGGCGACAGCGAGCCCGGCGGTCGCATGCCCACCACCGTGCCGGCACGCTACGAACACCACCCGGCGATGCTCAACTATCCGGGTGAGAACGGTGTGGTGCGATACGGCGAGGGGCTGTTCATCGGCCACCGTTGGTTCGACGCCCGAAAGATCGAGCCGGCGGTTCCGTTCGGTCACGGTCTGAGCTACACCACCTTCGACATCGACGGTCCCGCACCGGTCGATCCGGCTGCGGCGGGAGCAACCGTGCCGGTGGAGGTGCGTGTCACCAACACCGGCGACAGGCACGGGTCGGAGGTCGTGCAGGTCTACGTCGAGCCGATCGCCCCCCGTCTGACGAGGCCGGTCAGGGAGCTGGCCGGGTTCGCCAAGGTCGAGTTGGGTCCGGGCGAATCGGTCTCGGTCACGGTTGATCTTGATGCTCGGGCCTTCGCTTACTACGACATCGCCGATCCCGAGTGGGAGGTGTTGCGACACGGTGGGCCGGTTCCGGCGGAGGCCGGACACGAGCGTCGGGCCATACCGGGCTGGTATGTCGACCCCGGCGACTACCGGATCATGGTGGGGCGTTCGTCCGCCGATTTCGTCGGATCGATGGTGGTGTCGCTCACCGGTGAGTCGGCCAGGGTCGACTGACGAAGCGGTCCGACGGCATCTAGAGTCTCGGCGAGTGAGGAGCAACGACGATGTTTCGACGTGACAAGCAGCAGATGGTCGACCCCGGTGATGCTCTTCGTGGGCGTCCCGAGTCGATGCCCGGCAGTGATGCCATCCACACCGTTCTCGGCACCCGGATCGGCCCTCCCTATCCGGATGGTTTCGCCAAGGCGATATTCGGAATGGGCTGCTTCTGGGGGGCCGAGCGCTTCTTGTGGCAGGTGCCCGGGGTTCACACCACAGCCGTTGGCTACACGGGCGGTTTCACCCCCAACCCCACCTACGAGGAGGTGTCCACCTCACGCACCGGACACAACGAGGTGGCCATGGCGGTCTACGACCCGGCGGTGGTCGACTACGAGGATCTGTTGAAGGTGTTCTGGGAGGTTCACGACCCCACCCAGTTCATGGGCCAGGGCAACGACATCGGCACCCAGTACCGAAGCGAGATATATGTGTTCGACGACGGGCAGCGGGCCAAGGCCGAAGCCAGCCGAGACGCCTACCAGGTGAAGCTGACCGAAGCCGGATTCGGCGAGATCACCACCCGTATCGTCGACGCGGGGGTGTTCTACTTCGCGGAGGGTTACCACCAGCAGTACCTCGACAAGAACCCGGGCGGCTACTGCAACCACGGGTTCTGTCAGGTCGGCTACGGCTGAGTTTCAGGGCGGCTAGGGGGCGGCCCGCTGCACTGTCCCGGTTGAGGTGTCTCAGATTCCGTGGCCGGGGAAGCCCGGGCCTTCGTGGTCGGTGCCGCTCATGTCGGCGTTGAGACGGGCCTTGCTCATCAGTTCGGCCATGACCGGGCCCAGATCGGCGGGATCGTCGGTCTGCTTGGCGACCGGGCCGAGGTGCCAGCCTTCGGCGATGCCCAGGTTCTCACCGCGGATGTCGAAGACCCGACCGGTGACCTTGGCGGCCTCGGGGCTGGCCAGCCAGGTCGCGGTCACGGCGATCCATCGGGGGCTGATGGCGTCCTTGAGGTTGTCGGGGGCGTCGGCCCCACCCATGAGGGGGGCGGTCATGCGGGTGAAGGCGGTGGGGGCGAGGGCGTTGACGGTGACGCCGTACTTCACGAGCTCCTGGGCGGCTATCACCGTGAACGCAGCGATTCCGGCCTTGGCGGCGCCGTAGTTGGTCTGGCCCACGTTGCCGTAGATGCCCGACGGTGATGACGTGTTGATGATGCGGCCGTAGACCTCTTCGCCGGCCTTGGCCTTGTTGCGCCAGTAGTTGGCGGCGTGGTGCGACGGGCCGAACGTGCCCTTGAGATGGACCGCCATCACGGCGTCCCAGTCGCTTTCGGTGATCGAGAACATCATGCGGTCGCGCAGGATGCCAGCGTTGTTGATGACGATGTTGATGTCGCCGAATGTCTCGATCGCCTGGTCGATCATGGCCTTGGCCTGGTCGAAGTCGGCTACGTTGCCGCCGTTGACCGCGGCTCGTCCCCCCATGGCCTCGATTTCCTTCACGACGTCCATGGCCGGGGTGGTGTCGCC
Organism: Actinomycetes bacterium; assembly: GCA_024276355.1. Taxonomy (GTDB): domain Bacteria; phylum Actinomycetota; class Acidimicrobiia; order Acidimicrobiales; family Aldehydirespiratoraceae; genus SZUA-87. The sequence continues at coordinate 3,478 of JAJRXJ010000069.1, read as the reverse complement.
TCCGCCACCGTGCTCGTCGCCACCGAGATCGTTGACAACGACCGCTGCGCCGTTTTCGGCCAGCATCAGCGCGTGTTCGCGGCCGATGCCGCGTCCGGAGCCGGTGACCAGTGCGACCTTGCCTTCGAGAAGTTTGCTCATGACCCCTCCTGGGGCGATCTACTGCGGATGTGAACGATCGTTAGCGTGCCAGATGTGGCGCCCAACGGCTACTCCAGCCCGGTTTTGTGAACGTTTGGAGTCCCAAATGGGACTCCAAACGTTCACAAAACCGGCGGGGGAGGTCGGCTTGGGGTCAGGTGGGGACTTTGAGGATGATGGCGTCGCCTTGGCCGCCGCCTCCGCAGAGGGCGGCTGCTCCGAGTCCGCCGCCACGGCGTTTGAGTTCGTGGGCCAAGGTGATGGCCAGGCGGGCGCCGGTCATGCCGATCGGATGGCCTAGGGCCACCGCCCCGCCGTTGACGTTGACTATGTCGTCGGGCAGGCCGAGGTCTTCCATCGACGCGAGCGCCACCGCGGCGAAGGCCTCGTTGAACTCGAACAGGTCGATGTCGGAGACCTTGAGGCCGGCCTTGTCGAGGGCGACCATGGTGGATCGGCTCGGCTGGGTGAGTAGCGAGGTGTCGGGGCCGGCCACCTCGCCGAACGAGACCACCTCGGCCAGCGGTTCGACCCCGAGGCGTTCGGCGACGGCCTTCGTGGTGACCACGACCGCCGACGCGCCGTCGGAGAGCTGTGAGGAGTTGCCGGCGGTGATGTTTCCCGACTCGGCGAACGCCGGGCGCAGTTTCGCGAGCGACTCGGCTGAGGTGCCGACTCGGATGCCTTCGTCGGTGTCGACGGTGATCGCGTCGCCGCGGCGCTGGGGGATGGTGACGGGCACGATCTCCTCGGCCAACAGCCCGTCCTTGGTTGCCCTGGCGGCTCTCTCATGGGAGCGGGCGGCCAGTTCGTCCTGGGGACCCCGGGCCAGGCCGGCTGATGCCGCGTACTTCTCGGTACCCGCGCCCATGAGGCAGACGTCGAACGAGCAGAACAGCCCGTCGAAGTTGACCGAGTCGACCACGGTGGAGTCGCCGAAGCGGTAGCCGGCCCGTGCGCCAGGCAGGAGGTAGGGGGCGTTGGTCATCGACTCCATGCCTCCAGCGACCACGATCTCGGCCTCGCCGAGCACGATCATGCGCCGGGCCAGCTCGATCGCGTTGAGGCTCGACAGGCAGGCCTTGTTGATACCGGTCGATGGAACGCTCAGCGGGATTCCCCCCTTGAACGCCGCCTGTCTGGCCGGGACCTGACCAGCACCGGCCTGCACGACCTGGCCCATGAAGGCGAAGTCGACCTGATCGCCGGTGATGCCGGCTCTGGACAGGGCTCCGGCTATGGCCAGCCCGCCGAGGTCGGTGCCGCTCAGGGGGGAGAGGGCACCCGACAGTTTCCCGATCGGGGTGCGGGCACCGGCAAGGATCACGATTTCGGTCATGGCAACCTCCGAGAGCGATGTCTCCCAGATGCTACGCAGCCCGACCGGCCAATGCGGTGGCCGGACTCGAAGGTTCAGATGGTGACCGGCATTCTGGTGAGCAGCCGGTCGATGTCGCCCACGAAATCCCGGGCCTTGTGATCGGACGGCAGGTCGAACTCCACCACGGATTGATCGCGGAAGACGAAGCGGAGCTTGGCCAGCGCCACTCGTGCCGGCCGGACCTCGACGGCTGCGATGGTGGAGAGCCAGTCGCTCCCGCGCACTTCGATCTGCCCGGAGAGTCGCCCCTTGGAGCACCACAACACCCGCTGGTCGGTGATGAGGACCAGGTTGACATGGTCGGGCATCTGCCCGCCGGCGGCCATGGCTCCGCGGGATGCCGCGGCGTAGACCGTCGGGCCGAGCAACGCGAGGGTGGTGATGTACTTGCGGTCCTGCAGTCGGCCGTTGGACAGCACGGGTCGCCATGCGATCACCGACTCACCGTTCTCGAGATCCGAGCTGAGGGCCTCCTCGAGATGCTGCCTTGTTCCCACTGTTCCTCCTGTTGGCGATCCGGTCCGGTGACAATGGACCGTGGTACAAGGTCTCTCGGCGGAGATGACGTCGGCCTTCATCGAGAAGGGTCGAATGGTTCACCCATGAGAATCGTTTGGCCCATCATCTGCCCGGATCATCCGAGCAGGTCGGCGAGAGTGACGTCCCAGTCGTTGATTCCGCATCCATTGGCACGATCGATGGAGGTGTTCACCTGCTCGCCGTCGAGCGTCCCTGTGAACGTTGCGACCTCCGGGCCGCCGTAGATCTCGGTGCACATGACGTCTGTCGGTGGTCCCTGGATCAAGAGGCTGCGAACCTCGGTTCGTGTGAGGGCCATGCACATTGAGGCCGCGGAGCCGGTGGTGTCGCCGGTGACCGTGGCGGTGTCGCCCAGGCAACTCAAGCGGTAGGTGGCGCTGGGAGTGGAATCGATGCCGTCGGGATGGACGGCGATCGTGATATCGGCGATGGGGTAGGGGCCGGCACCGAGTGGCGGCTCGGGGATGGTGGAAGTCGTGGACGGGGAAGTGGCGGCCGGTGCGGTGGTGGACGATGCCGCGCCGGTGCCCGGGGCCGCTCCGACATTGGTTGTGGACGTGCTGTCGCCGCAGGCCGCGGCCAGGAGAGCCATTGCTCCGGCGGCGATGAGAATCCTGGTGAGGTGTTTCAGAGGTTTCGTCATGGGGGTTTCTTCGGTGCTCCGGTCGGTTGTTTGCGTTGTTTGACGCCGCGGAGTGCCGTTTGGTTCCCGGGAGCCGTCGGCTCGGTGTCGGCGGACAGCTCTACCAGCCGCGTGCGGCCCATTCGTCGAGGTGGGGCAACTCGTTTCCGATGGTGGTGTCGTCGCCATGGCCGGGCAACACGATCGTGTCGGGGTCGAAGACACGGAACATGCGGTCTTCGATGCTGCGGAGGATGGTGGGGAAGTCGCCACCCTCGTAGCTGGTGTTGCCGGGTCCTCCGGGGAAGAGCGTGTCGCCGGTGAACAACAGCGGGGTGTCCTCGACGCTGAACGAGATGGATCCGGGGGTGTGACCAGGGGTGAGGTGGGTGTGGATTCTCAGTCGGCCGATCTCGATGACCGTGTCGTCGTCGAGTATGTAGTCGTAGCTGGGCAGCATGGCGGCGTCGGCGGCGGTCACCCCGACCTCATAGCCGGCGTCGCGGATCGCGGGGACGGCCTGGATGTGGTCCCAGTGTCCGTGGGTCTCGAGGACGGTGCGTACTCCGAGCGATTCGCACAGCTCCAGCAGCTTGTCGTGTTCGTTGGCGGCGTCGAGCAGCACTGCCTCCCCGGTCTCGCGGCAACGGATCGTGAAGACGTTGTTGTCGACCGGGCCCACGACGATCTTGTGGACCTCGACCATGGAATTCGACCAGTGAAGCGTCATTGCCGAATGGTAGGTGACGGCGGGCGTGGATGGCCGTACATCCGCTCATGGTGTGACTCGGTGT
>JAJRXJ010000068.1 GCA_024276355.1 Actinomycetes bacterium | reverse complement strand
GATGATGGGTCCTCACCGGCTGGGTCCCCTGGGCGCCCCATCCCGCCCCGACCCGACCGACGGCTGCCCGATGCCGAAGACCTGCGTCGCTCGGCGTCTGGAGCGGTGCGGCGCGGCCGCAAGCATGCCTCCCGGGAGCGGGGACCAATGCCGCCCAAACCCAACCGTGAGGTTGAGCCGGAGGTCGCTCTGACCCGGCTCGTCGGCGAGGTACGTGCCAAGCGCCTCGCCCGTCGTCTCCGTGATGCCGGCCGGGCCTTTGGCGCTGAGCGTTTCGACGAAGCCCGGAAACTCCTGGTCCCTCTGGTCAAGGAGGCACCCGAGCTCCCGGAGGGTCGGGAGCTTCTGGGCCTTTCGTTCTACCGAATGGGAAAGTGGCGAGAGGCGATCGGCCATCTCGAGGCGTTTCGTGAGCTGGCCGGGTCGACCGAGCAGCACCCTGTTCTTGCCGACTGTCATCGGGCGTTGGGCCACTGGTCCGATGTCGAGGATCTTTGGGCGGAGCTCGGTGAGGTGTCACCGAGTGCGGCCCTCATGATCGAGGGTCGGATCGTTCTGGCTGGGTCGAAAGCCGACCAAGGGGACATAATCGGTGCGATCTCCATACTCGAGGATGGTTGGCGGCCCCCGAAGAAGCCGCGGGACCATCACCTGCGTAGGGCCTATGCGCTGGCCGATCTCTACGAACGGTCGGGCCGAAGTCCTCGTGCCCGCCAGTTGTTCACCTGGATAGCCAATCACGACCCCGAACTCGCTGATGTCACCGCCCGTGTGCGAGCCCTGAGCTGAGACTGTCACACTCCGTCTCTATGGTTTGACCGAACTTCCCCCATCACGTGCGCCCGCGATCGTGGGTCCAAGAGGGAGTCGAACATGACCAAGCAGAATTCCGCCGAGCAGTCGGCCACGGCGGCGCAGTTCAACATTGCCATGGCAAGGGGGGTTCTCGCGAACGACCCCCGACAGACCGAGCTGCCTTCCGGTTCGGTGGTGTGGAACTATGACCTCACCACCACCGGTCACGACGGAGTCCGGTGTTCAGTGCCTGTCGCGTGGATCGACCCATCCCGCCCTCAGTCCATGAGGGCCGGCGACGATGTGCTGGTGCTCGGGAGCATCCGCCGGCGTTTCTTCAGGCTGTCGGGTCTCACCCAGAGCCGCACCGAGCTGCTGGCCGAGGTGGTGGCCAAGTCGGGCACCGTGCGGGCCACGAAGGCGCTCTCGTCCTACACGCGGCGGCTCGGGGAGTGTTGATCGTTGAATTCCAACTTCTCCGCAATTGGCTCGCTACGGTGTGGAGGCGCCGGTAGACGACCGGAACGATCCCCCACAGGAGCCAGAATCGTGGACATCCAAAGCCTGCTCGGCGACTCTGCCGAGTCGCTTCTGACACATGAGAGCACCACCATCCCCAGAGAATCGCTCACCCTTCCCGGTGGCGACTTCGTCGACCGGGTGTTCGCCACCAGCGACCGCTCACCCCAGGTGCTGCGTAATCTGCAGGCGTTGTTCGACCACGGCCGACTCGCCGGAACCGGCTATGTCTCCATTCTTCCGGTCGACCAGGGCATCGAACACTCCGCGGGGGCGTCCTTCGCGCCCAACCCGGCCTACTTCGATCCGCTCAACATCGTCGAGCTGGCGATCGAGGGTGGCTGCAACGCGGTTGCCTCCACATTCGGTGTCCTGGCGATGGCATCGCGGCGTTTCGCCCACAAGATCCCCTTCATAGTGAAGCTGAATCACAACGAGCTGCTCACCTATCCGGAGACCTTCGACCAGATCATGTTCGGCGATGTCAACCAGGCGTTCGACCTGGGGGCCGCCGGGGTCGGGGCCACCATCTATTTCGGATCCGAAGGTGCCAACCGTCAGATTCAGGAGGTGGGCGAGGCGTTCTCCAGGGCCCATGAGCTCGGGATGTTCACCGTGCTGTGGTGTTACCTGCGCAACTCGGCCTTCAAGGTCGATGGCGTCGACTACCACGCGTCGGCCGACCTCACCGGGCAAGCCAACCATCTCGGTGTCACTCTCGAGGCCGACATCATCAAGCAGAAACTGCCGACCAACAACGGTGGATACACCGCAGTCAAGTTCGGCAAGACCAGCGACCTCGTCTACTCCGAGCTCACCACCGACAACCCGATCGATCTCTGTCGTTACCAAGTGGCCAACTGCTACATGGGCCGAATAGGTCTGATCAACAGCGGTGGCGCCTCATCCGGGGCCACCGATCTCGCCGAGGCGGTCACCACCGCGGTGATCAACAAGCGGGCCGGGGGCACCGGGCTGATCAGCGGGCGCAAGGCGTTCCAGCGCCCGATGGGCGAAGGGGTCGACTTGCTCAACGCCATCCAGGACGTCTATCTCGACGAGTCGATAACGATTGCGTGAGCGGTCCGGGTCGGGCTTGATCGCCGATCACCAGCGAGAGATTTCGTCGATTGCTGGGACTTTTGTCAATTCGGCCGACAGGTGTCGACAACAGCACCGAAAGGCCGGTTATGGTGACCCGGCCGAACGACGCAAAGTACGTCGATGGCAAGGAGATTCTCGTGACCGACACCGATGAGCGGACGTCGGAGATTCCCGAAGTTGAGCGGATCATCGTGCGTTTCGCCGGTGATTCGGGCGATGGCATGCAGTTGACCGGCGACCGGTTCACTGCTGCGAGCGCCCTCTTCGGGAATGACCTGGCGACACTTCCCGAATACCCCGCTGAGATCAGAGCCCCAGCCGGCACGCTCGCAGGCGTTTCCGCATTCCAGGTACACATAGCCGACCACGACATCAACACCCCGGGCGACTCGCCCAGCGTCCTGGTGGCCATGAATCCTGCAGCGCTCAAGGCCGACCTCCCGAAGGTGGTCGAGCACGGAACCCTCATCATCAATTCCGACGCATTCGACGAGAGAAATCTCAAGAAGGCCGGATACGAATCGAACCCGCTCGAAGATGGCTCGCTGGCCGGCTACCAGGTGATCACAGCCCCAATGACCGAGCTCACCAAGGAGGCCTGCAAAGACCTCGGAGTGAAGCCTCGCGATGCCGAGCGCTCGAAAAATTTCTTCGCTCTCGGCATGGTCTCGTGGCTCTATTCGCGACCCACCAAGGGCACCTACGACTGGATAGAGCAGAAGTTCAAGGGCAAGGATCTTGTCATCGCGGCCAACATGGCTGCGTTCAAGGCCGGCGATGTCTACGCCGAGAATGCCGATCTGTGGGCCAGCCGCCGTGTTGTGCGCCCCGCGAAACTCGACCCCGGCACCTACACCAACATCAATGGCAACACCGCCCTTTCATGGGGGCTGATAGCGGCATCGAAGCAAGCAGGGATTCCGCTGTTCCTTGGTTCATATCCGATCACGCCCGCAACCGACATCCTCCACGAGTTGGCCAAGCACAAGAACTTTGGTGTGCGTACCTTCCAGGCCGAGGATGAAATCGCGGGGGTTGGCTCCGCCCTCGGGGCGTCATACGGCGGCCACATCGGGGTTACCACCACGAGCGGGCCCGGCTTGGCTCTCAAGGCCGAGACCATAGGCCTGGCCGTGAGCCTCGAGCTGCCGTTGGTCATCGTCGACGTTCAGCGCGGTGGTCCCTCCACCGGCCTGCCCACCAAGACCGAGGCGTCAGATCTGATGATCGCGCTCCATGGCCGCCACGGTGAGGCTCCGCTTCCGGTGGTGGCTTCGTCCACCCCGGCCGACTGCTTCTTCGCTGCCATCGAGGCGGTGAGGATCGCGGTCGAGTACCACACCCCGGTGATCCTGCTGTCCGACGGATATCTCGGTAACGGCACCGAGCCGTGGAGGCTTCCGTCAGTCGACGACCTACCCCCGATCAAGGTTGAGTATCTCACAGAGCCGAACAACGTCGGCGTGGAGGGTGCCCCCGACTTCATGCCGTATCTGCGCGACGAGACTCTCACCCGTCCGTGGATTCTTCCCGGCACCCCGGGTCTTGCCCACCGCATCGGCGGTATCGAAAAAGACGACACCGGCAACATCAGCTACGACCCCGAGAACCATGAGCGAATGGTTCGTACCCGCGACGCCCACATTGCGAAGATCGCGGAGTCGATCCCGCCCATCGTCCCGAGAGGCGACGTCGACGCCGACGTGCTGGTGCTCGGCTGGGGCTCCACGCGAGGCGCCATCACCGCTGCCGTCGGCCGGATGCGCCGCAAGGGACGCAAGATGGCACAGATCCACCTCAGACATCTCAACCCTTATCCGCCCAACCTCGCCGAACTCATCAAAAGCTACGACAAGGTGATCGTCCCGGAGATGAACCTGGGCCAGCTCGCCCATGAACTCCGGGCCGAGTTCCTGATCGACATCAAGTCGATCACCAAGATCATGGGACAACCGTTCACCCCCGCCGAACTGGTGGAGCGGATCGAAGGAGCCATCGATGACTGAGACCATCACCACCACCCGCAAGGATTGGGTGAGCAACCAAGAGGTGCGGTGGTGCCCCGGTTGCGGCGACTACGGGATTCTCATGGCCGTGCAGATGGCCATGACCGAGATCGGCAGCGACCCCGACAAGACGGCGTTCGTCTCCGGTATTGGTTGCGCCGCTAGGTTCCCCTACTACATGAACACCTACGGAATGCACAGCATCCACGGGCGTTCGCCGGCGATCGCTAGTGGGCTGGCTCTGGCCAGACCCGATCTTGATGTGTGGGTCGTGGGAGGCGATGGCGACATGTTGTCGATCGGTGGTAATCACCTGATTCACGCCATGCGTCGCAATGTGAACCTCACCATCTTGTTGTTCAACAACCGGATCTACGGTCTCACCAAGGGCCAGTATTCACCCACCAGTGAGGAAGGCAAGATCACCAAGTCGTCCCCCATGGGGTCGATCGATCATCCGTTCAATCCCATCTCGTTGGTGTTGGGCGCCGAGGCATCGTTCGTGGGGCGCACCCACGACATGGATCGCAAGCACATGATCGACATGTTCAAGCGGGCCCACGACCACAAGGGGTCCTCGGTCGTGGAGATCTTCCAGAACTGCAATGTGTTCAACAACGGTGCCTACGGCGACATCACCAGCAATGATCGCCGCGAGGAGATGATCATCGATCTCCACGATGGTGAGCCGATCCGATTCGGCCACGACGGCAGCCACGGAGTGATCATCGATCATGGTGTGGCCAAGATCGTCGAGACCGCCGATGTCGGCGTCGACGCTCTCACCGTGCACCACCACGACAATCCCGATCCGTCGGTGGCGTTCGCTCTCTCGAGGTTGGCATCGAACCCCGATGCCCCGACTCCGATGGGGGTCTTCCGCTCCGTCGAGCGACCGGTCTACGGCGACGTTCTGGAAGCGCAGCTCGAGAAGGCCACCGCAGACAAGGGGCCCGGCGACCTCAACACTCTGCTTCACAGCCTCCCCACGTGGGAGGTCGGCTGACCGCTTGGGCGCTCGACCTTGATGGGGTCATCTGGCGTGGTCCGCAGACCGTGCCGGGAGCTCCGGAAGCGGTCGAGCGTCTGCGTCGCTCCGGCGCACGAATAGCGTTCGTCACCAACTCGGCGCAACGTACTCCTGCACAGGTGGCCGAGAAGTTGGCTCACCATGGAATCGACGACACCGAGCATCTGGTGATCACTGCGGCCATGGCCGCGGCAACCTTGGTTCAACCGGGTGAGCGCGTGCTGGCGGTCGGCTCCGATGGCGTGTACAAGGCGTTGGCCGATCGTGGCGTCGAGACGGTCGTGACGGGAAGCGCAGATGCCGTCGTCATGGGCCTGAGGCCGGATTTCGACTACTCCCACATGACCGCTGCCATGAAGGCTGTGCGGGGCGGGGCCAGGTTCATCGCCACCAACGACGACTCCACCTTCCCCGACGCCGACGGACTCCTGCCCGGAAACGGGGCCCTGGTGGCTTCCGTGGCCGTGGCCTCGGGGGTTGATCCGATCGTGGCCGGCAAGCCCTACTCACCCATGGCCGATCTGGTACGGGAGTTTCTCGGACCCTCCGGAATCATGGTCGGCGACCGGGCCGACACCGACGGCCGTTTCGCACGGCGGGTCGGCTACCGGTTCGCACTGGTGCTGTCCGGGGTGGTGGGTCCCGACGACCTTCCGGTCGAACCCGAACCCGATCTGATCGCCGATGATCTGTCATCCATGGTCGACATGGTGCTGTCGGACATCGCCGGATCGGGACCAAGCTGAGCGATGGCTCGCCGCCGTCCGCTCGATTCGGAGTTGGTGAGGCGCGGTCTCGCATCCGACCTCAACGCCGCCGCGGTGCTCGTGGCCCGGGGGTCGGTCACCGTCGGCGGTGCCCCGGCCGACAACACGAAACGACTTGTCGAGTCCGGTGAGGCCATTGAGGTGGCCCAACCACCGGCAAGGTTCGTATCGCGTGGCGGCTTGAAGCTTGAAGCGGCCCTTGAGCGTTTTGCGGTCGATCCCCGCGGCAATCGGGCCATCGACGTGGGGTCGTCCACCGGTGGTTTCACCGATTGCCTGCTCCAGAGGGGTGCGGAACGAGTCGTGGCCATCGACGTGGGGCGCAACCAACTCCATGAGCGACTGCGTGACGACCCGAGGGTCGATGTGCACGAACGCACCAACGTGAGGGGTCTTGACGCGGCCAGCGTGGGCGGCCCGGGCGATCTTCTGGTCGCCGATCTGTCGTTCATCTCGTTGCGCACCGTTGTCGACTCGATCGTGGCATTGACGAAGCCGGGAGGGGACATGGTCCTCTTGGTCAAGCCACAGTTTGAGGCGAGCCGACTCGAGGCCGACCGGGGCCGGGGAGTGATAACCGACCCCGACATATGGCGCGGATCGCTCGATCGGGTCTGCTCCTCGTTGATGGCTGCCGGAGCGGCCATCATGGGGGTCATGGTTTCTCCGATCACCGGTGGTGAGGGCAATGTCGAGTTCCTGGTTCATGTCTCGGTCGTTCCCGACATCGACACCGACCCGACGGCAATGTGCGAGTCTGCGATCGCCGAAGCAAGGAGCATGTGATGGCAGCAGTGGCATTGATTGTGCATCTGGGTCGTGAATCGGCCGCGGCCCACGCTCGGGAGTTGACCGACTGGCTCGAAGCCGAAGGCCATGAGGTGAGGGTTCCCGCCGGTGACGGCGATTTGACCGGGCTCGGTGATCACTGCGTCGATGATGCCGGCCTGGTCGATGGGCTGGATCTGATTGTCACCCTGGGCGGAGATGGCTCGATCCTGCGGGCCGTCGAACTGGCCGGCGAATCCGAGGTCCCGATTCTCGGTGTCGACTTCGGGCGGCTGGGCTACCTCACCGAGGTGGCCCCAGACGACGCCCGGGAGGCTGTGCGGCGCGCGCTGGTGGGTGACCACGATATCGAGTCGAGGATGCTGATCTCGACCACCATCGTGACCAGCGCCGATGGTCGTCGCGTTTCCCACCTTGCTCTCAACGAGGCCGTGATCGAGCGTTCGGCCGAGGCAAACACCATTCGTCTCGGGGTTGAATTCGACGGCGAGTTCTTCACTTCATACGCCGCAGATGGGCTGATAGTGGCCACCCCCACGGGAAGCACGGCGTATGCGTTCTCGGTGCGGGGCCCCATAATCGCCCCCATGCACAGGTCGCTTCTGCTCACGCCGGTGTCACCCCACATGTTGTTCGACCGCTCGCTCGTCCTGGCCCCGTCCACGGTCGTCCGTATGACCGTCGACGGACATCGCCCGGCGTCGGTGTCGGTGGACGGGCGTAGGATCGGTGTTCTCGGAGATGGTGACCAGGTTGAGTGCACCGAATCTCCCTATTCGGCCCGGTTGGTCACCTTCGGGTCCCGACGATTCCATCGAGTACTGAAAGCGAAGTTCGGACTCAATGACAGATGAACACCCTCCCACACCCAGATCGCCCCTGATACGTCGTGAGGCGCGGCCGTGCTGACCGAACTGGTCGTACGAAACCTTGGTGTGATCGATGAAATCTCGCTGACCCTCGGTCCGGGCATGACCGTGGTCACCGGTGAGACCGGTGCCGGCAAGACGCTTGTGGTTGGGGCCATCGACCTGCTCACCGGTGGACGGGCCGACGCGTCGTTGGTGCGCCCGGGCGCGGAAGAGGCCGAACTTCAGGGCCGGTTCGTGGTCGGCGACACCGAGACCGTCGTTCGTCGCGTGATTCCCAGAGATGGGCGATCACGGGTCTACATAGACCGTCAGTTGGCCACAGTGGCCGCATTGAGCGATCTCGGTTCCGATCTCATCGACCTCCACGGGCAGCATGCCCATCAGTCGCTGCTCAAGTCCGCGGTGCAGAGGGCGGTGCTGGATCAGTTCGGCAAGGTCGACACATCTCGTGTCGAGAAGTTGGCCGACGACCTGCGATCCATCGAGATGTCCCTGTCGGAGATGGGCGGCGACGAGAGGGCCCGAAGCCGCGAGATCGATTTGTTGCGTTATCAGATCACCGAGATCGACGATGCGTCGATCACCGATCCCGACGAGGATTCCCGGCTTGATCAGGAGGAGACCGACCTGTCCGACGCTGCCGCGCATCTCGAGGCTGTCGCGGCGGCGGCCGAGCTTCTGGGCGCCGACGGATCCGTCGGTGACGGGTTGGCATCGGTCCTGTCGAAGCTCGATGGACGGGGGCCCCTTTCCGACCTTCTCGAACGGGTCCACGCGGTGGCCGCCGACGTCGCCGACATCGCTGAGACGGCCCGACAGCGCCTCGAGCAGATCGAGGAGAACCCCGAACGACTCGATGAGATACGCGAGCGTCGAGCGTTGCTGAAGGACCTGCGCCGCAAGTATGGAGATTCTCTCGCCGACGTGATGGAGTTCGCCGATGAGATTCGGGCCAGGCTCGCCGAGCTGGTTGATCACGATGAGCGGGCCGCGTTGCTCGACCGCCGCCGAGAGGCTGCGATCGTCGAGTTGGCTCGGGCGAAAGCCGAGGTGAGGGCAGCCCGCCAAAAGGCCGCCCCCGAGCTCGCGGCTGCCGTCGAGTCACACTTGGAGGGCCTGGCCATGAAGGATGCCAGGATCGAGATCTCGGTCGACGGGGAGGCCGGTGAGAAAGTGGTGTTCATGCTCGCGGCCAATGCCGGTCATGAGCCACAGCCGCTCTCCAAGGTGGCGTCGGGAGGCGAGTTGGCCCGGACCATGTTGGCCCTGCGGCTGGTGCTTTCGTCGGGCCCCCCGACTCTTGTTTTCGACGAGGTGGATGCCGGAATCGGTGGCGACGCCGCCAACCGGGTGGGTGCCAGTCTGGCCGAACTCACATCGGATCATCAGGTGCTGGTGGTCACGCATCTGGCCCAGGTGGCCGCGTTTGCCGACGATCACGTGGTGTTGTCCAAGCTCACCATCGACGGGTCCACGGTGAGCGAGGCCCGGATGCTCACCGACGAACAACGAGTGATCGAGCTGTCGCGAATGTTGTCGGGATCTCCCGAGTCGAGCGCGGCACGGGGACATGCCGAGGAGCTGTTGGCTGCCGGTCGAGCGGCCAAGTCGGGTTGATCCGATCGGTGGATTGGAGTTTTGGGTGAACGTGCGATGCCTGTGAGCAGGGTATTCGCGCCGTTCGCGCCAGCCGGTGATGGCGCGGGTACGGTGAGTTCCCGATGACGAAACACATTTTCGTGACCGGTGGTGTGGTCAGTGGGCTTGGAAAGGGCCTGAGCGGTTCGTCGCTTGGTCGACTTCTGAAGGCCCGGGGCCTGCGGGTCACCATGCAAAAGCTCGACCCCTATCTCAACGTCGATCCGGGCACCATGAACCCGTTCGAACACGGCGAGGTGTTTGTCACCGACGACGGGGGAGAGACTGACCTCGACCTCGGCCACTACGAGCGATTCATCGACGAGAACCTCACCCAGGACTCCAACGCCACCACCGGATCGATCTACTCGTCGGTGATAGCCGCCGAGCGTCGGGGCGATTATCTCGGCAAGACCGTCCAGGTGATCCCCCACATCACCAATGAGATCAAGCGGCGTATCAGCCGGCTTGCGAGCGAAGATGTCGATGTGATCATCACTGAGGTCGGCGGCACCGTGGGCGACATCGAGATCCTGCCGTTCCTCGAGGCGATTCGCCAGTTCCGGCTCGATGTGGGCCGTGAGAACGTCTTCTATGTCCATGTCACTCTCGTGCCGTTCATCGGACCCTCCGGTGAACAGAAGACCAAACCCACCCAGCACTCGGTAACCGAGTTGAGGAGTCGTGGCATCCAGCCCGACGCCATCATCTGTCGCAGCGAAGAACCGCTGTCCTCCGATCTCAAGCGCAAGATTTCCAACCTTTGCGACGTGCCGATCGATGCCGTGGTCAACGCCGCCGACGCCAAGTCGCTCTACGAGATTCCGCTGGTTCTCCATGAGGAGGGGCTCGACCAGGTGGTGTGCGAGGTGCTCGGCCTCGGCGACATGCCGGTCGACATCAGCGACTGGGAGCAACTGGTGGCGAGGGTCGGCGCAGCCACCACACCTGTGAAGATCGGACTGATCGGGAAGTACGTGAGCCTGCCCGACGCCTACCTGTCGGTGGTCGAGTCGCTCAACCACGCCGGGATCCATCACGGTGCCGACATCCAACTCGAATGGGTTCAGGCCGAGGAACTCGAAGGCATGCTGGCGGCCGCACGGCTGCGTGACCTCGACGGAATCGTCATCCCCGGTGGGTTCGGAGAACGGGGGATCGAGGGCAAGATCGCGGCCGCCGCCTACTCTCGCGAGGCGAACATTCCGTGCCTTGGGCTGTGCTTGGGCATGCAGGTGATGACCATCGAATACGCCCGCAATGCGCTCGGTCTGGTCGGTGCGAATTCCACCGAGTTCGACTCGCGAAGCCCACATCCGGTGATCGACCTCATGGAAAGTCAGCGCGATGTCACCGACATGGGCGGAACCATGAGGCTCGGCGCCTACTGGGCCAAGCTGAAGCCCGGGTCACGGGTGGCGAAGGCCTACGGTGAAGAAGTGGTGTCGGAACGCCACCGTCATCGCTATGAATTCGACCCGTCGTACAGGCGTCGCTACGAAGAGAGCGACCTCGTGTTGTCGGGTGAGTCTCCCGACGGCCGCCTGGTCGAGTTCATCGAACTCGACACCCACCCGTTCTGGATCGGCACACAGGCCCACCCCGAATTCAAGAGCCGGCCCGACAGGCCGGCGCCGCTCTTTCGCGAGTTCATTGCGAGCGCCCTCCAACGAGCCGAGGGACGCAACCCACGGCTCGGTCTCAGCGTGCCCGTCGACAGCGAGGCCGGCACCCCGGCCGGTTCGTGAACGACCCGGCCCGCGCCGACGGCACGGGCGGTTTCGTCCATGTTTCAGAACGCGAGATCCACCGCGGGTTCGTGATCACCCTGGTCGAGGGGCGTTTCCTCACGCCGGAGGGCCAGACCATTGAGCGCGACATCGTTCGCCATCCCGGTGCCGTGGGCGTGGTGCCGATCGATGGCGACCACGTGGTGCTGGTCAGGCAGTACCGGGCCGCCGTCGGCCGGGAGATTCTCGAGATTCCGGCCGGCAAGCTCGATGTCGACGGCGAGGCTCCCGAGGTGGCCGCGGTGAGAGAGCTCGAGGAGGAAGTGGGCATGACCACACCCGGCCTGATCCACCTGTCGAGCTTCTTCAATTCGGTGGGGTTCAGCGACGAGTACTCCCATGTGTATCTCGCCACCGATCTCAGCCCGGTGCCCACCGACCGCCAGGGGCCAGAAGAGACCCACATGGTCATCGAACGAATGCCGGTCGGGGAGGTGGCCGAGGCCATCTCCGACGGCCGGATCGAAGACGCCAAGACCGTCATCGGGCTGCTGGCCGCGCTTCGGTACCTCGGTCGCTGACATGGGCGAGCCGAACTCGCACCCGGTCGAGCGGGCACCGGCACACGTCGAGGACTTTCTGACCTGGCTGGCGGTGGAGCGGGGCCGGTCGGCCAACACCTTGTCGGCATACCGGCGTGATCTCGACCGATGGCACGCGCATCTGGGGCGGCGTGACCGCACCGAGCTGAATGCGGATTCCGACGACGTGATCGCCTTCATCCACGTGTTGCAGGGTGAGGGGTTGGCGAAGTCATCGGTCACCCGAACGGTGGTGGCCGTGCGGGGCCTTCACCGATTCCTGGTGGCTGAGGAGATCCGGCCCGACGATCCCACCGCCGATGTGGAGATGCCTCGCGTGCCCCGTGGGCTTCCGAAGGCTCTCACGCTTGATCAGGTGACCGCACTGATCGAAGGGGTGGTGGGCGACGACCCCAAGGCCCGTCGGGATCGGGCCGTGCTCGAGACCCTGTACGGAACCGGGGTTCGCATCTCCGAGTTGGTTGCTCTGTCCTTGGGGGATCTCGACATGGTCGACGGTCTCATGAGGGTGATGGGCAAGGGATCCAAGGAACGGATCGTTCCGATCGGTCGCCATGCCTGGCGGGCGCTGGGGGAGTGGTTCGGCCCCGATGGACGTGGGGCCATGGAACCGGAACGCTGGGCGCGCCGCTCCGACGCCGAGGCCGTGTTTCTCAACATGCGGGGCGGACGCCTCAGCCGCCAGGGAATGTGGGGGCTCGTGCGGGCCCGAGGGCTCCAGGTCGGGCTCGGGAGCGAACTGACACCTCACGTGCTCCGGCATTCGTGCGCCACCCACATGCTCGATCACGGCGCCGACATTCGCACGGTGCAGGAACTGCTCGGCCACGTTTCCATCTCGACCACCCAGATCTACACCCGTGTGTCGACCGAGCGCCTGATCGCTGTTTATAGATCCGCACATCCTCGGGCAACGGTCGCGTGATGGGCAGCTGGTGGCATCTGTCCAGGAGGTTCTTCGGATCCCTTCTACCCGGCGGACCTCCGCGTCGCGACCTTGAGTGGGTCGGCGAGATTCTCACCGCAGGAGAACTGGCCCTGTGGGGCCGAATGTACGGGCCCGACCGCCGGCACTCGGCCCGGGTTGCCCGGCAGGTGCAGGCCCGCCTGGGGCCTGACACTCCCCGCACCGTCCTGGCCGCGGCGCTTCTTCACGACGTGGGCAAGCTCGACAGCGGTCTGCGCACCTGGGGTCGGGTGGTGGCCACCCTGTCGGCCAAGCTGGCCGGGGCCGATTCGGCGGCTCTGTGGCGCAAGAGCAGCGGCTTCACACGAAGCGTCGGGTTGTATCTGCACCACCCCGATCTGGGCGGCGACATGTTGTCGATGGTGGGAAGCGATCCGCTGGTCTGCGCCTGGGCGCGCGAGCATCACCTGCCTCCCGACAGTTGGACCGTGGAGCGTCGCTACGCCGAGGTTCTCAGTGAGGTCGACGACGACTGAGCGGGGATCAGCCCGCGAGCAGGCCGATGTTGGCTTTTGCCCTGGCCATGGTGGCCGAGGCGATTGAGCGAGCTTTGTCGGCACCGATCGCCAGCAGCCGGGCGGTTTCGGCCGGATCGGCCTCGAGTTCGGCGAACCGCTCCTGCAGCGGCCGGAGTAGAGCAATCACGGCTTCGGCGGTGTCCACCTTGAGCCGTCCGTATTGGGTGTAACCCGCGGCGACGGTCTCGGGATCGGAGTCGGTGGCCGAGGCGAGAATCGAGAGGAGGTTGCTCACGCCGGGTTTCTCGGCGGGGTCGAATCTGACATCGGTGTCGTTGTCGGTAACCGCACGCTTGAACTTCTTCTCGATGATCTTCGGTTCGTCGAGAACGTTGACGGTGCCCTGGGGCGAGTCGGCCGATTTGGACATCTTGTTGGCGGGGTGTTGCAGATCCATCACCCGGGCCCCGGAAGCGGGAACTACCGCCTCGGGAATCACGAATGTGTCGCCGTATCGGGAGTTGAACCGTTCGGCGATGTCGCGGGTGATCTCGATGTGTTGGCGCTGGTCGTCGCCAACCGGGACTTCGTCGGTGTCGTAGAGGAGAATGTCGGCGGCCTGGAGGGCCGGGTAGGTGAACAGCCCCGAGGAGATGAACTGTTGTCGCTCGGCCTTGTCCTTGAACTGGGTCATGCGGCTGAGTTCGCCGTAGGAAACGTTGCACTCCATCAGCCAGGCGCACTCCGTGTGTTCACGCACGTGGCTCTGGACGAACAGGATGCACTTCTCGGGATCGAGCCCGGCAGCCATGAGGAGCTGTGAGAGACGCAGGGTGGCGTCGCGAACCTCGCCCGGGGGCTTGGGAATGGTGAGAGCATGGAGATCGACGACACAGAAGATGGCGTCGGTCGATTCTTGCATCCGTACCCAGTTGCGCACGGCTCCCAGGTGGTTGCCCAAGTGGAGTTCGCCGGTTGGCTGGATGCCCGAGAAGACGCGTGTCATGGGCAGGAAGGGTAACCATGGTCGGGCCGTCTGGTTCTCGCACGTTCCTGCCGGGGTCGAAGAGTGCCCGAGGGAGCGTGGCGACGGAGCTTGCGCCGTCTATGGTCACGTCATGCCGTATGAGGTTCACACACCGGTTTTCGACGGGCCGTTCGACCTTCTCCTCCATCTCATACTTCGCGAGCAGGTCGAGCTCTACGAGGTGAACCTCTCCGACATCGTCGACTCCTATCTTGTCGAGCTGGAGCGGATGGAAAACTTCGATCTCGAGGTGGCCACCGAGTTTCTGCTCATCGCATCGACCCTGGTCGAGCTGAAGGTGCGCCGGCTGCTGCCCGAGGATCGCGACGTGGACCTCGACGACGAGTTCGGGCTGTGGGAGGAGCGCGACCTCCTTCTGGCCCGTCTCATCGAATGCAAGACCTTCAAGGACGCTGCCTTGGTCCTCAGACATCTGTCGACCGAGGCCGCCCGCTCCTACGCCCGTCGGGTCGGCCCGATCGAGGATCGGTTCATCGGTCTGGCACCCGACATGCTCACCCATGTGAGCCCCGCCGATCTGCGCGACGCCTACATGCGAGCCGCGGCCCCGAAGCCGGTTGTCAGGGTCGATCTTTCCCATGTCACCCCGCTCAAGGTCACCGTTGCCGAGGCTGTCGAGGAGATGCTCGATGAACTCCCCAGAGTTGGTCGGGTCACCTTCCGTGAACTCACCTCGGGGCTCGTCGACCGCATCGAGGTGGTGGTGAGGTTCTTGGCGATTCTCGAACTGTTCAAGCAGGGAGCTCTTGAGATCGAGCAGGCGGTGTCGTTCGGCGACATCAACATCGTGTGGCTCGGCACACCCGACAACGATCCGAATTCGCTCACAGTCGATGCCTACGAGGGCTGACAATTGACCGCAGAACACGTAGCCCCGGCCGTCGAGGCCATTCTTCTGGTTGCGGAAGAACCCATTCCGCCCGAACTCCTGGGTCGCCTGGTGGGCACCACGCCCGACGACATCGACGAGGTGTGCGCCACATTGGCCGCCGAATACGAAGCCGATGGTCGTGGCTTCGTGTTGGCCCGAGTGGCCGGCGGCTACCGCTACCAGACCTCCCCCGCGCAGGCCCCGTATGTCGAGAGATACGTGCTGGAGGGGCAGTCGTCGCG
>JAJRXJ010000067.1 GCA_024276355.1 Actinomycetes bacterium | reverse complement strand
GGTCGACAATGACCGACTTGGCCACGCGGATCGGCTCGCTGGAACTTCCGGCGCCGGTTCTCACCGCTTCGGGCACGGCCGGACACGGTGCCGAGCTGGCCAACTACTTCGACCTGGCGGAGCTTGGTGCGGTCGTCGTGAAATCCCTGCGCCACGAACCATGGCCCGGAAACCCGGCGCCGCGTGTCCATTCGACGAGCACCGGCATGATCAACAGCGTGGGTCTGCAGGGGCCCGGAGTCGAGGCATGGCTGGCCGGCGATCTCCCCGATCTGATCCGGTCGGGTGCCCGGGTGGTGGCCAGCATCTGGGGTGGTTCGATCGACGACTTCCGGCTGGCCGCAGAGGCACTTGCCGCTGCCCCGCCCGAGGTGGTGGCCGTCGAGGTCAACGTCAGCTGTCCCAACCTCGAGGACCGCCGCAAGATGTTTGCGCATTCGGCGTCGGCCACCGCCGAGGCCGTGGCTGCCACCGAAGCGTGCAACCGACCTCGGTGGGCCAAACTCAGTCCCAACGTGGCCGACATCGCCGAGATCGCATCTGCGGCCTCGGAGGCGGGGGCCGAAGCGGTGGTGCTCATAAACACGCTGTTGGCCATGGCCATCGACACCGACACCCGACGTCCGGTTCTGGGGGCGGTGCGCGGCGGGATGTCCGGGGCCGCTGTCCACCCGGTGGCGGTTCGGGCGGTGTTCGATGTCCACGAGGCTCTGCCGGATCTGCCGATCGTGGGAGTGGGTGGCACATCGAGCGGGACCGATGTCGTAGAGTTCCTGCTCGCTGGGGCGTCGGCCGTCGAGGTCGGTACCGCCACGTTCGCCGACCCACGGGCTCCACATCGGATCCTCGGTGAGCTACAACAGTGGTGCCGCAGGCACGGAGTGAAACGGTTGGACGAATTGATCGGAGAAGCCCATGGCTGAAGATGCCGGAGAAACGCAAGTGAGCGGCCGCCTGGCGCTGGCCCTCGACGTGGACGACCTGGTGGCCGCCATCCGCTTGGGTCGCCAGTTGAGCGACTACTTCTCGGTGGCCAAGATCGGCCTGGAACTGTATTCGGCAGCCGGCCCCGAGGCGATAGGTGCGATAGCCGACCTGGGCTACGACATTTTCCTCGACCTCAAGCTTCACGACATTCCCACAACGGTGGAGAAGTCGGCAAGGGTGCTCGGGGCACTGGGTGTGAGCTATCTCACTTTCCATGCCCACGGCGGCGTCGACATGTTGGCCGCGGGCGTCCAGGGTCTGTCGGAGGGCGCCTACAACGCCGGTCTCGAGCAGCCGAAGTCGCTGGCCATCACCGTGCTCACGAGCGACGGAGACGCCCCGTCCCACATCATGCCCAAGCGGGTCATGTTGGCCGCCGAAGCCGGATGCAGCGGCATCGTGTGTGCTGTGGGCGACCTCACCGAGGCTCATCACTACGCCCCCCGCATGCTGCGGGTCACCCCCGGAATCAGGCTCGAGGGCGACCATGTCGACGATCAGGCCCGGGCTGCATCGCCCGGTGATGCGGTGGCAGGAGGCGCCGATCTGCTGGTGATCGGAAGAGCGGTCACCGCGGCCGATGATCCGGTGGCAGCCGCCAGACGCGTTCACGAGTCGATCCTGGCAGCGGTCTGAGAAACTCTGGGATAGTGTCCTTCGCATGAGTGGTCCACCCAAGCTTTCAGACGAGGCCCGTGCAGCTGCGCTGGTGAAGGCGGCAGAGGCCCGGCGATTCCGGGCCGAGCTGAAGCAGCGCTTGAAGATGGGTTCGATCTCGTTCCGCGAGCTGCTGATCGAGGCCGAATCAAACGAGCTGGTGGCTCGAACCAAGGTGTTGGCCGTCCTCGAGTCTCTTCCCAGCGTCGGCAAGGTGAAGGCCCGCAGGGCCATGGAGGAGATCGGCATAGCCGAGAATCGGCGGATCCGTGGTTTGGGCGAGACCCAGCGCGAGAAGTTGCTGGCCACCTTCGGCTGACTTGGCGTGGCCGATCTTCGCGAGCGACTGATCATCGTGATCTCCGGGCCGGGCGGGGTTGGCAAGGGCACCATCGTGGCCCGACTGCTCGACCGCGACCCGCGGTTGTGGTTGTCACGCAGCTGGACCACCCGGGCCCGTCGCCCCCACGAGTCGATGGAGGCCTATCACTTCACCAACCGGGAGCTGTTCCAAGCCCATATCGACGAGGGCGGATTCCTCGAGTGGGTGGAGTTTCTCGACTACATGCAGGGCACCCCTGTTCCGGATCCACCCTCTGGTCACGATGTGGTATTCGAGATCGATGTTCACGGTGCCAAGCAGATCGCCGAGAAGTATCCGGATGCCCTGCTGATATTTGTGGATGCTCCCAGTCGCGAACACCAGGAACAGCGACTGCGGGGTCGCGGTGATCCGGAGGAAAAAGTTGCTGCCCGAATCGCCAAAGCGGCCGAAGAGGTGGCGCTGGCCTACGAGCTCAACTGTGAGATTGTGATCAACGACGACCTTGATCGCGCCGTCGCGGAGATCGAGGGTCTGATCGAGAGCCGCCGCGGTCGCGCCGCCTCCTGTTAGCCTGACCAACCGTTCGGAACCACTGAGAGGCACGTCATGGCGCACGGCTACGACACAATGATGAATCCCCCCATCGAGGAACTCCTCGAGAAGGCCGGATCGAAGTTTCGCCTCGTGGCGCTGTCCTCGCGACGCAGCCGTGAGATAACCGACTATGTGGGCCAGCTGAAGGAAGGCCTGGGCACCATCGTCCCTCCGCAGGTCACCTCCACCGCGTCCCGGCCCCTGTCGATTGCCTTCGAGGAGATCGCGGCCGGCAAGATCGTCGCCATCGACATCGATCCCGAGGTGGAAGAGCCGGTGGCCGAAGCTTCGGAGCCCGCGGGTTCCGACGAAAGCGCCTGAGCCGGAACCGGCGTCACGCGCGATGAGCAACCTGGCCGGTAGGCGGGTGATTCTCGGCGTCACCGGAGGGATCGCGGCTTACAAGGCAGTTGAGGTGTGTAGGCGGCTCGTCGACGCCGGAGCTCACGTGGTTCCGGTTCTAACCGAGTCGGCATGCAAAATGGTCGGACCGGCCACTTTCTCAGCGCTTGCCAGCGAGAGGGCCCACACTTCCGTTTTCAACGACCACTCCTCGGCCATCCCCCACACCACCCTGGGGCAGAGCGCCGACGTTGTGGTCGTGTGCCCGGCCACCGCGAGGGTCATCTCCGATCTACGGACAGGCAGGTCCGGTGATCTGCTCACCGCCACCGTGCTGGCCACGAGGGCACCGGTCGTGGTTTGCCCGGCGATGCACACCGAGATGTGGGAACAGCCTTCCGTGCAGGACAACATCAACATGCTCGAGTCCCGAGGAGTCGTGGTCGTGGCTCCAGAAAGCGGTCGTTTGGCCGGGGGCGACATGGGTCACGGGCGGCTGGCCTCGCCCGACCGGATCCTGGAAGCCATCGAGGCGGCGGTCGGAGCCCCGTCGGGCGACTTTGCCGGGAAGTCCGTGTTGGTCACAGCGGGCGGTACCCGCGAGCCGATTGATGCTGTGCGTTTCGTCGGCAACAGATCCTCGGGCAAACAGGGCCACGCCCTCGCTGCCGAAGCCGCTGCTCGGGGTGCCGATGTCACTTTGATCACCACCAAGCCCGAGACCGCCCCGAGTGGTGTTCGAGTTGTTGCCGTCGACACCGCGCAGGAGATGGCGGCGGCGTGCACTGCCCACGCCCCTGAGGCCGACGTGGTGATCATGGCGGCCGCCGTGGCCGATTTCCGGCCGGCGACCACCACCGACCGCAAACTGAAGAAGTCCGACGGAGTGCCCGAACTGGTGATGGTGCCGACCACCGACATTCTCGCCGGGCTGGGTGCGGCCAAGCCGACAGGCCAGATTCTGGTCGGCTTTGCCGCCGAGACCGAGGATCTGGTGGCCAACGCCGCCCAGAAGCTGGCCGCCAAGAACCTCGACATGATCGTGGCCAACGACGTTTCGAAGCCCGGCGTCGGTTTTGAACACGAAACCAATGAGGTCAGTGTGCTCATGGCGGGCGGTCTACGGCATGATGTAGCAATGAGCGACAAGCGGGACATAGCCCGCGTCGTTCTCAACACGGTTCTCGAGATCGAGACCCACCGGCAAGATCAGGAGCAAGAGTGAACCGTTGGACATTCACCTCGGAGAGCGTCTCTGAAGGTCATCCCGACAAGATGGCGGACCAGATCTCTGACGCGATTCTTGACGCCATGCTCGAACAAGACCCGATGAGTCGAGTGGCGTGCGAGACCATGGTCACCACCGGGCTGGCGATGGTGGCCGGTGAGATAACAACCGAGGCCTATGTCGACATTCCCGGCACGGTTCGCAAGACGATCTGCGACATTGGTTATGACCGCGAGTCGTTCGGCTACGACGGCAATACCTGCGGTGTGATGATCGCCATCGACGAGCAGTCTCCCGATATCGCTCAGGGTGTCAACGATTCAGAAGAGGTCCGTAGCGGCACCGCCGGAGAAGAAGACCAGCTCGACAAGCAGGGTGCCGGCGACCAGGGAATGATGTTCGGCTACGCCAGCGACGAGACCGATGTTCTCATGCCGTTGCCCATCCACCTGGCTCACAGAATGGCCGAACGCCATGCCGAGGTCCGCAAGGCCGGAACCATTCCCTACCTTCGCCCCGACGCCAAGACCCAGGTCACTTTCGAATACGAGGGCAATCGCCCGGTCCGCCTCAAGACCGTTCTGGTGTCCACCCAGCACAACGACGGTATCGATCGCGATTCGATGATCAGGCCCGACCTGATCGAACACGTGATCCGGCCCGTCATCCCAGCCGAGTTTGCCGACGACAATTACGAGGTGTTCGTCAATCCCACTGGCCGGTTCGTGATCGGTGGCCCGGTCGGCGACGCCGGCCTCACCGGCCGCAAGATCATTGTCGACACCTACGGTGGCATGGCCCGCCACGGCGGCGGCGCTTTCTCGGGCAAGGACCCATCGAAGGTCGACCGATCGGCGGCCTACGCCACCCGTTGGGTGGCCAAGAACGTGGTTGCATCGGGCGCGGCCTCGCGCTGTGAGGTTCAGGTGGCCTACGCCATCGGTATGGCCCACCCGGTGTCGGTGTTCGTCGACACCTTCGACACCGAGACCGTCGACCGCAAGGCCATCGAGAAGGCGGTCGACGAGGTGTTCGACCTGCGTCCGGCGGCAATAGTGCGCGACCTCGACCTTCGTCGTCCGATCTACAAGCCGACGGCCGCCTACGGGCACTTCGGCCGACATGCCGACAACGGCCTGTTTCCGTGGGAGAGCATCGATCGCGTCGACGACCTCAAATCGGCGCTCGGGCTCTGAACGAATGCGGTAGCTCGAGGCGGGTCGTACGGGTCGTCCCGGATGTGGGAGCGATCGACCGCGAGTTCGACTATCTGATTCCAGAATCGTGGAACTCCGACCACCGCGCCGAGCGGGTGGCCGTGGGTTCGATGGTGAGAGTTCCTCTCCACGGTCGCCGTGTCGCCGGATGGGTGACGGAACTGGATGTGGATCCACCGCCGGGCATCAAGCTGGCCGAATTGTCGAGGCTCAGCGGGGTCGGCCCCGACAAGGAACTGATGGATCTTTCGAAGTGGGCCGCTTGGCGTTGGGCCGGGAGACGGACCGCGTTCCTGCGGGCCGCGTCTCCTCCCCGAATGTTGGCCGGGGTGCCCTCGCCACCGGATCGAAAGGCCGTGCCGTCCGGGCCTTCCGATGTGTTCGACGACGCGTTCAGGCTCGGGAACGCTGTTGTGCGGGTGCCTCCGGCTCACGATGTCACCTCACTGGCCCTGGCGGCCTGTCGGCTGGGTGATGCTCTCATCATCGTTCCCGACCAGTCGAGGGCGAGACTCCTGCGCTTGGCGCTGCGCCGGGCCGGGATCAGCGTCGCCATGGGTCCCGACGACTGGCCTGTTGCGGCGGCCGGCGCCACCGTGGTGGGTACGCGGTCGGCGGCGTGGATGCCAATGCCGAGACTGGCTGCCGTGTTGGTGATCGACGAGCACGACGAGTCGCTCAAGAATGAGAGGATGCCTGCATGGCACGCTCGTGACGTTGCGTTGGAACGAGCGCGGCGCCGGGGGGTCCCGGTGGTGCTGGCCTCGGCCGTCCCGAGTCTCGAGGCCCTTCGATCGGGGAAGCTGCTGCGGCCGCCCACGGACACCGAACGCGACGGCTGGCCCGAGGTTGAAGTCCTCGATCGCCGCGAAGAGGACCCCACACGGGGAGGCTTGTTCGCCGAGGGCCTCGTTCAACGCCTCGCCGGCACCCAACGGGTCGTCTGTGTGCTCAACCGCAAGGGCAGGTCGCGGCTGATGGCCTGCGGAAAGTGCGGCGAGCTGGTGAGGTCATCCGATGGCCTGTCCCTGATGACGATGATCGATGACAAGCTGGAGACAGCCGATCGTTCGGAGATCCGCCACGCGGTTTGCGCAGCCTGTGGGTCGACCTCGCTTCGCAATCTCCGTATCGGCGTGACTCGGGCACGTGAGGAACTCGAGGCTTTGGTTCGCGAGCCGGTGGGGGACGTGACCGCCGAGTCGGTCGATGTGCCCACCACCAGGGTCGTTATCGGAACCGAAGCGGTCCTGCATCGGGTCGACGCCGCCGATCTGGTGGTGTTCGTCGACTTCGACCAAGAGCTCCTTGTTCCGCGGCAGAGGGCATCCGAGCAGGCGATGGCGCTCCTGGTCCGCTCGGCGAGGCTGGTCGGGTCACGTCTGTCGGGGGGTCGGATCATTCTGCAGACCAGAATGCCCGACCATGTGGTGATCAGATCCGCCACGGCGGCCGATCCATCGGTGTTGGCGACCGAAGAGCGCGATCGACGCCGCGAGATCGGGATTCCGCCGTACACCACGGAGGCTCTGGTGAGCGGGGCGGCAGCCGCCGAGTTCATCGAGAAGCTCGGTCGCCCCCTCGGTGTGAGCATCCGTGGACCTCTCGACGGCCGGTGGCTGTTGCGGTCGCGCGACCAAGGTCAACTGCTCGATGCACTCGCGGCCACCGGTCGCCCGTCCGGCAGGCTGAGGATCGAGGTCGATCCGCTGCGAGTATGAGCGGGTGAAACGCGTACTGCCTCTCGTGGGACTGCTTCTGCTCGCCATCATCGGTGTGGTTCTGGTGGCGACCGGCGGCACCGATTCCGGTCCGGCGCTCGAGTCGGTCACAACCGTCGATGGAGTGGTGATCGACGTGCCGGCCGGGTGGGTGCCGAATGCCGAGGTACCGATTCGTTACGAGCCACCGGGTGCTGATCTCAGCAACGTCGACGCGTGGACGGTTGCGTGGGCCTGTGGTCCCGATGGATGCGCCCCCAGGTCACTGGATGAGTGGAAGCTCGTCGGACAACGGCTGGAAACCCTCGTCAGAGCCCGTGCCGAAGTCGGTTCGACCCTGTCGAATCTGGTCGAGACCGATGAGGGCAGTGCCCACGTGATGAGAGCGACCGCGGCGGGTGGACAGACGGTGGTGTCGGTGGCGGTGTTCCACGATGGCGCCGACCACTACCTCGAGTGCAACCTCTCCGTGCTCGGCGACCCCGCCGGTCTCGATGATGCGATCGTGAAGGCCTGCAAGTCGGCGAAACCGCCCTCCTGATCAGGCAACGAGCGCGTCGAGCGCGGTATCTATCATCGCCGCAACCGCGTCTCTCACCACGGCCCGATCCGGCTGGTAGCCGTCCATGCCGGGGTCGTCAGACGCCAGGGGATTGCCGTCGACTGCCAGAATCGCCGCGGCTCCCACACCGTGGAGCGACGCTATGACGAACAGCGCGGCGCACTCCATCTCCACCGCGATCGCACCGGCACGCTGCCATTGCCTGAGGTTGGAGCCGAGCACCGAGCCGGGGTAGAAGACATCGGACGTGAGCACGGTCCCCACGTGGGTGGGCCGATCGGTGGGTGCCGATCCCGACAGGGCGGTGACGAGTTGATGATGGGCGACCGCCGGGTATTCAGGGGGAACCAGGCCCCTGGTGACCCCGTCGTCGCGAATGGCTGCGGACGCGATCACCAGGTGTCCGTCGTTCACGTTGGGCTGCAGGCCGCCGGCGGTGCCGGCCCGGATCAGCCTGGTTGCTCCGGCCCGGATCAGTTCCTCGAAACACACGGCAGCCCCGGCGGTTCCGACGCCGTGGGACACGACCGCGACCTCGGTGCCCTGATGGGAACCGAGTGCCGACACGTATTCGCGGTTGGCCGAAATCGATCTGTAGTTGTCGAGTCGTTCGGATACCAACCCGACTCGTGAGGGGTCGCCCACCACCAGGACACGCTCGGGCAACTCTCCGGTCGGTATGCCGGTGATCGGTTGGGTCGACGCCATTTCAGATCACCCTCTCGTTTCCGCCGTCGACCGGTATCTGGGCACCGGTGGTGGCCGCGAAGGTGGGGCCACACAACTCGGCAACGAGTCGGCCGACGGTCGCGGATGTGACCTCGGTGGAGAGTAGGTTGCGGCGCTTGTAGTCGTCGACACTGAGGTCGTAGTGCTCGGCACGCTGCGCCAGCAGTTCGTCGGTCCAGAGGCCGGTGTCGAACACGGCGTCGGGGTGGACACAGTTGACCCGTATGTCGTCCGACGCCCATTCGAGCGCGGCCACACGGGCGAGCTGGGTGAGGGCCGCCTTCGACGCCGAATAGGCCGCTGCGCCGGGTCCGGGGGCAGCCACGTTCTTGGATGCGACGACCACGACGTTGCCGCCACCGGGTGCCAGCGCCAAGTGGGGATGAAGTGCCGACATGATCCCGGCGTTGGCATCGAGGTTCACCGATATCACCTTCGACCATTCGCCCGGGTCGAGCTCGGCGATCGGCTGCGAGCGACCGAACACGCCGGCTGACAGGACAGCGATGTCGATTCCTCCGAATGCGTCGGTGGCCGCAGCGATGGCCGTGTCGACCGCTGATGAGTCGGTGATGTCGGCGGTGATCCCCAGCCAGGCGGGGGAGTCGAATGCCTCGGCCACGTTGGGGGCGAGGTCGAGGCCCACCACGGCTGCGCCCCGGTCCAACAACTCGGCGGCACAGCCGCGTCCTATGCCGGATGCGGCGCCGGTTACCAACGCCACCCGCCCCGCGAACTCGGGCGGCTCGCCGGCTCTGCGCAGCTTGGCTTGTTCGAGATCCCAGTATTCGACGTCGAACAGATCGGAAATCGGAAGTGCAACCCATCCACCGAACCGATCCTGCGCCCGGCTGATCACTTTCATGGTGTGACGGTAGATGTCGGACACGGCCGCGGCTCGCTTGGCATCGATGCCGGCGGTGAGCATCCCCAGCTCCGGGTCGATCACCACACGTGGTGACGGATCGAGCATTGTGAGGTCGGACGCTGATCCGGCGCTCTGGGCAAGGAAGTACTCGCCGTAGCGCTCGGCGTAGCCGTCGACATCGCGGCCGACAAGCGGTACCGGCTTGGTGTGGATCACGTGATCGGGGGTGAGAGGGCCCCGTTGGCTGGCCTCGACGACGTCGGGACGGTTGGCGAATGCGAGTGCCGCAGCCGAGGAATCGCGTCGGACGATCATCGGCCGGCCGGCCTGGCGTGAGATGTCGGCTCTCAAACGGGAGATGTCGAGGGGCGCGACGGCCGGATGGTGTTGGTCACTCGCCTCGGCATCCGGGCCCAGCTGGTCCTCCGCCATCAGGATCAGCTGATGGTGGCTTAGGTAGGCCTCACCGGTGGTATCGCCGAATGTAAACAGTCCATGGCCGAGAAGGACCATGCCGATGGTGGAGGAGCACGAATCCGACTCCCAGAGGCGAGCCACCGCCTTGGCCAGATCGAAGCCGGGTTTCACGTATGGGACCACGATCACGCGGTCGCCGTAGAGGCTGCGGATTCGTCGCTCGCCGTCGGTCAGATTGGTGAGCGAGATGATCGCATCGGCATGGCTGTGTTGAACGGCCCGATGAGGTAGCCCGGCGTGTAGGAGAGTCTCGATGCTCGGCTGTGGTGCAGCCGCGTCGAGTTTCGCCGCAGCGAGCGATGCCACCATGTCGGGGTCCGACAACTCATCGAGCGACGCCAGTTCGATCAGCCTGTCGAGAGGCAACGGGGTGAATCCCTGCGGCTCGATGGTGGCCAGGTCCCATCCGCTGCCCTTCACGTAGAGGGCATCGACCTCGCGTCCGGTGACATCGACCCAGGGGGCCTTCACCGAGGTGTTGCCACCTCCGTGGAGCACGAGGTCCGGATCACCTCCGAGGAGACGCGAGCCGTACACACACTCATCGAGGGGGCTGCGGCAACTGGCGGCGTCGGAATCGGACCACAGGTTCTTCATCGGGGCCGGCTTTCGTCGAGGGATTCTCCCCGGTCGAGTCGAATCACCCGCTGGTCGGTGACTATGGCGGTGATCAGGTCGGCTGGGGTCACGTCGAACGCCGGGTTGAGCGCCCCGATCGACGACGGTGCCACCCGATGTCCGCGAACTTCGAGGACCTCGGTCGGACCACGGTCCTCGATCTCTATGTGGTCACCAGTCGGTGTGGCCATGTCGACCGTGGACTCGGGGGCCACGACGATGAACGGAACGTCGGCCCGGGCAGCACCCAGGGCCAGCGAGTAGGAACCGATCTTGTTTGCGGTGTCGCCGTTGGCGGCGATGCGGTCGGCCCCTATCAGGACGACATCGGCCAGCCCACGAGCGAGCACGGAAGGGCCCGCCGAGTCGACCAACAACCTGAACGGGGCGCCCATCTGCATCAATTCCCACGTGGTGAGCCTGGCCCCCTGCAACAACGGGCGGGTCTCGACCGGGAGAGCCTCGGACAGATGGCCTCGTTCGTGGAGGGTCTGCACGACAGCGAGTGCGGTGCCACGTTCGACAGTGGCCAATCCTCCGGTGTTGCAGATGGTCATTGTGCTCACCCTCGGGCCGTTCACGAGCGACTCGACGAGGTCGGCACCGAGCTGCCCCATCGCCGCGGAGGCGGCTATCTCGTCGTCGCGAAGTCGGACGGCCTCGGTCAGCACGGCCTCGAACCCCTCCGGCATCCGGGCCGCCACCCGATCGACCCCCCGGGCCAGATTGACCGCGGTTGGTCGGGCCTCACGGATGGCTGCAATGGCTGACGGGATCGACTCGGAGTCGAGCGTGGAAACGGCCAGGGCCACTCCGAACCCTCCGGCCACCCCGAGGGCCGGGGCGCCTCTGACCGCCAGCCGGGAAATGGCATCGACCAGCGAGTCGACGGTGGATACGTCGAGCATCACCAATTCGTCGGGCAGCAGGGTCTGGTCGACGAGCCTGATGTGGTCGTCGACCCAGTCGATGGTGCGTGGTGGCTCTGG
>JAJRXJ010000066.1 GCA_024276355.1 Actinomycetes bacterium | reverse complement strand
GTTCACAAAACCGGGTAATGGGGTCAGGACTTCAGGCCGGAACCGGTGAGGACCGCCATGGTCACCTCATCGTCACCAATGGTGCCGACGGCCCTCAGCTGTCGTGCGGCCGCGAAGGCCACCGCACTTGACGGCTCGACATAGAAACCGGCCTCGGCAAGTCGCTGCCGGGCCGGCATGATCTCCTGCTCAGGAACCGCGACCGCCGTTCCCGCGGAATCCCTGAGTGCTGCCATGATCGCCTTCCCGCGAACTGGAGCGGATGACGCTATTGCCGACGCAACCGTCGCAGCAGAGGCGACCGAGCTCACATCGGCACCCCCGGCCGCGTACGCCGCGTGAATCGGAGCACACTCTTCGGCTTGAGCAGCGTGAAGCCTTGGCATCGTCTTGAGCACACCAGCTTCGATCAACTCTGAGAACCCGAGGTGGAGCCCCATCAGCAGCGAGCCGTATCCCACCGGCAGCACAATGTGATCGGGCATGTCATCGACGCCGCACTCGTCGGCGAGTTCGTAGGCCAATGTCTTTGTCCCGTGGATGAACAGCGGCTGCCAGTTGTGGCTCGCGTAGACCCTGGACTCGGCCAGTTCCCGCGCTGCCGCTGCCACCGTTTCACGCGATCCGTCGATACGAGTGATTTTCGCCCCATGGGCCTCGGCCTGACGGGTCTTTCCCCGGGGCGTCGATACCGGCACCAGAACCTCGCACCTGATTCCGGCTGCCGCCGCGTACATCGCCATCGACGCTCCGGCGTTTCCGGAGGAGTCGAGAAAGAGTTCTTCGACCCCAGCCGACCGCATAGCCGTTATCAGCACCGACGACCCCCGGTCCTTGAATGAGCCAGACGGCGACACGTACTCACACTTGACGGAGATCCCCTCTGGGCCATCGACCAGGGGCGTGGAGCCTTCCCCCATCGACACCGGCCGGGCCGGGCCGACAGGGATGACCTGACGGTGCCGCCAGATCGATCTGTCGGCGGACCGGGGAGGCCAATCGATCGAGCCCCGGTGAGCCAATACGTCGATTGGGGACCCATCGGGTTGTCTCCACGGAAACTCCGACATGTCGCAAGACTACGCTCCCTGGATGACCCGCCCCATGCGCCCCTCGGATCTACACAACATCCGTTCGGTCGGCTCGGTGGACATCAGGCCCGGATCCACCGAAGTGGTCCACACGGTTTCCTGGCCTGATCTCGACACCGATTCCAATCGATCACAGCTCTGGGTTCACGACACCGACGGCAGCCGGCAGCTCACCCAGGGACACGCCGATGGCTCCCCACGCTTCTCGCCATCCGGACAACGCCTCGCATTCCTGCGATCGGAGTCCGACTCGAATCCGATCCTGATGGTTCTCGACTGGGGTCCGGGCGAGCCACGGGAAATCGGGGCCTTCCCCGACGGAGTATCGGTATTTCGCTGGATTGACGACCGACGCATTGCAGTGTTGGCGGCCGGTCGCCCCGCCGATCAGATCGGTGTCGACGACGACGAACTGGCGAGACGACCCCGGATCATCAAGTCGCTCAACTACCGGTTCAACGGCCGTGGATGGATTCACGACCGTAAGCAGCAGGTCCATGTGGTCGACTCCGAGAACGGTGGGCAACAACGGATATCCCACCCTGATCACAGCCATTCGGGACTTGCGCTCGATCCCACCGGAGAGTGGATCGCAACCATCGTCAGCACCGACGACTCCGACCTCACCGGCGTCGAGCACATCTGGGTGTGCCGCCTCGACGGATCAGACCCCGAACAGGTGACCCGGTCCGACTGTGCATGGGAGGCGCTTTGCTGGCATCCCGATGGTCGGCTTGTGGCCCATGGGACCACCACGGCCGCAAGGATCGGCTTCTCGTTCCTTCACCGATTCGATCGCCACGGCAGCGGCTCATGGGGAGCCCCGGTCAGACTCGGATCAATCGATGTCAACATCGACTCGTTCGGAGCCGGCGCGCCAGTCGCCGTCCCGGGCGCGGTGATCGCCGCTGGAAACATGCGGGGTTCCACGGTGCTGCATCGCTATCCCCTCGACGGTTCCGCGCCGACTCTCTGCCACGCCGACTCCACACGCGTGGTGTCGTTCGACGCATCGGCCGACGGCAGTCGTCTCGTGGCATCGATCACTTCCCCGACACGCCCGCCGGAGCTCTGGGATCTCTCCGGGCTCGCCCCCCAACGACTCACGACATTCAACGACCATCTGCTCAACGAACTCGACCTTGTGTCGCCGGAAACCGTCGAGATCGAATCGTCGGACGGTGCCACCGTGGAGGCGTGGATCCACCGGCCTCCTGCCTCCGCGCCGAACCGGGCCATCCCCGGGTCCGGGCTCGTCTACATACACGGTGGCCCGATGACCCAGTACGGCTACGGATTCTTCGATGAATTCCAGCTCGCGGCGGCCGAGGGCTTCACGGTCATTGCCGGCAACCCCCGCGGCAGCGACGGCTACGGCGAACAATGGGCCACCTGCATCGTCGGCAAGATGGGTCAGCGTGATTTCGACGACATCAGGGCCATCGCGGATCATCTCACATCACTACCCGAAGTCGACGAGAACCGGATCGGCATCGGTGGAGGCAGCTACGGGGGCTACATGACCGCCTGGGCCATCGGACACACCGATCGGTTCGCGGCTGCGCTCGTGGAACGGGCCGTCACCAACTGGGAGACATTCTCCGGCACCACCGACATCCCGTACTTCGTGGCCCTCTTCACGGGAACCACCGTTGAGGCTGATGTCGAAGCGATCCGTCGACAATCACCGATCACTCACGCCGCATCGGTGACCACTCCAACCCTCGTCCTCCATTCGGAAGAAGACTGGCGTTGCCCGATCGAGCAGGGTGAGCAGTTCTTTGCCGCACTGCGCCGCAACGGCTGCGAGGTCACGATGGCCAGGTTCCCGGCCGAGAATCACGAACTCAGCCGCGGTGGCTCGCCCAAGCATCGGGTGGAGCGCTTTCGAATCGTCCACGATTTCTTCCACCACCATCTCGACTGACCGCCCCACCAGCCGTTTCCCGGTTTGGTGAACGTTTGGAGTCCCATTTGGGACTCCAAACGTTCACAAAACCGGAGAAAGAGGGGGTGTTCAGTCGTCGGGGATCCATGGCTCGGATTCCACGCCCAGACCGTCGGCGATGCGGTTGGCGTATGCGTAGTAGGCCGTGATCTCGGCGATGTCGAGAATGTCGCGATCGCTGAAACCAGCCTCGCGTAGCGCGTCGACATCAGCCCTAACCATTTCGCCGGGGGCCTCGGTGAGCTTCACCGCATACGTGAGCATCGCCACTCGCTGCTCTGACAGGCCCGCGGTCCGCCAATCGGTTTCGATCGCGGCCAGCAAGGCGTCGTCCTTGAGCAGTCGGCGCAGACCGCGCCGGTGGTGTGTGAGTCAATAGTGACAATCGTTCACCTGGCTGACCACCAAAGCCACCAACTCGCGCTCCACCTTGCGAAGCGACTTGGTGCCTGCCATCGCCGAACCGTAAAGAGACGCGTGGGCGGCCATGCCCCTCGGGTTGAGCGAATGGATCGACATGATGTTGTCGACCCGCCCATACGTACGATCGACCACCTGTCCGTGAAGTTCCCCGAGTTCACCGTCGGTCCACTCGTGGTCGGGAATCGTTTCGATCCAGCTCATGGGTTCCTCATTGTGGGGTCGGGGGTGGCAGCAGATTAGTTTGTTGTCGAGCCGGGCCATCAATGCGGCCCTCCCCGTCCGACCCCGGAGGTCAGAATGTTACGAACCGTCACCGGAGCCGAGTCTCTCGCCGGGAAAGTCGTGGTGGTCACCGGAGCCGGCAAGGGCATCGGGCGGGCCATCGCCGAACGGTTTGCGTCAGTCGATTCCAAGGTGGCGGTCAACGACATCGACCCCGACGCGGCCGCGGCCACCGTCGCTGCGATCGAAACCGACGGCGGAACAGCGATCGCAGTCCCCGCCGACGTGTCCGACAGCGGGCAGGTCGCCACCATGTTCGATCAGGTCGTGCAACAGTGGGGCACGGTCGACGTTCTGGTGAACAACGCCGGGCTCATCGGGCCGATGCTCCATTTCCTGGAAGCGGACGAGGCCTGGTGGAGACGGATCATCGACGTGAACCTCACCGGCCACTTTCTGTGCTGTCACCGAGCTGCCAAAATCATGGCTCGCCAAGGCAAGGGAGTCATCATCAACATGTCGTCCGGCGGTGCCACCCGATCCCACCGGGCGTTCACCGCCTACGACGCATCGAAGGGCGGCATTGAAGCACTCACCCGTGCACTCGCACTGGATCTCGGCCCGTACGGCATTCGGGTCAACGCCCTGATGCCGGGCTCGATCGACACCACCGGCATGGACCACGATGCCAGAGTGCTCCGCGGCGAGAACATTCCGGCCGGACGAATCGGCGAGCCGTTCGACATGACCGGCCCCGCGTTGTTCCTGGCATCCGACGACGCCGGCTATATCACCGGCGATGTCATCAAGGTCGACGGCGGGATGCTGTCGCAACAACGCTCCGCCACCGTCGACATTCATCCCCCATCCCGATTTCCCAAGCTCGAAGATCTCGACTGGTACACCGACCGAGGCGACTCGTGACCCACACCAGCCACGACGCCATAGTCATCGGCGCCGGGGTGATCGGATGCTCGGTGGCCGCGGCACTGGCCAAGCGGGGAATCAGACCACTCGTGATCGACAAGCTGCCCGACGCCGGCTACGGCTCCACCAGCAGCTCCAGCGCGGTTGTCCGATTCGGATACTCAACCGAGGCCGGAGTGGCCATGGCGTGGGAAGGTCACCTCTGGTGGCGGGAGTGGGCCGACGTGATCGCCCCCGCCACTCCCGACGCCATCGTCGAGTTCATCAACTACCCCATGCTCATGCTCGACTTCGAAGGGGGCCACTTCGCTCGTGTTCTTCCCCACTACGACAAGCTCGGCATTCCCTACGAGAGACTCGATCGCAAACAGCTCCAGGCTCGCTACCCGATGATGGATCTTCATCGGTTCGGCCCGCCCGTACCGATCGAATCCGACGACTTCTGGAAGGACCCCTCGGAATACCTGCGGGGAGCGATCAGCACACCCGACTCGGGCTTCATCTCCGACCCGATGCTGTCGGCCCAGAACCTGGCCGATGCCGCACGGGCCCACGGCGCCCGGTTCATGTTCCGAACCGAGGTTGTCGGCATCGAAACAACAGGTGGACGGGTCAGCGGTGTGAAGTTGAATGACGGCAGCATCGTCGGCGCGCCGATCGTGGTCAACGTGGCCGGGCCCCACTCGTCACGAATCAACGAGCTGGCCGGGGTGCGGGATTCGATGAAGGTCACCACCAGGCCGCTTCGGCGGGAGGTGTTCATCGTGCCCGCGGGAGACGGCGTCGATTTCGACTCATCAGGAGTGATGCTCGGTGACGAGGACACCGGTGTCTACTTCCGCCCCGAGCGAGGCAACAACGTGCTCATTGGTAGCACCGAACCCGAGTGCGACGAACTCGAATGGATTGACGATCCCGACAACTACCGGACCACCCTCACAGAAGACGAACACCAGCTGCTCGTGTTGCGCTGCGCTCGTCGGATTCCGAGTGTCGGGGTTCCGCAGAGAAAACGCGGTGTGGTTGATCTCTACGACGTGTCCGACGACTGGACACCGGTCTACGACAAGAGCGACCTGCCCGGCTTCTACATGGCGGTCGGCAGCAGCGGAAACCAGTTCAAGAACGCCCCCATCGCCGGGCACTGCATGGCCGAACTGATCGAGGCTGTCGAGGGCGGCCTCGATCACGACACCGACCCGCTGGTGGTCACCGGCCCGCGAAGCGCACTGCCCATCGCCATGGGCACTTTCTCACGCAACCGCGACGTGAGCACGGCTTCCACCATGTCGGTACTCGGCTGAGCGGCACCATCTGGGAAACCTCCCGGGGATGGCAGCAGATGGCTACTCGGCGCCGCCGAGGTATGAGGCCCGCAGTTGCGGGTGGACCATCAGGTTCTCGGCGGTGTCGTCGAGGACCACCTTGCCGGTCTGGATGACCCAGCCACGATCGGCGATCGACAGAGCCATGTTGGCGTTCTGCTCCACCATGAAGATGGCCATACCGTCTTCGTGGATCTGCTGAATCAGTTCGAAATTGACCTGCACGAGTGCCGGTGCCAAGCCCATCGACGGCTCGTCCATCAGCAACACACGCGGACGGGCCATGAGTGCCCGACCCATGGCCACCATCTGCTGCTCACCACCCGACAGAGTGCCGGCCTTCTGGTGGAGACGCTCCTCGACCCTCGGGAACAACTCGTAGATGTGTTGGAGATCGGCGGCGATGCCGTCCTTGTCGGTGCGCAGATAGGCACCGAGCTGGAGGTTTTCGAGCACCGTGAGCCGCTTGAACAGCCGCCGGTTCTCGGGAACCATGGTTATGCCCCGCTCGACCCGGTAACTGATCGGCTTGTCGTTGACCACCTCACCGTCGAGCACCACCTCACCCGACGTGGGTGTGACCATGCCGAGCAGGGTCTTGAGGGTGGTCGACTTCCCGCTGGCGTTGCCGCCCAGCA
This sequence comes from Actinomycetes bacterium, assembly GCA_024276355.1. Lineage (GTDB taxonomy): Bacteria > Actinomycetota > Acidimicrobiia > Acidimicrobiales > Aldehydirespiratoraceae > SZUA-87. The sequence continues at coordinate 1,146 of JAJRXJ010000066.1, read as the reverse complement.
GGCAGACCATCTCACCCGGATAGATGGCCAAGTCGACGTCCTTGAGGATGTGGACCGCGCCGTAGTGGGTGTTGATCTTGCGGAACTCGAGCAGCGCGGTGGCCGACTCGGAACCTCGCCCGGAATCGGACATGTCGGTGTCGGTCATGACGCCTCCTTGGCGGGGCGCCCGAGATAGGCCTCGATCACCCCGGGGTCGTTCGATACCTCGTCGTAGCTTCCCTGGGCGATGGTGACGCCATGGTCGAGAACCACCACCCGATCGGACACATCTCGCACAACACCCATGTCGTGTTCGATCATCACGATCGTGAAGCCCCACTCGCTGCGAAGCCGGGAAATCAGCTGAGTGAGCTCGGCCGATTCCTTCGGGTTCATTCCGGCGACCGGCTCATCGAGAAGCAACAGCCGTGGCTGGGTGGCCATGGCTCGCGCGATCTCGAGACGGCGGCGGTTGGCGTAGGAAAGCACGAACGCCGGCTGGTTGAGCCGGTATCCGATGAGACGGGATCCGAAGAACGACAGCACCTCGACGCCGCGCTCGCGAATCTCGCGCTCTTCCTGGCGGAAGGCCTTGGTTTGGAGCAGGGCACCGAACGCGTGTTGATGGGTGCGGCAATGTTGGGCAACCATGACGTTTTCGAGGATTGTCATGTTGGGGAAGAGACGCACATTCTGGAAGGTGCGGGCAATACCCAATTCGGTCACCTGGTAGGGGTCGAGCCCCACGATCGACTCGCCCTCGAACTGAATGTCTCCCGAGGTGGGGGCCACCAAGTTGGTGATGGCGTTGAAGAACGTGGTCTTGCCGGCGCCGTTCGGGCCGATGACGCTCACGATCTCGCCTTCGTCCACATGAAAGTTGAGATCCGACAGAGCGTTGAGACCCCCGAAGGTGATCGTGAGGTCGTGAATCGACAGTACCGGACTCATGCTTCGCCCCCTTCGTCGGCCTCGGCGTCGTGGTCGACTTCACCCCGTAGCCATGCGTCCTGCAGGAATTCTTCTTGGTGGAGTTCGTGACTTCGTCTGGCGTTGGGCACCAGACCTTCGGGCCGCTTGAGCATCATGAACACGAGAATCGCTCCGTAGATGAGCAGCTTGTAGAGGCCGAGCTCCTGAAGGAGACCCGGCTGCTTCGGCCCG
>JAJRXJ010000065.1 GCA_024276355.1 Actinomycetes bacterium | reverse complement strand
GTGATCGACTCCGCACCAACCACGGCCGCCATCGACTCCGCCTTCACCAATCCCACCGCGCGGGCCGAGCTGCACCGTGAGCTCTCCGCGGCGATCACGGAACGGATGGTGGGACCCGATGTGGTGGAGGCCGCGGCCGGATACGGAATCGATGTGGCCGCCGAGGCTGACCTGGTCGTCGACAAGATCATCGATGACCCCTCTTTTCGGCTGGCCCTTGACGAATTCGTGACCCGAACCCATGACCTGATCCTTGTCGACCGAGAGGGACCCGATGCGGACATCGCGCCGGTCACCGAAGCCGCTCTGGAGGTCATACGTGACAACTCACCTCGTCTGGCGGTGCTGATCACACCCAATGCCGACATTTTGGTCTTCGACACTTCCACCCTTCCGGATCTCACCTCACCGATGGGCCTCGTTGACCGTGTCCTCGCGTACGCATTGCTCGCCATGATCGCCCTCCCGTTGGCCGCGGTGGTACACCCGAAGCGATACCGAATCTTGGCCTGGGTCGGCAGAACCTGGCTCGTGTCGGGTGCCGTCGCCGCGGCCGCAACCGTGACTCTGCCCTACATCGGCGGACGCCTCACCGGATGGTCCACCGTGGAGATCGCCATACGTGCGGCCGTGGTCCGTTTCCTGGTGCCGGCCTCGGCCATGGCTCTCCTGGGCCTCACCCTCATGACCGTTGCGGCGGTGTGGAAGCACCGGGACCAGACCAGGACCTCCCGGGAGGGCGCCACCGCAGCACTGGGGTTCGGCCTGGTGCCCGGCCCTCCACCCGCCCACGGGCTTCTCGACCTGGCCTCGAGAGGGCTGGTTGACGCCGGTAGACCCCTCACAAACGTCTGAGACCGGGCATCGGAACCAGAGCCATCGGGACCTAGTGCCCTGACCGGTGGAGGACACAGTCGCCAGGTAGCGGTCCACCCGTCCCGTTCGCTTCAAGGGCCGCTCCCGCCGAGTCGTATCCCTCGGCATGAGCACCTTGCTGGACAGGACAACGGTGTCGCCCAAAGGCGTCACACACATCAATCAGGCCCCGAGCGCACGCCCGAGCCTCCCGACCGGAACGCCAAAGGTCAGCGTGATCGTGCCGACCCTCAACGAGGCGGAGAACCTTCCGATCGTCTTCGGGATGCTTCCCGAAGGCCTTCACGAGGTCATCGTCGTCGACGGCCGGTCGACCGACGACACGATCGAGGTGGCCAAACGGGTCCGCCCCGACGTGAAGATCGTCCTGGAGGAACGGCCCGGGAAGGGTTGGGCACTCGCCACGGGTTTCGCGGCCGCAACCGGAGACATCTTGGTGATGCTCGACTGCGACGGTTCCGCCGATCCGGCCGAGATCGAGCGCTACATCCAACCTCTCATCGAGGGCGCCGACTTCGCCAAGGGCAGCCGCTTTCTCCCCGGTGGGGGCTCGAGCGACATCACCCCGCTGCGTCGTGCCGGCAACGCCGTGCTGTGCGGTATCACCAACCATTGGTTCGACACCAGCTACAGCGATCTCTGCTACGGCTACAACGCCTTCTGGAAGCACTGCCTCCCCGCCATGGACGTTGACTGTGCCGGCTTCGAGGTCGAGACCCTGATCAACATTCGCATTGCCAAGGCCGGTCTCAAGATCGCCGAAGTACCCAGCTTCGAGTTCGACCGCATCCACGGCGACAGCAACCTCCACGTCGTGAAGGACGGCATCAGGGTGTTGCGCACTCTCCTCAAGGAACGGTTCATGAAAGACACTCGCCGCTCCTCGACAGCCACTCTCGGCTCCGTTGCCACCCACAGCGACCAAGCCCTGGCGGCCTGAGAAGGCCGGTCCGACACCACACCGAATTCACGACCATGACTCACACGCTCAGGATCGCACTGGCGGTCAACCGGTTCGCTCCCTCCACCGGGGGGATCGAAACCCACGTCGACCGACTGAGTCGGAGCCTGGCCGCATCCGGACATCAGGTCACAGTGCTCACCCATGATCACTGGGGTGATCTTCCCGAACATGACGACATCGACGGCGTCGAGATCAGGCGGTTTCCACTGGTCGTCAAGAGCCGGCATTTGGCGGTGTCGCCGGCCCTCGGACGACACTTGGCCCGGAACACCGACTCCTACGATCTACTTCACACCCACGGCTATCACGATTCACCGGCGATGATGGCGGCAGCATTCTGGAAGGGCCCGCTGGTGTTCACCCCCCATTTCCACGGGTCGAGTGAATCGAAGTTCAGGAACCTTCTCCACCGCCCCTACCGACTGATCGGTCGACGCATCATCGATCGCGCCGACAGGATCATCGGGGTGAGCGGGGCCGAAGCCGAGTCCCTCGCGAGAACCTTCCCCGGGGCCGCCGCCAAGACCGACGTGATCTCAAACGGAGTCGATGTCGATCGTCTGCAATCCGCGCCGCGAAGCCCGACCGCCGACGGCCGACGCATTCTGCTGGCCGCCGGTCGCCTCGACCACTACAAGCAGGTCGATCGGATCGTGGCCGCCATGCCCTACCTGTGTGACGACTTCGTGCTGGAGATCACCGGTAACGGCCCGGCTCACGATCAACTCGGCGAACTCATCCGAAGCCAAGGTCTGCAAGGGGATGTCCACCTCTTGGGAAGGGTCCCGGACGACACTTTGGCATCACTGTTCCGCACCGCCTCGTGTCTGGTGTCAATGTCGACACACGAGGCCCAGGGCATTGTCCTGCTGGAGGCTCTGGCCGCCGGCACGCGGGTGCTCGCCTCAGCAATCCCGGCCCACATCGATGTCGGTCGCCAGGCAGGCGGTGCGGTCACACTCACCGCGGTGGGATCCCATCCACGAAGCTTGGCGGGAGCCATTCGGGATGCCTGCGCCAGGCCACGGCCCGACGTGTTCATTCCGAGCTGGCCCGAGGTGGCGTTGCAGACCTCGATGCTCTACGAGCGGACGCTCGAGGCGCCGCCCACGCGCCGACCCGCCGTTCGCGTGGCCCCGGATCCGACCGACGTGACCCGCCCGATCGTCTGAGCGGCGCTCGGCTGGTGCAGAGAGGCTCAGATCAACTCACGATCCTCTGGGGCCTTCTCGAGCTGGAACGCCTTGTGAAGCGCAACGACAGCCTCCTCGGCCT
>JAJRXJ010000064.1 GCA_024276355.1 Actinomycetes bacterium | reverse complement strand
CCTTCTTGGAGTTCTTCCAGCCTCGTTTGATCCAGCCCTTCCACCACTCGTCACGGAAGCAGTTGACCACATATGTGGAGTCGGACACCACGATGACTTCACCGCTCAGGGTGGTCAGCGCGTCGAGAACCGCCGTGAGTTCCATCCGTTGATTGGTGGTCAGCGGTTCGCCCCCACTGGCCCGCGGCCCGCCCGGGACCACCCATCCCCATCCGCCCGGACCCGGATTCCCCTTGCATGCCCCGTCCGTGTAGACGATCGTGGGCCCGATCGATTCGTGGTTCATGGCTCCCCGGGAAGCATCAGTTTGTCCAGCAACACCATTGAACCCCTCATCACCAGCCTCGAGCCGGACCGCCCATTCTCACCCGCGGATCACCAGACCCCAAATCAACGAACATGAGAAATCTCGCAATACCGATTGGTAACAGCCGCGATTGGTCCCGCGGATGACACTATGGAAGAATGATCGACCATTTTGCCCGTCAACTCCCCGATCTCGATCCCACCGAGACCCGTGAGTGGATCGAATCGTTGGACGCCATCGTGTCCGCGCAAGGGCAGTCCCGCGCCCGCTTTCTGGTCTCGAAACTGCTTGAGCGCGCCAACGAACTCCGGGTGGGGGTTCCCCCCACAACCTCGACCCCCTACATCAACACCATCCCTCCGGAGGACCAGGCGTTCTTCCCCGGCGATGAGGACATCGAGCGTCGTATAAGGGCCTTCATACGTTGGAACGCCGCGGCGATGGTCATCCGGGCCAACAAGACCGCCGACGGCATCGGCGGGCATCTCTCCACCTACGCGTCGTCGGCATCGCTTTACGAGGTTGGTTTCAACCACTTCTTCCGGGGAAAGGACAGCGGCCTGGCTGGCGACCACGTCTATTTCCAGGGCCACGCCGCTCCCGGAATCTACGCACGAGCCTTCCTCGAGGGCCGGCTTTCCGAACAGCAACTCGACAACTTCCGCATGGAGGTTGGTGGCAACGGCCTGTCGAGCTACCCCCACCCGCGGCTCATGCCCCACTTTTGGGAGTTCCCCACGGTGTCGATGGGTCTGGGGCCGATCAACTCGATCTACCACGCCAGGTTCAACAAGTACCTCCACCAACGCCGTATCGAAGACACCTCACAGTCCAATATCTGGAGCTTCCTCGGCGACGGAGAGTGCGACGAACCCGAGACCCTGGGCGCCATCTCATTGGCCGGCCGCTCGGATCTCGACAATCTGAAGTGGGTCGTCAACTGCAATCTCCAGCGTCTCGACGGCCCTGTCCGCGGCAACGGGAAGGTGATCCAGGAACTCGAGGGTGTCTTCCGGGGGGCGGGCTGGAATGTCATCAAGGTCATCTGGGGCACCCGATGGGACGACCTCCTGCAACGCGATGTCGATGGTGTTCTCCTCAACAAGATGAACAACACCGTCGACGGCGAGTTCCAACGCTATGCGGTCGAGACCGGCGACTACGTGAGGGAGCATTTCTTCGGACCGGATCCCCGTCTCCGGCAGTTGGTCGAACACCTCACCGATGATGAGCTTCAGTCACTGCCCCGCGGCGGTCACGACTACAACAAGCTCTACTCGGCGTTCAAGGCGGCCAGCGAGGTACGCGACCAACCCACGGTGATACTCGCCAAGACCATCAAGGGGTGGACACTCGGCAAGGGCTTCGAGGGCCGCAATGCCACCCACTCGATCAAGAAGATGACCAACGCTCAACTCCTCGAGTTGCGCGACCGGCTTCACATGCACGACGAGATACCCGAGGAAGCGCTGGCCGATGGATGGCCGCCCTACTTCAGACCGGACCCGGATTCCGTCGAGATGCAATACATGATGGAGCGACGCCGGGCTCTCGATGGCCCGTTGCCGTCGCGCGTCGTGAGAGACCGACGCCCCATGACCCTGCCGTCACCGGCGATCTTCCAGGATCTTCGCAAGGGATCATCGGGTCGGGCCGTCTCGACCACCATGGCCTTCACCGCTCTGCTGCGGGACCTCCTGCGAGACGAGACCTTCGGGCCGCGTGTGGTACCCATCGTTCCCGACGAGGCTCGCACCTTCGGCATGGACAGCCTGTTCAGGGAGTTCAAGATCTACGCATCGCGGGGGCAGCTCTATGAGCCCGTCGACCACGAATTGCTGCTGTCCTACACCGAGAGCAAGGACGGTCAGATTCTTGAGGAGGGAATCACCGAGGGCGGCTCCACCGCCAGCTGGATCGCGGCCGCCACGTCCTACGCCAACAGCGGGGTCCCGATGGTCCCGTTCTACACCTTCTACTCGATGTTCGGCTTTCAGCGTGTCGGCGACATGCTCTGGGCCGCTGCCGACTCGAGGGCACGCGGCTTTCTCATGGGGGCCACCGCCGGTCGAACCACGCTGCTCGGGGAAGGCCTGCAGCATCAGGACGGTCACAGTCATCTGCTGGCATCAACCGTTCCCACATGCGAGGCCTACGACCCGGCGTTCGCCTACGAGTTGGCTGCGATCATCGACGAGGGTCTCAATCGCATGTACCCGCCGAGCGCTGCCGATGGCGAAGACATCTACTACTACATCACGATCTACAACGAGAACTACGTCCAGCCGCCACGGCCGGATCACGTGAGCGACGCCGATGTCACCAGCGGCCTCTACAAGTGGAGCGACGGACCTGCCACCGGTTCGCGCAAGTCGACCATCCTTTTCAGCGGCCCCTCCCAAGCCGCGGCTCGCGAGGCGCAGGAGTTGCTCAGCGAACGCCACGATGTCTCCGCCGAGCTGTGGAGCGCAACCTCCTACAAGAGGCTCCGCTCGCAGGCCCTCGACATCGAGCGCCGCAACCGTCTCAACCCGATGAACGAGCCCGAGGTGTGCGATGTCACCCGGAAGCTGTCCGATTCCGACGGGCCCATTGTCGCCATCACCGACTATCTCACCATGGTCCCGGATCAGATTTCCCGGTGGACCCCCCGACCTCTGCATGTGCTCGGTACCGATGGCTTCGGACGCTCCGACACCCGCGAGGCCCTGCGAAGCTTCTTTGAGGTCGACGCGGCCCACATCGTCGTCGCGACCCTGTCGGCGTTGATGGAGACAGGTGAGGCCAGTGCCGAGGAGGTGGCTGCCGCGGTGGAGCTCTACGGAATCGATCCGGGCCGCCCGGACCCGGCCAGCGGCACGCTCGCCGACAACTGATCAACACCCCAGCGCTAGGCTCCGCCGATGGCCAAAGGAACCCTTGCTGTCACCGGCGACCAGGAGTCTGACCTTCTCGTCAACACCGATCCGCTCGCTCTGCTCATCGGAATGCTGCTCGACCAGCAGGTTCCGATGGAGTGGGCGTTCAAGGGTCCCAAGAGGCTCGCCGACAGGCTGGGCGGGCCGCTTGACGCCCACGCGATCGCCACCACCGACCCCGAGGAGTTCGCGGCGCTCGTCAAGCAGAAGCCCGCGCTCCACCGATTTCCGGGGTCGATGGCGGCGAGGATCCAGGCCCTGTGTGCCCATGTGTACGAGAACCACGACGGAGACGCCGCCGCCATCTGGCGTGGTGTCCGCGACCCCGAGGTGATCTACCGGCGGCTGGTGGCACTGCCGGGATACGGTGAGGAAAAGGCACGAATCTTCATTGCCATCCTCGCCAAAAGGTTCGACAAACGTCCCAGCGGGTGGGAACGGGCCGCTGGTGCCTTCGCCGATGAGCAGCCGAGATCGGTGGCCGACATCGACTCCCCCGAGGCGCTCGCCAGGGTTCGTCTCTGGAAGAAGGCCCAAAAGGCGGCCGGCAAGTCAAAATCGGAGTAGGCCGGCGGCCGAATCAGTTGCTCTCGGACTCCACATCGGCCACCAGCAGGGCCCGCTGACGGTCGAGCCAACCGAGCAGCACCGCGATGGCGCGGGGATCGTGGCGCAGGTGGTGAGCGCCCCCGCTGATGATTCTGAGTTCGGCTGATCCGTGACTGTCGGCCACCACCCGAGCATCGAAGACCGGAACGGTCTCGTCTTCGCTGCCGTGAAGGATCATCAGCTCGCGCGGTGCCAGGCGCTTGGCCGCATCGGCGGCCCGGACCGACTTGAGATCGTGGGCCCAGTCCTCGAACGACTTCGGGAACTCGGGGTCGCGGATGACCCCTATATCCCGGGAGGCAACGAGCAACTTGCGCGGGTTTCGGGCCCAATCCTCGAAGTCTGCCGGGCTCGACACGGTGCAAACGCCCCGGATGTCGGGATCGTTTGCAGCGAGTTCGACCGCCAGGGCACCGCCGGTTCCGAATCCCAGAATCCATACGCCGTCGCACGGCACGGATTCGCGGAGATGCGCGACTGCTCCGGCAAGATCGCGGAGCCATCCGCCCAGTGAGAAGTCGCCGCCCGAGTCGCCCACCCCCCGGCTCGAGTAGGCCAGTGCCGCCCAGCCGGATTCGGTGGCGAAGCGATCGGCCAGCTCGGGCAGGCTCACCGTGGAATTGATGCCTCCTCCCACCTCGGCCGGAAAGCCGTGGGCTATGACCAATCCCGGTTGAGCCGTGGGATGGACCTTCGCCGGGCGACCCAGGTGGGCAGCCAAATCGATTCCATCGACTGTGAACCGGCGATCCATTCGCCGGAGGCTAGCGCTGACGCGCCGACGCCGGGGCCAAACCCCGGCGTCGAACACATTTGTACTGGAATCCCGAGATGATCGTTCAAGGCCGGGGTGACATTGCCCGGCAATCGTCCAGGGGTGGAGCCGGCGGGAATTCGCCAGTTGGTCCAGCAGCCGTGCTAGCGGCCAGCCACCTCCAAGGTCACAGAACTACTACCGGTCAGTTGGACCACCTCCTCTCTCTTGGTGATCCAATTGAAGCACACCGCACCCGGCTATGGCATGGCATTTCCGTGATCGTCGTTGTCGATGGCGCCGATGACCTCGAAGTACTTCATCTGCAAATCGAGCACGCAAACGACATCCACCGGCTCGGGCGCACCCTTGGTGGCCAAGGAGCGAGCCACCACGGCCTCCACGGCGGCATCCTCCACCCCCACGGCATCGTCGGCAACGGACTCACCGCCGAGCTCCTCGCCATAGCGAGACGACAACCCGGCTTCAGCGAACCAGTCGAGATGCCACTCGAGAATCCGGGCCACATCCGCGTAGCTGATGCGAGCGGTCACCTCGTCGGGTAGCCGATCGGCGATCCAATCGACGGCGTCGGGCAATTCGTAGATGGCTGGACGACTCTGAGTGGCCATTCGCGCCACCACCCGGCCGACCGAAACCAGCGCTATCACGACAACCAGAACGGCTCCGAGGATCAAGAAAAGCACGGGCACGGCCCACTACCCCGAACGGCTCAGATTCCGATGCGTTGGGCCAGGAGTTCGCGGTGATAGGTGGGATCGCCGAAGAGAAGTTCCGACGACTTGGCCCTCTTGAAGTAGAGGTGGGCCGGGTGCTCCCAGGTGAAGCCGATGCCGCCGTGGATCTGAATGTTCTCGGCGGCGGCATGGAAGTAGGCCTCTGAGCAGTAACTCTTGGCCAAAGATGCCACCTGCGGGAGTTCATCGTTCATCTCGGCCGCGCACCAGCCGGCGTAGTAGGCAGCCGACTTGGCCGATTCGACCTCAAGAAGCATGTCGGCACACTTGTGCTTGATGGCCTGGAACGAACCGATCGGCCGGCCGAACTGCACCCGAACCTTGGCGTACTCGACAGACATGTCGAGGCACTTTTGGGCGCCACCAACCTGCTCGGCGGCCAACGCCACCGCGGCCAGATCGAGAACCTTCTCGATGACACCCCACCCCTCACCATCGGACCCGATGAGAGTTGCCGGGGTGGCCGAGAATTCGATCTTGGCCTGCTTGCGGGTCTGGTCCATGGTCGAGAGAAGCGTGCGGGTCACTCCGGCGGAGTCGGGATCAACGGTGAACAGCGACACGCCCTTCGGGGTGCGCGCGGCGACGATCAACAGATCGGCGGTGTGGCCGTCGAGCACGAACGACTTGGTTCCGTCTATGGTCCAGCCATCACCGGCTTGAGAGGCCCGGGCGGTCACTCCGGCTTCGTCCCAACGACCGTTTTCCTCCGTGAGGGCCAGAGCGGCAATGGTCTCGCCGGCTGCGATCCCCGGCAGGTGGGCGTTCTTGGCCTCGTCGTCGCCCGAGAGCAGCAGGGTGTTGGCCGACAGCACCACCGACGAGAAGAACGGGGCGCAGAGCAGCGACCGGCCCATCTCTTCAAGCACCACGATCAGCTCGACGAATCCGAACCCCTGACCGCCGTATTCCTCGGGAATCGCGAGCGCTTGCAGACCCATCTGTTCGGCCATCTGATTCCAGACATCGCGGTCGAATCCCTGATCTGTGTCCATCTGTTCGCGTACGGCGGCCTCCGGGGACTTGTCGTCGAGGAAGCTGCGAACGAACTCGCGGAGTTGTTCCTGCTCGTCGCTGAAGGCGAAATTCACTGTGGTCTCCCGGTGCAGATTTACGCCGGCCGATTTCGACCGGATTCGGTCACGACCATACCCACCCACATCCGAATGTCCAAGTCGAGATGTGTACGCATGTGCTACACTCCCTTTGATGGACGCTGTGGGTATACGAGAGTTGCGAAACCAAGTGGCTGCCGTGGTCCGGCGGGCAGGAGCCGGAGAACGAGTGGTCATCACCGTCGACGGACGACCCGTCGCCCAACTCGGCCCTCTTCAACCAACCGGCCGACCGACGATTGCCGATCTCGCAGCCACCGGGATGGTTCGACTCCCGACCAGCCGAGACCGTCCGCTTCCCGGTGAGCCGGTGATGATCCCGGTTGATGCCAAAGTCGGGGATGTAATCGCCATGCTTCGCGGTGGTCTCGCCGGCAGGAGCGGTCGATGACCCTGGCCATCGACTCATCGGCTCTGATCCAGCGTTACGTTCCGGGCCCCCACCAGGCCATGATGGTCTCGGCGATGGATGCAGATCATGATTGGTGCGCCAGTGAGCTGGCCCGCACCGAGGTGCTTCTGGCCCTCCATCGCCTGGCCGGCGGACCAACCGCGGCCAAGGATCTCGGGGCACAGCTCCGATCCGACTGGAGCGCAATGATCGTGGTGCCCATCGACCAGGCGTGCCTGGCCGCCGCCGTCGACATCGGATCAGAGTTCGGCCTCACCACGGTCGACGCCATACATCTCGCTGCCGCTGATCGACTGCCGAAGCCCCTCACCTACGCAACCCTCGATTCCCATCAGATACCTGCCGCCGCGGCGCTGGGGTTTGAGATAGTGTCGCCCCTCGCCCGATGATTCCAGTGTCAACACCCCAAGACGCCCTCTCGCGTCTCGCCGCGCTCTCGCCTGATCAGACCCTGATCATCGATCTCGACCACACGCTTCACATGTCCAGCTCCACGGAGCAGTTCATCGACATGGCGCGGCCGGCTTCTCTCGCCGCCACCGCTCTCGCGGCGATGGGTGCCCTGAAGCCATGGAGGTTCTCATCGGACCCGGCCGCCAGCCGCGACCACATGAGGGTCTTGTTGGTGGTCATCTTCTTTCCCTGGACCATTCTGCGATGGCGCCGTCGAGCGGCCCGTGACCAAGGATGGAACACCGAGCTGCTCGAAATCGCCGGCCGCCATGAGGGGCCTGTGGTGGTCGCGTCGAACGGTTTCAAGGTCGCCGTCACCCCACGTGTTCGACAGGTCCTGCCAGATGCCCGGGTGATCGCCCGTTCCGTGTTCGGTGGTTCCCCACGAGCGGGCGACAAGTGCAGGCGAGTCGTGGCTGCCCTCGGCGATGAGGTCGTGGCCAAGTCGGCGGTCGTCACCGACAGCGAGGACGACATCGACCTCCTGCAGGCATGCTCGACACCGCTCCTACTGCAGTGGCCCGACACGTTCTGGAGACGTGCCCTGGCAGACGCTTACATACCGCTCCAGTACTCCGCCGCCAAGCACACCAAGCGTTCGGTTCTCTGGGCGGTGTTTCTCGACGATCTTCCCCTCGCAATTCTCGTCACCACCATCGGATCCGAGTCCCCGCTTCGAAGTGTGGTCGCCACGGTGATGCTCCTGTTGGCGTCAAGATGCGTCTACGACTCCGGCTACAACGAAAACGATCACCTGAATCACCGGGCCGAGCCCGACCCGACCCTGCAACGCAAGGCGCTCGACTACAAGAATTCGGTTCCGCCGGTGCCGGTCATGGTGTGGGTTATCGGAATGGTCACAACCGCGGTCATGGTTGCCTCGCCAGACGATCTGGTCGCACCGTGCACCGGCGTGGCATCGCGTCGGTTCTTTGCCATCTCGGTCGCGATGGCGATTCTGCTGTCGCTCCGAATCGCTTTCTTCGTCTTCAATCGTCTGGCGCCGCGACACCGGAGCTGGATCCATCCGTTCCTGCAGCTCTGCCGTTACGGGATCTACGCCTCGGTGCTATCGGTGAACCTCGTCGGGATTCTCGCTTTGGTGGCGCAGTTGATCCATCGCACGGTTCCCTACGCGATCTACCGCTCGCGCCGCACACCAGACCGGTACCCGACTGGCCGCTGGGCGCTGCTTCGCCTTGCGGTGTTCGCCGTGTTGGCAGCCGCAGCCATCCCGTTCTCGTCCCCGGAGTTGGCCACGTTCACGGCGGTCGTGATTTGGTTCGCGCTCCGGGCCAGGGGAGATGTCCGACGTCCATCGGTCCGCTGATCCCGACACCCGCGAATTACTCCTACCGCCGTAGGACTAAACCCGGTCGGGGCATACACTCTTTACCATGTCTGACGCTCCACTCTTCGAGATCTCCGGGCTCCACGTGCGCACTGTGGAAGGTCAATCGGAGATACTGAAAGGGGTGGACCTCACCATCGGCGTCGGTGAGGTGCATGCCCTCATGGGTCCCAACGGCTCCGGCAAGAGCACCTTGGCCTCGGCCCTCCTCGGAAGCCCAGAATACGAGGTCACCTCGGGCGCGATCCGCCTCCTCGGTGAAGACATCACCGACTGGCCGGCGGATGTCAGGGGCAAGGCCGGCATGTTCCTGGCCTTCCAGTACCCCCAGGAAATCCCCGGCGTATCGGTCATCAACTTCATGCGCCAGGCTCTGTCGGCCCGCAAGCAGATCGACCTGTCCGTGCTCGAGCTTCGCTTGGCGATAATGGAGTGGATGGAGCGCCTGGAAATGGATCCGTCGTTCGCCGATCGCTACCTCAACGAAGGCTTCTCCGGTGGCGAGAAGAAGCGAAACGAGATCCTTCAGATGGCAATTCTCGAGCCTGAGATCGCCATCCTCGACGAGACCGATTCCGGCCTCGACATCGACGCCCTGAAGGTCGTGGCGTCCGGGGTCCGAGCGGTCAAGGCCGAGCGTCCGCGGCTCGGTGTTCTGGCGATCACCCACTACCAACGGTTGCTCACCGAGTTGCAGCCCGATCGCGTCCACGTGTTGATCGACGGTCGCATCGTCGAGTCCGGGGGGCCCGAGTTGGCCGACCGCCTCGAAAAAGAGGGTTACGAGCGGTTCGGCTCATGAGCCTTCCCCCGGGCATCAAGGACGACTTCCCACTTCTCGCCCGGCCCACCCGCGGGCGGCGTCTGGTCTATCTCGACTCGGCCAACACCTCGCAGAAGCCGCGTCAGGTCATCGACGCGATGTCCAACTACTACGAGACCGCCAACGCCAACGTCCACCGCGGGTCGTACGATCTGGCGGTGAGGGCCACGGAGGCGCTCGAAGGGTCGAGAGCGAAAGTGGCCAGGTTCATCAACGCCTCTTCGCCATCCGAGATCATATTCACCAAGAACTCCACCGAAGCCATGAACCTGCTGGCCAGGTCCTGGGGCCACGCCAATCTCAGTACCGGCGATGCCGTTGTTCTCTCCGAGATGGAGCACCATGCCAACATCGTGCCGTGGCACATGCTGGCCGCCGAGAAGGGCATCGAGCTCAGGTGGATTCCGGTCGATCCCGAGGGTCGGCTGGTGCTCGACGACCTCGACCGTCTACTCGACGGGGCCAGCCTCTTGAGCATCACCGCCATGTCCAATGTGCTGGGAACCATCAACCCGGTCGCCGAGTTGGCGGCGGCGGCCCACGAGCACGGCGCCATGATGGCCGTGGATGCCAGCCAGTACGTCCCCCACTTGGCCACTGACGTTCAGTCGATGGGCGCCGATTTTCTGGTGTTCACCGGCCACAAGCTTCTGGGACCCATGGGTATCGGTGTGTTGTGGGGCCGCCGTGAACTTCTCGAGGAGATGCCTCCATTCATGGGTGGCGGTGAAATGATTCTCAACGTCACCAAGGAGGGTTTCACGACCACCGACGTGCCGTGGAAGTTCGAGGCCGGCACTCCCATGGTGGCTGAGGCCGTTGGGCTCGCGGCCGCGATCGACTACCTCGACAACCTGGGGATGGAGGAGGTTCGGGCCCACGAAACTCGCCTCACCTCATACGCCATGCGCGTCCTCACCGAGCGCTACCCGGACACCATCAAGATCCATGGCCCGTCAGAGCCCGCCCAGCGCGGCGGGGTGTTGTCGTTCGAGTTCGGATGTGTCCACCCCCACGATGTGGCCCAGGTGCTCGACGAGTCCGGCGTGTGTGTCAGAGCCGGCCATCACTGCGCGAAGCCGCTCATGCGGGTACTGGGGGTGCCGGCGTCATCGCGGGCCTCGTTCTACGTCTACAACGACGAAGCCGATGTAGACGCGCTCGCCGACGCACTCGAACAAGCCGCCGACCTTTTCTCGTTCTAGGAGCCAACGAATGCCAGGACTCGAAGATCTTTATCGCGAGATAGTCCTCGACCACTACCGCAGCCCCCGCAACCGGGGCGAGTTGGCCACTCCGCCTGCAGTGCGCACCGAGGGATTCAACCCACTCTGCGGCGACGAGATCGTGGTCTACATCGATGTCGACGAAGACGGCCTGATATCGGACATCGCCATCGGGGGGCAGGGCTGCTCGATCAGCCAGGCCTCGGCTTCGATGATGTCGGCCGCGGTCAAGGGACGGTCCATCTCCGACGCTCGCCGACTGATCGGCGCTTTCAAGTCGATGATGTCGATCCACGAAGAGTCTCTCAGCGGCGACTCCCACGACGACCATGCCCATCAGCACGACGATGTCTTCGAAGACGGCCAGCCGATCCGCTTGGGCGACCTTGGTGCCCTTCAGGGTGTGGTGCGGTTCCCGGTTCGCATCAAGTGCGCCACGTTGAGCTGGAACACGTTGGCCCAGGCGCTCGACGAGGCCGCAGGGGATTCCTGACAAGGGAAGCCCGCCCTCTACCCGGCCTGCAACCGATCAACTGCCTCCACGAAGGCCGCGTCGCGGCTTGAAATGCCCCCGGCCTCGTGATCGGTGATCCGAATGATCACCCTCGAGTAGACGTTGCTCCATTCCGGGTGGTGGAAGCGCTTCTCCGCTATCAGCGCCACCTTGGTCATGAAGGCGAATGCTTCGACGAAGTCGACGAACTCGAACTGGAGGAGCAGGGCGTTTCCGTCGACCCGCCACCCGGGATGATCAGATACGAAAGTCTCGATTGCTTCGGCGGAAAGTCTCTCCATGGCGGTCACGACTCGGCGGTGCTCGCTCTCAGGCCAGCGGATCCGCGAACGGATCGGCCGTTGCCACAACCTCGGGCTTGTCGGTGCCCGCCCATTTCTCGTATCCGGTGTCCTCCAACTCATCGGCGAGCTTCGGCCCGCCCGTCTCGACGATGCGGCCCCTGGCGAAGATATGGACCACATCGGGCTGCAGCTCGTCGAAGAGCCTGCTGTAGTGGGTGATGGCGATGACCCCGAGACCCGATTCCTTGGTCTCCTCCTCCACCCGACGGCTCACCATGCGCAGGGCATCAACGTCGAGGCCGGAATCAAGCTCGTCGAGAATCGCGAATTTTGGCTTGAGTACCCCGAGCTGAAGAGTCTCGTTGCGCTTCTTCTCACCACCGGAAAGGTCGACATTGAGAGGCCGGTCGAGGAACTTGGCGCTGAACCCGATTCGCTCCGCCTCGGCTTCCATCCGCGCATAGATCGAGTCGGAGTCGGTGTCGGTGGCGCGCGACGCCGTGAGCATGTCCTTGACCGCCACGCCCGGAACCTCGGTTGGGTACTGCATGGCCAGGAAGAGCCCGGCTTCGGCGCGTTTCCACGCCGGGAGACCCAGCAATTCGACGCCGTCGATCGTGGCCGATCCGCCCAGCACCGCATACCCCGGTCGGCCGGCAAGCACGTGGGAAAGCGTGGACTTGCCCGACCCGTTCGGCCCCATGATGGCGTGGACCTCACCTGACCTCACCACCAGATCAACTCCGTCGAGTATGACCTTGCCCTGGACCGAGGCCCGGAGACCTTCAACCACCAATTCGCTCATTACACACTCTCACTCTCGGCCGAAACGGCCACCCAGATCTCGCCATCGACGACTCTGACCTCGTAGGTCGGGACGGGCTTCACGGCCGGAAGGCTGGTGGGCGCGCCGGTCTTGAGATCGAATGACGCCCCGTGGCGCCAACACTCGATCGTGCACTCGCCGGCATCGACGAAGCCCTCCGATAGCGATACTTCCTCGTGACTGCAGGTGTCGCCAATGGCGTAAACGGACTCGCCCAGCCTTATGAGAGCGACCGTGCGGCCCTCGACTTCCACCTTCGCGGCCGACCCGTCCTCGATCGAGTCGAGCCTCATGACCATGTGGTCAGACATTGTCGTCACCGCCATCGGTGGCCTCGGCTATGCGGGCTGCCAATGCCGCCTTGAGCGAGGGCACGGCCGCCGCAACCGGAAGGGCCTGAAGTACCTCGTCGAGAAACCCTCCGACGATGAGTCGCTCGGCATCGGCGGTGGTGACGCCTCGACTCTCCAGGTAGAACCGCTGATCTTCGTCGACCGGGCTCACCGATGAGGCGTGGCTGCACTTGACGTCGTTGTTCTCTATCTCGAGATTGGGTACGGATTCAGCCCAGGCATCCGGACCGAGCTTGAGGTTCCGGTTGGTCTGGTAGGCGTTGGTGCCGCGGGCACCGGGCCTCACACGTATCAGGCCGGTGTAGACGCTTCGTGAGCGTCCGCCGATGACGCCCTTGTACAGGAGGTTCGAGCTCGTGTCGGGGGCCACGTGATCCTGAAAGGTGCGAAAGTCGAGCGACTGGTCGCGATCGCCGAAATAGAGGGCCTGCAGATTGCCGTGGGCGCCGCGGCCGACCAGGCGGGTGTCGGCCCTTGTACGGGCGTATGCGCCACCGAGGCCGGCGGTGGCCGCGGTGATGGTGGCCTGCTTGCCGACACGGGACAACTGGCTTGCTATCTGCCAGGCCGACTCGGAGAGCTGTTGGACATTGAGGTAGCCCAGCTGCGCGCCATCGGCAAGATCGAATTCCGCAACCGGGCAGACCAGGAGATCGTGGTTGTCGTCCGAGGTCTGGCGATCAAGAATCGTTGCGCTCGCGCCTTCTTCGATTCTGACCACCAAGCGGGGAAAGACCGCGGATCCCTCACCCGCGGAATGATTGGTGATCACGATCGGCCGATCGATCACGACGCCGCGTGGAACGTGAACCAGGACCGGATCGGGAGCAAACGAGTCGTTGAGACGGGTGAAGTAGTCGGCAGCACCATCGGCAACCGACCCGATTAGCTGCCGGCCGTCTTCATGATCGAACAGCGAGCCCACGTGGACTCCCTTGGCTGCCACCTCGCCGTCGACCTCCACCATGACGATTCCGCCGTTGACCATGCGCACGATCGCAGCCGGCTCCACATGGAGCTGAACCATCGGCGGATCGGCGAGGCCCGATACCGGGCTGTAGCGCGACAAGTCGAGCTTGTCTATGGGGCTGTAGCGCCATTCCTCGAGCGCCGTGGTGGGCACCTCGGTCTCCGACAGCGCCCGGGCCGCGGCGACACGTCGCTCGACCATCCAGTGGGGTCCGTCGATCTTTCTTGCTGATTCCGGCGAGAAGTCGCTCACAGTGAAACACGCTCCACAACACCCGGCCCGAGTGGCCGGAAACAGGGATTTATACTACCCGCGTAGTGGTAATTCTCAACGCGTCGATCCGTACACCGGATCGGGTCCGGAGCGAACCCGCCCGGGGTCAGCGACCGTTGCGGTAACGCCTGCGAAACTTGTCGGCGATCCCCTCGCCACCGCGCTTCCTCGGCTTGCGATTTGCCCGGCCCCGGGCTCCATCTCCGGAGTCTGGAGACTTTCGAAGCTTTCCTCTCAGACCACGCCGACGACTCCGCTCCTTGTCGAGATCGGCCATCACTCGTGGCCCGGCATCGTTGATGATGTCCTCGGCGGCATCGAGCAAAGCCCCGATGCTTTCGTCCACGCCGACACTCTCGGGCTCGGCCGGAGTCTCCGGGGTGATCAGCGAACCATGGCTCCAGTTCACGTCGGCCAATCTGCGGGTGAACTTCGGGCAGTCGTCGGGGCAACGCCAAGGGGCCTCGGGGGCGAGATCGAGATCGCACTTTCTCACCGTGTCGCCGTTGGGGTAGCTACGCGACTCGAAGTATTTGCAGTCCTGACGCATCGGCATCCGCCCATCGTGCCATATCCGGCCGCCTAATCGGGTGTCCCCCGCGACCGATCCCCGAGAACGTCGAGAACCGCCACCATGGTGAGTCCGTCGACTATCTCCCCGGCGCTGATCATGGTTCGCAGATCGGCCAGCGGTATCCAGGCCACCTCGGCAGCTTCGTCGATGTCGGAGGGATCCCCGATGAGTTGTGCCGACTCCGAGCGACAGAGATGAAATCGCTGATCGCTCATTCCCGAGGTCGGATGCCACGCGAAGCAGAGCCTGACCGGGCCGCATTTCCAGCCGCTCTCCTCTAGCACCTCGCGCTCGGCCGCCTCGGCCACGGTCTCGCCCTCGTCGATCACCCCGGCCGGCACTTCCCAACCCCAGGTGTCGGGGATCATCCGGTGGCGCCAGATCATCAGCAGGTGGTCATCGACCACAACCGCTGTGCCCACGGCTTCTCGAGGCACGCGAATGACCTCGTGTTCGAACCGACGTCCCGAGTTGAGCTCGACATCGACCATGTGCAGCTCCACCCACCAGCTTTGGTACACCGAACGCGAACCATGCACGGTCCACACGGCCGATTCCGGCCGCGGACGCGGGTGGGAGGGGCCCGAACTCAGCCGACGCTGCCTTCCATCTGGAGCTCGATCAGGCGGCTCCACTCGACCGCGTACTCCATTGGCAGCGTGCGGGTGACGGGCTCGATGAAGCCGTTGACGATCATGCCCATGGCCTGCTCCTCGGTGAGGCCACGGCTCTGGAGATAGAAGAGCTGCTCATCGGCGACCCGTGACACGGTGGCCTCGTGGCCGATGATGGCGTCTCCGGTTCCGACCTCCATGTAGGGGTAGGTATCGGAGATCGAGTCCTCGTCGAGAATCAGTGCGTCGCACTGGACGTGGCTCTTGCAGCCGTGAGCACCTTCCTCGACCCGCACCAGACCGCGGTAGCTGCTGCGACCGCCACCCTGCGAGATCGACTTGGAGACGATCTTGGAGGTTGTCTCGGGAGCCAGATGGGTCATCTTGGCACCGGTGTCCTGATGTTGCCCGGGCCCGGCGTAGGCCACCGAGAGGACCTCACCGCTGGCCTTGGGGCCCGCGAGCACCACGGCCGGGTACTTCATGGTGAGACGGGAACCGATGTTTCCGTCGATCCACTCCATGTGGCCCTCGGCTTCGACCCATGCCCTCTTGGTGACCAGGTTGTAGACGTTGTCGGACCAGTTCTGGATCGTGGTGTAGGTGACACGCGCCGACGGTTTCACGATGATCTCGACGACCGCGGAGTGAAGCGAATCGGAGGTGTAGGTGGGCGCCGAACAACCTTCGATGTAGTGGACCTTCGAGCCCTCGTCGGCGATGATCAGCGTGCGCTCGAACTGGCCCATGTTCTCGGCGTTGATCCGGAAGTACGCCTGCAGCGGCATCTCGACCTCGACTCCGGGAGGCACGTAGATGAACGAGCCACCCGACCAGGCAGCCGAGTTGAGCGAAGAGAACTTGTTGTCGTTGGGCGGAATGATCTTGCCGAAATACTGCTTGACGATCTCGGGGTGTTCCCTCAGGGCCGTGTCCATGTCGGTGAACAGCACGCCCTGGGCCTCGAGGTCTTCACGGTTGCGGTGATAGACGACCTCGGACTCGTACTGGGCGGTGACTCCAGCGAGATACTTGCGCTCCGCCTCGGGAATGCCGAGCTTTTCGTAGGTGTCCTTGATGGCGTCGGGAACATCTTCCCAGTCGTCGGAGAGAGTGTCGGTGGGCTTGATGTAGTAGTAGATGTCGCTGAAGTCGATGCCCGACATATCGCCGCCCCATGATGGCATCGGGCGACGTTCGAACCGCTCGAGCGACTTCAGGCGAAAGTCGAGCATCCATCGAGGCTCGCCCTTGAGCCACGACATCTCTTTGAGGATCTCCTCGTCGAGCCCCTTCTTGGGCTTGAACACGTAGTCTTCCTCGTCGCTCCAGCCAAGCTTGTAACGACTCAGATCGACGCTCAGGTCGGTAGAGGTCATGTTCAAATCTCCATCGGTGAGGCAAGCCGTAATTTCTACTACGTAGATAGTAACAAACCCCGGGGGAGCTTCATCGTCACAGCCGGCCAACCGGCCGCCATCGGCCCTCAGACCGGGAACAATCCGGCAACCAACTCGTCGGTGATGACCTGCAGACGGTCGGCGGTGTCGCGATGGACCCGCCGGGGTCGACCGTGCGGGTCGGCGATGTCGTCGTTGCCTGAACCCAGCAGCCGGCTGGAGGACCGAAGCTCAGCCACACGGTCGACGATGCCGTGGGGTGATTCGTGTGGGCCGGGCGGAGGGACCAGCCCGGAGACACTCGCCGCGAAGCCGGCGGCGGTGTGAATCCTCGCGGTGGCTTCCGGGCGAAGTACGACCAGCTTTCTCGCATGGGCCCGCTCCATCGTGAGAATCAGATCGCTCTGGGCAACCATCTCTTCGGAGACGATTCGACTTCGGTGGCCGCTGATGTCGAATCCTCGCTCGGCCATCACCTCGCCGGCCGTCGGCGAAGCCGGTTCGCCATCGAACAAAAAGCCCCCGGATGACACGGTCATGGGCAGGCCGCGTTCTTCGACCAAAGCGGAGACCATGGCCTCCAGCATGGGAGAGCGACAGATGTTGGCGGTACAGACCACCAGCAGCCGAAACGGCCGCGAACTCATTGATCGCCGACTTCGCGCAGCTCGGCCCGGTAGTGATTGCCTCTCTCGACGTACTTGCGTGCGTTGATGTCGTTGTCTCCCTCGGCCACGGCATCAGGACGGATCCTCGCCGGCACGCCGAGTGCCATCGCGCATCGAGGCACTTCCATGCCCCCGGGCACCAGCGCGGCTCCGCCGACGAGCGCATGTGATCTGATGAGCGCGTCGTGGAGAACGATCGCACCCGAACCAACGAGGGCGTGGTCCTCGACTCGGCAACCCTCGAGATGGGCCAAGTGGCCGATGGTGCACCAATCACCGACGATGGTCGGATACTGATCAGTGCAGTGGATCACGGCGCCGTCCTGAACGGATGTGAACGCTCCGATGTCTATGAGGTTCTCATCGCCGCGGATGACAGCACCGGGCCACACACTCGACTGCTCGCCGATCACCACATGACCGATGATGGTGGCCTCCGGGCTGATGTAGGCATTCGGATGTATCTGCGGCGACCAATCGCCAAGCGCGTAAACGGCCATGTGTCAGAGATCCTCGTAGCGGCCATATCCGCCCTTGAAGAACAACAACGGACCGTGATGGGCATCGCCGTCGAGTGCCTTCACCAACCCGACCACGATGTCGTGGTCGCCGCCGTCGTGGACCGCGTGAATCTCGCAGTCGATCCATGCGATGGAGTCGGCGATCACGGGTGAGCCCGTGGGGCCGGCCGTCCAGTCGATCCCGGCGAACTTGTCGGGGTCCTTGCCGGCGAACTGCCCGCAGATCTCCTTTTGGTGATGGCCGAGCACGTTCACACAGAAGCTTCCGCTCTGCCTGATCCGACTCCAGGTCGAAGACGACTTGGCCGGGCAGAACATCACCAGCGGCGGGTCGAGGGACACGCTGGAGAACGATCCGATCGCCAT
>JAJRXJ010000063.1 GCA_024276355.1 Actinomycetes bacterium | reverse complement strand
TTTTCATCTCGCAGAAGTCGGTGATCGCTTCCGGGCACTGGTCGGTGACCGCCCGGCGGATCACCCGCTTCACGTTCTCGACCGCCAAGTCGAGCACCCCCGGGTCGAGATCGCTCGGCGCACCGGTGAGATCGACGGCGTTGACATCCATGTGACCCAGCAGCCACGGCAACAGTTCGGTCTTGGGTCCCGTGAGGATGTTGATCACTCCCCCGGGCACATCGGAGGTGGCAATGGTCTCGGCCAGGCTGATCGATGCCAACGGAGCCGACTCGCCGGCAATCACCACCGCGGTGTTGCCTCCCACCAGCACCGGTGCCAACCTGGCCACCAACCCTGACAGCGACGGCCGTTCGGGCGCGACCACTCCGACCACGCCCGTTGGCTCCGGGACCGTGAAGTTGAAGAATGACCCGGCGACCGGATTGACGGTGCCGACCACGTGTTGGAACTTGTCGCACCACCCGGCGTACCAGACCCACGCGTCGATCGCCGCGTCAACCTCGGCCCCGGCGTCAGCGGCCGAGGCACCACATGTGACGAGTTCGGCCTCGAACTGGGCCCGGCGCCCCTCCATCACCTCGGCGATGCGATACAGGATCTGGCCGCGGTTGTACGCGGTGCGCCCTGCCCAACCGGACTGGGCACCCCGAGCGGCCTTCACCGCGTCGCGCAGGTCCTCGCGCGACGCCCTGGCGACGTTGGCCACGAACGAACCATCGGTGGCCATCACCTCAGTGGTACGCCCCGACTCGGAGCGGGGGAAGGCACCTCCGATGAACAACTTGTAGGTCTTTTGCACATCGAGCCGGTCGCTCATCGGATCTGCCCTCCCATCGGGCCGACTGACAGATAGGGAGCCAGTCCGTGGAGTCCCCCCTCGCGGCCGAAGCCGCTTTCCTTGTATCCACCGAACGGGCTGGTCGGGTCGAACTGGTTGTAGGTGTTGGCCCACACCACCCCGGCCTTCAGCTGGTCGGCCATCCACAGGATCTTCGACCCCTTCTCGGTCCAGATCCCGGCGGACAGCCCGTATGGCGTGTTGTTGGCCTTGGCCACCGCCTCCTCCGGGGTGCGGAAGGTGAGGACGGACAACACCGGTCCGAACACTTCCTCGCGGGCTATCCGATGGGTCTGTTGCACGTTGGTGAGGATCGTCGGCCGGAAGAACCAGCCGCTGTCGGGGAGGACGCAGTCGGGCTGGAAGAGCTCGGCCCCCTCCGCCACTCCGACCTCGACCAGTTCGGTGATCTTGGCCAACTGTTGCGAAGAGTTGATGGCGCCCACGTCGGTGTTCTTGTCGAGCGGGTCACCCACCCTCACGGTGGCGAGACGGCGTTTCAGTTTCTCCACAAACGGCTCGGCGATCGACTCCTGCACCAGCAACCGGGACCCCGCACAGCAGACATGTCCCTGGTTGAAGTAGATACCGTTGATGACCCCCTCGATTGCCTGGTCGATGGCCGCGTCCTCGAACACGATGTGGGCCGCCTTGCCGCCCAGCTCCAAGGTGACCGGCACACCTCTGGCCAACGCGGCCCGCTGGATCTGCTTGCCCACCGCCGTTGAACCGGTGAACGCCAGCTTGTCGACATCGGGATGGTCGACGAGCGCAGCTCCGGTGGCGCCCGCCCCGGTGACAATGTTGACAACACCCGGGGGCAGACCGACGTCTTGCAGCAATTGGGCGAAAAGCAGAGCGGTGAGGGGCGTGGTCTCCGCGGGTTTGAGGACGACGGTGTTGCCGGCCGCCAAAGCCGGAGCAACCTTCCACGCCAGCATCAACATCGGGAAGTTCCAAGGGATGATCTGGCCGGCCACTCCCCTCGGGGACACCGACCGCCCCGGGAACGCGTACTCGAGCTTGTCGGCCCAACCGGCGTAGTAGAAGAAATGAGCCGCCGCCAGGGGGATGTCGACATCGCGGCTCTCCTTGATCGGTTTGCCGCCGTCGAGAGTCTCGAGTACCGCGAACTCGCGGGCCCGCTCCTGGAGCTGCCGGGCGATCCGGTAGAGATACTTGGCCCGCTCCCGGCCGGGCATCGACCCCCAGACATCGGTGTGTGATCGGCGGGCGGCGCCCACCGCCAGGTCGACATCGGCTGCCGATGCCGCCGCCACGTTGGCCAGGTGGGTCTCGGCCGACGGCGACACGGTCGGGAACATCTGGTCGGATCTTGGCTCGACGAACTCGCCGTCGATGAACAGGCCGTAGTCGTCGGCGATCGTGACCACCGATGTGGACTCCGGCGCCGGGGCGTACTCCAGGCTGAAGCCGTGTGACGGGTCTGAGGGTACGGGGTGGGTCTCGTCGGTCACGATCAGTCAACACTCACGTAGTCGGGGCCGGAGTATCGGCCGGTTTCGAGTTTCTGGAGCTGCAGAAGGCAGTCGTTGAGGAGGCTCGATGCACCGATCCTGAATCTTCGATTGTTGAGCCAATCGGACCCGAGGGTCTCGTTGACCATCACCAGGTAGTGCCACGCCTGCTTGGCGGTGCGGATTCCGCCGGCCACCTTCAGGCCGATCACTTCTCCGGTCTGCTCCCGATAATCACGGATCGCCTCAGCCATGCACAAGGCGACAGGGAGCGTGGAGTTCTTGGACACCTTGCCGGTGGAGGTCTTGATGAAGTCCGCGCCGGCCGCCATGGCCAGCATCGATGCCCGCCGCACCTGGTCGTAGGTGCCGAGTTCGCCGGTCTCGAGAATCACCTTCAGATGAGCCGACCCGCAGGCCTCCTTGGCTGCGGCGATACCGTCGAACACGTGGCCGTAGTGGCCGGAGAAGAAGTCACCGCGCTCAAGAACAATGTCGATCTCGTGGGCTCCGGCGGACACGGCGGCCCGAATGTCGGCCATACGAACATCCAGCGATGACAGTCCGCTCGGAAATGCTCCGGCCACGCTCGCCACCTTCACACCCGAACCGGCCACGTTTGCCGCTGCGGCCGAGACCATGGTCGGATACACGCACACCGCGGCGGTGGATGGCACGGACATGTCGGCCGGGTCAGGGGTGAGGGCCTTGCGGCACAAGGCGCGAACTCGACCGGCGGTGTCCATTCCCTCCAGGGTGGTGAGATCGATGCACGAGATCGTCAGGTTGAGGGCGGCTCGCTTGGAGGACTTCTTGATCGACCTGGTCGACAGCGCTTTGGCACGGGCCTCGATGGCCACCTCGTCGACCGGGGTGACCCGCAGATTGACACCGCGGCCGGTGGTCGGCCGAAATGTGGGGATGCCGGGGACGGAGTCGAGTTCGTTTGTCACGGTGGAAGTCTGCCTCAAGTGGCGGGTTGAAAGTCGAGCAAGGCGATGGTGGCGTCGAGTGCCTGCGACAGACGTTGCGAGGCCAGCCTTCGAGCCAACTCGATCTGCGAAGAACTCCGATCGCCAAGCACCGTGTTCACCGCCTCTCCGTAGATCTTCAGCTTGGGCTCGGTGCCGCTCGGTCGAACCACCAACCTGGTGGGGCCCGACAGGTCGAGAATCAACGCGTTGGTCGGCGGCAAGCCGGTATCGGCGTCGAGCAGATCGGTTACCGATTCGACCACCAATTCTCCGATGGCCCGGGGAGGGTCGGACCTCAACCGGTGCATGAGCCCATCCATCTTCTCGGGTCCGTCGCTGCCCTCGAATCGCATGGACCGTTGTGAGGTTTCGTGGACGCCGTGTCGACGGTGAAGTTCGTCCAGCATAGCCGGGATGGAGGAGCCGTCGGCCTTGGCGGTGGCTGCCATCTCGGCGAAGGCCAGGGCGGCGCTGATGCCGTCCTTGTCTCGAACCACGTCGCCCACGCAGTAGCCCAGCGCCTCCTCGTAGCCGAAGACGAACCTCAGATCGGTACGTTCGATGGCCGGCCGCATGATCCATTTGAAACCGGTGAGAGTCTCCTCGAAGTGGACCTCGTGATGAGCCGCGATCTTTGAGAGCAACCGCGACGACACGACCGTGGTGGCCACGATTCGATCGTGGCCCCGGCCCGACGACAGGACATGTTCGGCCAGCAGGCAGCCGATTTCGTTTCCGGTGAGCGGGCGCCACCCATCGTCGGTGGGCACGACCACCCCCAGACGGTCGGCATCGGGGTCGTTGGCGATCACGATGTCGGCGCCGCGTGTGGCAGCCAATGCCGTCGCGAGGTCGAGAACGCCTGGCTCTTCGGGATTGGGGAAGGCCGCCGTGGGGAAGTCGGGGTCTGGGTCGCCCTGCTCGGGCACCACGAGGGGCTCGGGAAACCCGGCAGCAGCGAATGCCCGCAGGAAGACCTCGCGCCCAACTCCGTGAACCGGCGTGTAAACCACGTTCAGGTCGCGTGGCGATGAGGAGCTGATCACTCCCGTGGCCGAGTTGACATACCCAGAGATGAGATCATCGTCGGTGTCGTGGATTCTGGGGTCGTCGGGGTCGGCCAGATCGGAGTCCGACAGCAGTCCGACGGCATCGATCTCCGAGGCAATTTCGGAGTCGATCGGAGGAACGATCTGGGCCCCGTCCATCCAGTAGACCTTGAAGCCGTTGTCGGCCTTCGGGTTGTGGCTGGCAGTGATCATCACCCCGGCGTGAGCTCGGAGTTCTCGGACAGCGAACGCCAGGACCGGGGTCGGGTGGGGTCCTCGGATGACCGACACTGCGAGCCCATGGGCTGCCGCGACCCGGGCCGTGTCGTCGGCGAACACCGAACTGTTGTGGCGGGCATCGTGCGCCACGACCAGTGTGGTGCCCCCCTCAGCCACGACACGCCGGGCCACCCCCGCCGCGGTCATTCGTACTAGAACCCGGTTCATGCGCGTTGGGCCGGCACCCAGCGCACCTCGCAGACCGGCTGTGCCGAAGGCCAGCCGCGAGGCGAAGCGTTCGCGGAGGGTGCCACCACCCTCGGCAATCAGCGCCTCGAGCTCCGTCCTTGTGGTGGGGTCGGGGTCGGCGGCCAGCCAATCGGCTGCCGATGGAATGGCGCTCACAGTTTCTCCAGAACACCACGCAGCAGAGCCACCATTCGTGGGGTCGCCTCGCGCGCCGCGTTCAACACGTCGGTGTGATCGAGCGGTTCGTCCGTGAGCCCGGCGGCAGGGTTGGTGACCAAGGCGATCCCGAGAACGTCCGCACCCAGGTGACGAGCCGCGATCGCCTCCAACACGGTCGACATTCCGACCATGTCGGCTCCCATGGCGCGCAACATGCGTATCTCGGCAGGAGTCTCGTAGGCCCCGCCGACCAGCCCGGCATAGACCCCCTCGGGCAGACCGGGGTCGACCGCTCGGGCCAGGTCGCGCAGGCGACGAGAGTAGACCTCGGTGAGGTCGACGAAGCGGGGGGGTTTGTGGGGAGGGGGTGGCGGGCCGAGCATGGGGGAGGTGCCGGTGAGATTGAGCTGATCGCCTATCAACACCGGTTGGCCAACGGTCCACTGCGGGTTGAACCCACCGGCCGCGTTGGTGAGAACCACTGTGCGACATCCGGCCGCGATCGCAGTGCGGACGCCGTGGACGACGGTGGATGCAGGGTGACCCTCGTATAGGTGGGAACGGCCGCCGAGTACCAGCACACGGACAGCTCCGATGGTGACCGATCGGGCCAGGTTGAGGTGGCCGGCCACGGTGGGAGTGGGGAATCCGGGCAGATCGCCGAGAGGGGTGTCCGCCACCAGTTCACCCAGTTCGTCGGCGGCGGCTGCCCATCCGGAGCCGAGCACCACCACGGCATCGTGGCGATCAAGCCCGGAACGGCGGGCCAATTCCGATGCCGCCGATGAAGCAAGCTCATAGGGATCGGATGCTGGTTGATCCATCTCGATGCTCCGGACGCGTCGGGGATGGTGAAGGTATCACCCCCACCCTCGGTGGCACGAGGCCGAAGGTCTCTTTTCGGGTGCTCGACGCCCTCATACCCCCAGCCGGGTCAATGCCTCGTCGATCCCCTCGGAGGCGAGGAGGTTCAATTCCTGCGGGTCACCGTCCCGATCCGAACCCCACGTCTCCGCGAACTTCGACCAGAGCTCATGTTCCAGCGGATCCAGGACCTGTCTGACCGAGTGGAGCACCTCGTGGTCGGCCTCGACCATGTCGCGCAGATCGGCGAACCTGGCCACGGTGTCGAGGTCCGACAGCACCGCCGGGACGTGGGGGAAGACGAATGGCACGTAGACCCCACAGCACGGCGAACCCAGGCAGCCCCAGATCCTGATCGGGTTGTCGTCGGCCGGAATCGAACAGATCATCGCCGCCGTGGTCGCCTGGTAGCCGGGGATGTGCATGCAGACCGTGATTCCGGACAGATCATCGCCGAGTTCGGAAGGCGGGAGCTCCGCGGTGTCGCCACGTCCGGGGGCACCCCACGGAACCGTGCCGTGGAAGCGCTGCGTGGCCACGGCGTCTTCCGGGGTCGGTGAGGCCATCGCGCAGGATCCGGTGGCCGACAAGCGATGATCCGCGAGCCGGGTGTCGACCGAGGTCTGGTGCCACAGCTCGACTGACTCCCCGTCGGCCAGTGCACCGGATCCGGTGGTCCAGGCCGAACCGAGTGTGTACCGGTTGGAAATGGCTGCGTGGCCGTCAGCGCGCCCGGCCACCCAGTCGCGTCCGGAGGTCTCGACAACCCAGCAGTCGCCGGCGTCGGCCAGCAGGAACGATGAGTCGTACGGGTCGTCGTCATCGGGCACTCCGGAGCCACCCTGCCCGAACCGGGTGAGAAGGTCGGTGATCACATCGACCCCATCGGCGGCGGTACGGGCCCGTTCCAGGGCCAGCCTCACTAGGTCCATGCCGATGAGAGCCGGGGGGCCCGACAGGTCACGGGCTGAATAGACCCTTTCGTTACCGATGGCGAGGCCGTGTTCGTTGACCCCGTGCTCGGCCCCCCAGAGCCAGGTCGGGCGCGAAAGAACCATCGCACATGCATCGGCATCGGGGATCTCGATGTATTGGGTCTCGATGGTTCCGGTCGAGCGGCGCGGCGGCCGGAACTCGATGACCTGTGGTTCGCGGGGTCCGCGGTCGGAGTTCTTCGCAAACAGGGCGCCGCCGGAGCCGATCGAAGCAAACGTGTCGCACATGGCCGCAGACTAGATCGCGACCTTCTCCGAAGAGGAAGCGAGACCCAACCACGGTGTAAACAATTGCCGTGGAATCCATATCCGAGACAGAGCTCCAACTGGTCGAGGCCGCCGTTGGCACGGCGCTCGACACCGACGATCACACTGCCCTCGAGATCCTCGGATACGGCGAGGTGTCCGTGGCCGTCGGCTGGCCGTCGGCTTCGCCCCGGTGGGCTGTCAAGCGCATGCCGCCCTTTGCCGATCGTGCGGCGTTCGACGGCTACGCAGATCTCGTCACCGGCTACATCCGCCATCTCGAGGATGCCGGAGTGTCGATCGTCCCCACCGAGGTCAGGGCCATACCCGGACCTTCCGGGAGCTGTATCGGCTATCTGGTGCAGCCGGTTCTCGACCGGGCCACGCTCGCCCCCAACGTGTTGCGTGCTGCCGACCCCGCTGTCGGTCATCCCCTGATCGACTCGATCATCGATGCAGTGATGGCCTGCACCGACGGCCACACCGGTATCGACGCCCAGATCACCAACTGGGCGTGGATCGACGGGCGAGCCGTCAACCTCGACGTGAACACCCCGTTCGTGTTCGACGAGACCGGCCGGCCATTGCTCGACCTCGACATGTTCATCGGCGCACTGCCCTGGGTGGTTCGTGCCACCCAGCGCAAGGCCGGACCGAAGATCATCGCCCGATGGGCCAAACCCCGGTGGACCCTCACCGATCTGGCCATGAACCTCCACAAGGACCATCTCGAAGACTGGATTCCGGTGGTGGTGAAGGCAGCCAACGCCCGCCTCGACGACCCGATCGACGAGTCGTCGCTCAGGGCCCAGTACGACAAGGAAGCCAAGCTCTGGGTGAAGCTCCACCGGCTCAAGAAGATCGACCGGTGGTGGCAGCGCCACATCCGTCGGAGGCGCTATCAGTTTCTCGTGCCCGCATCCACCGACTACTCGGAGACGAAGTCATGACATCCGACAATGCCGGGTTTCCCGACCGCGAGGCGGTCGAGGAGTCGTACCACCGTCATGTCGACGCCGGGCGCGTCGACACCTGGAAGATGGCCGACATGCAGTTGGTGATGGGAGAACGCGAAGGGGTCAGGTTCAGTGATGCGTTCACCGGCAAGTCGTATGTGAACTGCCATTGCAACGGCGGCGTGTTCAATCTTGGCCACCGCAACCCGCAGGTGATCGCCGCGGTGCGCGACGCCATGGATCACATCGACATCGGCAACCATCATCTGGTGTCCTCCCACCGCGCTGCAGCGGCTCAGCGATTGGTCGACTCCACCGGCGGCCGACTCACCGGGGTCGTGTTCGGCACCTCGGGAGGCGAAGCCATCGATCTGGCCATCAAGGCGGCGCGTCACGCCACCGGCCGCGACGGGATCGTGTCGGTCGAGGGCGCCTACCACGGCCATACCGGTTTGGCGTTGGCCACCGGGGAGGCCAAGTTCCGCGATCCGTTCCGTCATGTGGTGCCCGGTTTCGACCAGGTGCCCTACAACGACATCGACTCGATGAGCGCCGCTGTCGACGACAACACCGCCGCGGTGATTCTCGAGGCCATTCCCGCCACCTTGGGGTTCCCCATGCCCGAGACCGGATATCTCCCCGCGGTCGAGCGACTGTGTCGCGACCGGGGCACCCTGTTGATCATCGACGAGGTGCAGACCGGGCTCGGCCGAACCGGCACGGTGTGGTACCACGAGCAGGAGTCGATCGAACCCGACATGGTGGTCGCGGGCAAGGGTCTCGGTGGTGGCATATACCCCATCGCGGCCACGCTGATGACCGCCGAGGTTCATAGCTTCACCAGCGACGAGCCGTTCTCCCACATATCCACCTTCGGTGGCGCCGAACTCGGATGTGTTGCCGCTTCAACGGTTCTCGACATCATCACGGATCCTCGGTTTCTCGCCCGGGTTCGCGAAGTCGGTGATCGCATCGGTCGGGGGCTCGAGGACGGACCGTTCGAGATTCGTCGCCGGGGCATGCTCACCGGGCTGAAGTTCAGCGAGCCGATGGGGGGCATGGCTGCGATGAAGACTCTCTTCGACGAGGGGGTCTACAGCTTCTTCGCCGGCAACGATCCCTCCGTGCTCCAGTTCAAACCCGCCCTGGTGATCTCCGACCACGACCTCGACTGGCTGATCACCACGGTTCGTAGAGTGTTGG
Organism: Actinomycetes bacterium; assembly: GCA_024276355.1. Classification (GTDB taxonomy): domain Bacteria; phylum Actinomycetota; class Acidimicrobiia; order Acidimicrobiales; family Aldehydirespiratoraceae; genus SZUA-87. The sequence continues at coordinate 3,983 of JAJRXJ010000063.1, read as the reverse complement.
GATGACCCAGCCACCGCCCGATCCCGGATCCGAAGTCTTCGACCGGGGCGGCGGGGGTTTTTCGGCCTCCAACGTCATCAAGCCAATCCTCCTGTGCGCAGCCATCCTGCTTACTCCCGCGACCATGGTGGCGTACACTTCCCCGCTCGTGGCCCCCATGTTGTTCGGCATGAGTCGCAAGGATTCCGTCGACGTGGGCTGGCGCCGGGCCGGGCTGGTGGGCGCAGGATTGGTGGTGATCGAGACCGCGCTCTACCTTTTGTTCGTCATCGGAGGACTATGAACCAAGTACAGACCGACCTGCCGAACCCGATCACACCTGAATTCTGGGTCAGACCGGAGGCAGAGATCGAAGCCGACCTGGCGGCCCTGCGTGCGGTCCCGCTGTCATTTCATCCCGAGCCTCCGGTTCCGGTCGACATCGACTTTCCCGAGGGCCCCGGCTCATGGGTGGTCACCCGCCATGCCCAGATACTCGAGGTCTCGAAACAGCCGGAGATATTTTCGTCGGCAGCAGGGGTCACGGTGATCGACGCGCCCCCGGAGTTCAACGAGTTCTTCGGCTCGATGATCGCCATGGACGACCCCCGCCACGCCCGTCTGCGCAAACTCGTGTCGGCCGGGTTCACCCCGCGCATGCTGGCCAAGCTCGAAGACGGCGTGGCCCTCCAGGCCCAACGCATCGTCGACCGGATCATCGATCGCGGCGAATGTGATTTCGTGGTCGACGTGGCCGCCCGACTGCCTCTGCAGATCGTTTGCGACCTGATGGGCATACCCGAAAGCCAGATCGAGTTCGTGTTCGAGCAGACCAACATCATCCTCGGCGGCGGTGACCCCGAATACGTTCCCGACCAACACGACATTCTCACCTCCCTGCTGCTGGCCGGTCAGGGCCTGTCGGAGCTCATGAACGACGTGGCCGAATCGAAGAAGGGTGGCGATGCCGATGACCTCACCACCATTCTCGTCAACGCCACCGTCGACGGCGAACAACTCACCCAGGCCGAGATCGCCAGCTTCTTCATCTTGTTGGTGGTCGCCGGCAACGAGACCACCCGCAACGCCATCGCCTGGGGCCTCAAGTACCTCACCGACAACCCCGACCAGAAACAGCTCTGGTTGCAGGATCCCGACACCGTCGAACACACCGCGGTCGAGGAGATCGTGAGGCTGGCCAGCCCCGTCACCTACATGCGGCGCACCGCCCTGACCGACACGATCCTCGACGGCCAACAGATCCGCGAGGGCGACAAGGTGTCGATGTTCTATCTGGCGGCCAACCGCGACGAAGAACTCTTCGACGACCCGTACACGTTCGATGTTCGGCGCGACCCGAACCCCCACGTGGGATTCGGCGGACCGGGACCCCATTTCTGTCTGGGAGCACACCTGGCCCGCAGGGAGATCAGGTTGATGTGGCGCGAGCTCCTCGCCCGGGTGCCCGACATCGAGGCGTCAGGGCCGCCCGACTTGTTGTTGTCGAGCTTCATCCACGGGGTGAAACACCTGCCGGCCACGTTCACCCCAGCATGACGCTCTGAACCACACCCCTCGCCACAACACCACCCGCGGCATCGAGCAGCACGACTCGATAGGAGGCCACCGCCGTACCCGGCGGAACATCGTCGACCGCTTCTCCCGGATGACCGACCGGCGCCTGGCCCAGCAGCACCATTCCCGGGCCGAGGGGCCAATCCGGTGGTGCATCTGCCGAGGACCGGATGACCACGCTTCTCCACCGAGCATCGGCGGCGGGCCCGGTCGACCATCTCAGGGTGACCCGGCGGGTCCGGCCGTGGCGGCGCACGCTCAAACCGACCTCTGTCGACGGGTTCGGCGGCGCGATGGGCGGAGGCTCGATGGTCACGGGTGGGACCAGAGGTCGGGGCTCGATGGTGACCGTGGGGCCGCCCTTCTGGGGGTTGGGTTGTGGTGCCGGATGGATCGCATCACGACCCGGCTGGGTCGGACGATCTGTTGGAAGGGGCCGTTCCGGCACCGGCTGGTCGCCGGGATGCTCATCAGGGCGAACCGGCCGATCCGGTTCACCCACGGGAGGCAGAGGGGCGGGCATGGTTTGCGGTTCGCTGGTGGCCGTCGTCGCGGGCATCGACCCGTCGTCGTTTCGACGTTCGGTTCGATCTGAAGATTCCGTCGTCGGCGTGGTGGAAGTCGTGACGACCACATCGGTCACCAGCGATCCGTCCCGCACGGTGACGGTGGAGCCCTCGCCCAGCAGAACGTCATCGATGGTGACGGATCCGCCGATGCTCACGACGATGATCGCACCCTCGGGTAGATCGAACCCGTCGGCGGGATCTTCGATGGTGGAGCCGTCGGGAAGGGTCACCTGCACTCCAATCGCGTCGGTCATCTCCAGGGCGGACGACACGGAACGGTCGTTCCACACCAGACCGGCGGTTGCCACTGCGAGCACGATCGCCGCCACCGATGCCAGGGCACCGAGTCGACCCCATCGGGGGCTCGGCGCGGTGGTACGGCTGCGTTCGGCGTGGGCGATCCGCAGCTCGGTGTCGAGGCGGTCGACAAATCCTGGGGTTGGTTCGGGATCGGGCTCGGCGAACAGTTCGGCGAGAGCGTCGATCGGATCTTCGTATTCGCTGCTCACGATTCCTCCCTTTGCAGCTTCTCGAGTTCCCGACCCAGGGCCTTGGTGGCCCGGTGGGTCAGCACCGACATGAGTGACATGCTCACTCCCATGGCTCTGGCCGACTCTTCGTGGCCCAGCCCGGAGAGATACCTGAGAGACAACACCCTCTGGTATCTGGGGTTGAGCCGATCGAGCGCTTCCCTGACCAGCGCCATCCGATCGGCATCGAGCAACGAATCGATGGCATCCTCAGTGTCGAACGACACCGGCTCATGAAGACGTTGTGCGGCGCGTTGCGCTCGTTCTCCGCTGTGGCGGCCTCGGCGTCGGTGGTGATCGATGACCTGGTTGGAGGCGATTCGGAACAGCCACGGAGCCACTCCTCCCGGACGCCACTTGAACCCGTCGATGCCCATGAGCGCCCGTTCGAAGGTGGCCGATGTGAGATCCTCGGCCACCTCTCTGGAACCGGTGCGGCGGTAAACGAACACATGGATGGCTCCGACATGGCGGCGGTAGAGCTCGGCAAACGCGTTTGCATCGTGGCGCGCCCGTTCGACGAGCTCACGCTCGTCGAACGGCACGTCATCAGGCGGTGATTCCTGCACGGTGCATGTTGCCGCATGGGTGATCACCCGACCAGTCAGCCGCTCGCGCTGGTGCGAGGCGAGGCCGGCTTGGCCGTTGTGGTCGTGACTGTCGCAGTCGTTGTGGTTGTGGCAGGCGGAGCCATGGTCCCACCGGAGTTCGAAGGCGACTGCGGAGTCGCCGCCTTCGGCTGGTGGGTGCCGACCGATGGTGGGTCCATCGGCATGGGCCGCGGCGGAACGACGGGGCCGACCGGCTTGGGGGGTTCCGGAACGATGGGACCTCGTCCCGGCTCGGGAAGGATGTGGATAGGGGGAAGCGGACGGGGATGCGGACCGGGAATCCCGACATGCTCCTCCCGGCTGCGAGCCACGACCTCACCCGTCGAGTCAACTGCGGTGACCACGTAGGTGAGCCTCTGGGCGAGTGTGACGCCGGTGTCGACATGACGGAGGGTGTCGAGGCCGGTCCTCGCGATGGCCTGCCGATCGCCGCCGTCGACCATTCTCCACAACACGTAGCCGACAGCGGATTCATTGTCGGTCGGTGACCATTCGCAACCAATCGATGGTGACGGTGTCACCGCGGGGTCGATTCCGTCGATGGTGATCAGCGGGCGACACTCGAGCCGCAGAGGTCGATCGTGTACAGGCGGGTCGACCAGCTGGACCGGGGCGGGTGCACTGCGGGCAATGACATTGCCGGCGGAGTCGACGCCCAACACCACGTATGCGTAGTGAGCCGGAACCTCCACATCGCTGTCGACGTAGCTGGTCGTCTC
>JAJRXJ010000062.1 GCA_024276355.1 Actinomycetes bacterium | reverse complement strand
GTCTCGGGGCGCAGCTCGGATACCAGGACACGGTCTCCGTGACCGGGCCTCACCTGCTGCTTCCAGAGCTGCCAAGCGAAGACGTCGAGGCCCTCGCGCGCCGTCCAACCGCACTCGACCGAGGCTTCTCCGGTGTCCCGGATCGAGCCGACGCACCTGGCCTTGATCTCGTTGGGGACATCCGGCCTGTCGGCCGGGGGAGCAACAGGCGGCCCCGCGAGAGGTCCGGATGGCTCCAAGTGCGCCGGCCTCGTATCAGGAGCCCCCGGAAGGTCGACAACGGGACCCGGAGCATCCGGCGCCACATCAACACCGACAGGGGCGGGGGTGGCTGGTGGTGCCGGAGGAGCGGCCACCGGTTGGGGATCGGGCCGGAAGGGAAAGCCGCTTGGGGCGGCCGCGAAGGCTGCCGGAACGGCGGCCAGAATCACAGCTGCGATCAACAGTCCCATGAGGGGGGAGAAACTTCGACGCATTGAGGGTCCTTTCGTGCGGTGAACGCATTTGCCACCCGGCACCCCTTACAACGACGAACACCCCCGGGGATTACACCCCGGGGAACCACATTTCGATTCGACCCCCGCCCTCGGGCCTTTCGCCGACGCTGAACACGCCACCGGCCTGCTCCGTGAGCCGGCGGACGATGTCGAGGCCGAGCCCGGTTGAGCCCTCGGACCGACCCCGCTCAACCGACCCGGGGTCGAGCCCGGGGCCGTCGTCGTCACACCTGACCCTGATCCCACCGTCGATGGAGTCGATCACGAAGCGACTCGTTCCTGCCCCCACATGGGTGAACACGTTCTCGATCAGCACATCGATCGAGGCCTGGAGATCCTCCCGGTCGAGCATCACCAGACTGCTCGGGGTGTTGACCTCGACCTTCCATGTCATTCCCACGTCGTCGGCAAGTGGCCCCCACCACTCGACTCGTTCGGAAATCACGGCTCCGATGTCGACCACCTCGGTATTGCGGCCGGACCTTCGGCGGGCCTCGAGTATCAGCTCGGTGACCGACAGCTCGAGCCTGTCGACATGTTCGACCAACTCGCCACGGGACTCGGTGTCGTCGACCAGATCGAGACGCAGACGCAGCGCCGTGAGCGGCGTGCGGAGGCGGTGGGCCAGATCTGCCACCTCCTCACGCTCGGCCAGCAGCAGGTCGTCGACTCTCTCGGCTAGGTGGTTGAAGGCCCGACCGAGTTCCGCGGTCTCCGGGGGGCCCGCTGGCTGGGCCCTCACGGTGAGGTCGCCGGAGGCCAGGCGTCTCGAAACCTCCTCCAGCTCTCTCATGGGTCGGGTGATGTTGCGGGCCAGGCGCTCGGTGACCAGGACCGATCCACCCACCAGAAGTACCCCCACCATCCCCAGGAGCGCCCACGCCTTGTGTACCCCGGCCCTCAGACGGTCGGCCCCGATGTCGGCCCTCACGACCACGGTGTCGAGCCCCAGTGCCACCGGGACGATCACCGACTTTCCGCCGGTGGTTGACACGGTCATCGATCGGCGATCGGCGAATGCCTGTTCGACTCGTCCGTCCGATGGCCCGGGTGCACCCACGAGGGTGCCGTCCGGGAAGTGCACGCCCAGTCGGCCCTCAGCGCCCGATCCGGTGCGGGTGATCACAAGTTCTATGTCGGTGAGCTGGCGCGAGACCCCCAAACCCGCCACCACCAGCTGCACGTCGCTTTCTGCGTCGTTGACCGCCCGCTCGTCTGCGACCCGCGACACCAGTGCCGCCAGAGGCACGACGAAGGCCACCGCAACCATGGTGGCCCCAGCTGCTGCCAGGAGAACCAGTCTGGCCCTCACGGGGTTTCTGCTGGGTCGACGATCTTGACGCCAACGCCTCTCACCGTGTGTATGTACCTTGGCTCGCGGGCCGATTCACCCAGTTTCCTGCGGACCCACGACAGGTGAACATCGAGGGTCTTGTCGCCACCGCCAAGGGGCTGCCTCCAGACCTCGGCGTAGAGGCGGTCACGGCTGACCACCTCACCGGCATGAGCTGCCAACACCGCGAGAATGTCGAATTCCTTGCGGCTCAGATCGATCTGATCGCCGTCGAGCGAAACCGTGCGGCGGGAGACATCGATCTCAAGGGCCCCGATGGTCATGACGGGAACTGTTTCCACCACGGTGGTTCCACGCCTGAGGACCGCCCTGATACGCGCATCGAGTTGATCGCCGGAGAAGGGCTTTATGACATGGTCGTCGGCGCCGGCATCGAGGACGTTGACGATCGACTCCTCGTCGTCGCGGGCGGTGGCGACAATGACGGGCACGTCGAGGACCGACCGCAGCATTCGAAGCACATCGACCCCGTCGACATCGGGCAGACCCAGGTCGAGCACGACCACATCGGGGGGATCTTCCAGCAGCGACTGGATGGCCTCGTGTCCGGTGGCACTGGTCCTGACCTCATGCCCCTTGCCTGCCAGGACCCGCGCC
>JAJRXJ010000061.1 GCA_024276355.1 Actinomycetes bacterium | reverse complement strand
CCGGGCCATCAACAAATCAAGAGCCTGATCATCAAGAACCAGCTCAGCCGGCCCCCCAACAATTTCACTATCCGTGGTCATATCTGTGATCTCCTTTGAAACTCCACCCGAAGGCAGACAGTCTCATCGATGAACCACCTCACACAAAGAACTCAACACCCTCAGGCACGCACCCTGGAACTGTTCGGCACCCGCAACCCCGACACGGCCCGGTACGAGCCGTTTCATCTCTACTCGATGCGCCAGGCCATCGAAGAGAAATTCATCCTTGATGTGCTGGCCAACTACGTCACCTACAGCACCTACTTCAAGATCGACAAGGCCATCGCCGACGATCCAGACTTCGACACCGGGCCGGCCCGTGCTGCGATCGCCCGGTTCGTGGCCTTGCATGAAGCCAACCTTGCCCAACGCGCCGAAGTGATCGTCAAGCATTTTCGGGGTCATGTCGCTCACCGCATCAGCGGCCAGGCCAAAGCAATGGTCGTCACCGCTTCTCGGCTCCACGCGCTGCGATACAAACAAGCACTCGACCGGTATTGCCGAGACAATGGCATCGGTGATGTCCACACTCTGGTGGCGTTCTCCGGCACATTGAGCGACGGCGGCGATGAGCTCACCGAATCGAAAGTCAACGGCTTCCCGGATTCGCAAACCCCGGCCAAATTCGACACCGACCAATGGCAGATCCTGGTGGTCGCCGAGAAATACCAGACCGGGTTCGACCAGCCCAAGCTGTATGCCATGTACGTCGACAAGACCCTGTCCGGGCTGGCCGCGGTGCAGACCCTGTCGAGGCTCAACCGGATACACCCCGACAAGACCGGCACGTTCGTGCTCGATTTCCGCAACACGGTCGAGGACATCCAGACTGCGTTCGAGCCGTGGTACGCCCGCACGATTGCGGTGCCCACCGACCCTCACCTGCTCTATGACACCCACGCCGAACTCGGACCGTTCGGGGTGCTCGCCGTCGAAGAGATCGAGACGGTCGTGTCGCTGCTGCTCACCGGGGCCGACAAAAACCACGAACGAATCAACGCAGCGCTCTCCCCCGCCGTCGACCGTTTCGCTGCCCTCGAAGAGACCCGCCAGGACGAGTTCCGCGACGCGCGCACCCGGTTCGTGCGGATCTACAGCTTCTTGTCGCAGGTTGTGTCGTTCACCGACACCAAACTCGAACGTGACTACCTCTACTGCCGGGCGCTCAGCCGGCTGATACGCCGCGAACCCGGCACCGGCGTCGACCTCGGAGGCGCAGTCGAACTCACGCATCTGGCCATGGAGAAGACCTTCGAAGGTGACGGGTCGCTCGATGACGCCGCCGGCGAACTCTCCACGGTGTGGGGAGGCGACGGCCGCCACGACCTCGACGAGGCACCACTGTCGGAGATCATCGCCATGATCAACGAACGGTTCGGACTCAACCTCAGCGAAGCCGATCGCCTGTTCACCGACCAAGTAGCCGCCGACCTCATCGCCGACCCCCAAATCCAAGCCCAAGCCGCAGCCAACAACAAAGAGGCGTTCGCCGTCGGCTTCGCCAAGCTCTGGAAACGAGCCCTCACCGGACGGCTGTCCACCAACGAGAAATTTGCGTTCGAACTGCTCGACAACGACGGGCTACGCGATGCGTTGCTCAACAGCTACCTGCCGGGGATCCATCAGCAAGCCCGAGTCGCCCACCAGCACTCCTGCCCGATCGGAGAACTGCTCGGACCCGACAGAGAAGACAAGCTCCTCGAATACAAATCCACCCTGCGCTGGGACATCCGCAAAGCCGAGAAGGCCGGCTACATCCAAGACACAGTAATGAAAACCATCGCCGGGTTCGCCAACTCCCCCTACGGCGGCACCCTGCTCATAGGGGTCGCCGACGACGGCTCCATCCATGGCCTCGAAGACGACTACGCCACCTTCTCCAAACGTGGCGAACGCGGCGACCGAGACCTATGGGGCCAGCACCTTCAGAACCTGATCGGCCGGCTCGGCGCCGCCGCAGCCGACCTCGTCGAATGGGACTTCAACAGCATCGACGACAATGACATCGCCCGAGCGAGAATCAACCCGTCGGGCCATCCCGTCTACGAAACCCGCGGCGACAAACGCAACTTCTGGTGGCGCACCAACATCGGCACCGACCGCATCGACGACGAAACCGAAATCGCCCACCTCATCGCCCGACGGTGGCCGGAACACCGAGTAGGGACGTCGGCAGGGATGGATGGCGCATCCCCCGACCGGGAGAATCAAGCAAGCGAGTATGCCCCAGAGGTCTTTCAGCTCGCGATTGGTGGACATTTCGGTCCGAGCTACAACATCGACCTCGATGGCGGCTTCATTCGATACGTGGCATCGGAAGACGGGCGCGAACGCGAAACCAGAAAGATCTCGCCCGGAACCTCTGGCTGGGATCGGTTCCGCACCGAGCTGGAGGAAATCGATGTTTGGTCATGGCAGCCCTCGTATTCCGAAAGCAGCATCCTTGATGGCACCTCGTGGTTCCTGGTGATCGAGTGGCCTGATCGATCACTGAGGACCTCGGGCTCGAACGCGTACCCGCCGGGGTGGGACGCCTTCTGCCGTGCAGTCCAGAAACTTGCCAAGGGTCTCCCGTTCAATTGACGGTTGGGCCCTCCTGGCCCCAACCGTGGTCCACGCAATCAAGATCCGGGCCGGCGGCGAATTCGCCAGCACCATTCTCACGGCAGCCGGACATGCCTTCACGCTCGCCACTCAGCTCAACACGGCTAGGCAACGCTCACAACGTTCGGACATGAGTTCCACGAGACGCTCGGGCAGATCGGTCGCGAGTTCGCTGATGGCACTGTCGCTGGCCGCGTCGGCTATCGCCTTCGGGGTACGTTCTGCCAAGTCAACCGCTCGCGCGATGAGGCTGTCCCGGTTGAGCTTGAGTTCGTCAGCAGCGTGTTCCCAAGCGCTGCGCCTATCGGTCCGGCGGAGTTTGTAATCGTCGCCAACCTTCATGGCGAGCTTCACCTTGAAGCCATTGCTGTCGTCATACGGGAGCACCGACGTGATGTCGTACAGCGGCGCCAACCGGATCTGATTCCCGGCATGCAGGAAGCTGTAGTTCTTGGCGTGGGCGTCGGTTCCGGCGATCAGCCAGTTGAACACAAGCGCATCTGCGAAGCGCCACACGTCGGTCTCGGCGTCACGGCCAGGGACAGCTGATCTGATCAGTTCTGCGATCTGCCCCGGAGTCGGGCCCCCGTCGGCCTGATACTTGCGGGCGGGAGGGACCGATAGTGCTTGGCAGAGATCCTCTTGGTGGACCCTCGCCAGTGTTCCGTCTCGAACGGTACGGTCGAAGCGTCCGATCACGATCGCTATCTCGTCCTCGAACGCTTCTATGCGGGTACTCGCTGCCGGAAGGCCGAGGACTCGTGCCGTTGCAATGCAGAGATGCTCATTGATATTCTGAGCCTCGAAACCGGCGACCGCCGGTTTCAGAATGTGCGTGGTCGGAGTCGACCCCATTGGTGCCCCCCAGCGACCGTCGGCATAGTGCAGCGCTGTCTTGGCTTGGGCTCCGCCAAGACTGAACTGGCCGGTGAAGCCCGGGCCGAGCCAGCTGGTCGAATCCGCTCGCAGCGCCCGCAGACGCGACGCGATCTCCGCCTCGGTGAGCCACATGATGTCCCCAGTGTTGCTCACGAGGTCATCGACATCGCCGGGAAGGCAGAACTGCACCGCCCCTGCGCAGTCGTGACCAACCTGGGTGCCCAACAGCGGAAACGGCGTGGCGACCGAAACACCGAAGTCGCGACCCCATCGAGCGAGCACATCGGCGTTGTCAGGAAGGAGGCCCCATAGCCAAGGCGTGACCCGGGCGTCGCCGTGTAACTCCTGTGTTGGAGGCATCGACGCCGACAGCAGCGTCGCCGTCGGGTCGTCGCGGTGGCTCTCGTCGTAACGAAGCCGAAGAGCCCCACGCGCCAGCCGTTCAAT
>JAJRXJ010000060.1 GCA_024276355.1 Actinomycetes bacterium | reverse complement strand
TGCTGATTCCGGTGGGGTTCGGCCAGGCGGTCAAGTTGTGGACGGTGGTGGGCGTGTCGGGGTTCTCGAGGCTGATCGGCGCCCACATGGTTCCCTCTCGCGCCGGCCATGATGTCTTGGGCGGCATGTTGGTGATCATCGACGGGTTCGGGGCGGTGCCCCGCAAAGCGGTGTGGGACCAGGAGGGTTGTATCGGCCGGATCCGCGGCCCCAAGACGATCCTCACCGCCGAGTACCAGGCGTTTCGTGGCACGTTGGGGATGGGGGCGGTTCTGGTCGGTCCGAACGATCCCGAGGCGAAGGGTCTGGTGGAACGGGCCAACGGCTATCTCGAGACCAGCTTCCTGCCGGGCCGCAGCTTCGACGACGTTGCCGATTTCAACCGTCAACTCGCCGCCTGGTTACAGCGAGCCAACGGGCGAATCCATGGCACCACCCGCATCCGGCCGTCGGAGGCGATATTCGAAGACCGTGGGGCGATGATGCCGCTGCCGCCGGTGCTGCCCGACCCGTCATGGAGATTCACGACTCGTCTGCCTCGAGATCACTACATACGAGTGGATACGAACGACTATTCGGTGAATCCTCGCTATGTCGGCCGCAGGGTCGATGTTCAGGTCACGCTCGGCGAAGTCGCCGTCGCCTGCAACGGCGTCGAGGTGGCCCGGCATCGCCGCTGTTTAGCGAAACACCAGACCCTCCTGGCATCTGACCATGCCCGGATCCTGCGTCGGATGAGAGCTGAAGCCGCCGAGGCGGAACCGGTCGCTGTGACGGTTCAAGAGCGTGACCTTGGTGTCTACGACCAGCTCGTCGGGGTGGTGTCATGACCCAGATGCGGCCGTCGTCTGATATCGCGTACCTGTGTCGGGCGTTGAAAGCGCCCTCGATGGCCCGGGCTGTTGACCGGCTCGCTGAACGGGCTCGCCTCGAGGAATGGTCCCATGAAGAATTCCTTGCTGCGTGCCTCGAACGCGAAGGCGCTGCCCGCCAGACCAACGGCGGGGAGCTGCGCATCAAAGCGGCCCGGTTCCCTGCCCGCAAGACCATCGAGGATTTCGACTTCTCGTTCCAGCGATCCCTGCACCGCGACACGCTCCTGCACCTCGGCGCTCTCGACTTCGTCGCCGGACGCGAGAACGTCGTGTTCTTAGGCCCGCCAGGCACCGGCAAAACACATCTCGCGATCGGCCTGGGGATCCGGGCCTGTCAAGCCGGCCACCGGGTCGCGTTCGCGACCGCCACCGACTGGGTCACCCGTCTCGCCGAAGCCCACACCGCCGGCCGTCTCGGAGATGAACTCACCCGACTCGGCCGCATCCCGTTGTTGATCGTCGACGAGGTCGGATACATCCCGTTCGAAGCCGAAGCGGCGAACCTGTTCTTCCAACTCGTCTCAGCCCGATACGAACGAGCCTCGGTCATCGTCACCTCCAACAAGCCATTCAGCCGATGGGGAGAAGTCTTCGGCGACCCCGTCGTAGCCGCAGCCATGATCGACCGACTCGTCCACCACGCCGAAGTCGTCTCCCTCAAAGGAGACTCCTGCCGGCTCAAAGACCGCGACCTAAGGAGGATGCCAACCGACAACACACAGTGACCGAAACCCGGCCCGGGGGGTCAATACTCAACCGGTGCCAGGGGGTCAACTTTCAACCGGTGTTGACACGGGTTATGAGTTCCAATCGGCCATCCGCGCCGATGTCAGAGAATCCGCGAAACCCTTGGTGCGTATGGCTTTCATCGATTCTCCATCCTTGCGAGTCCGGTCGACTAGGGAAGGTTCGGCATCATCCGTTTGACACAGGTTTGA
>JAJRXJ010000059.1 GCA_024276355.1 Actinomycetes bacterium | reverse complement strand
TGGGCGAGCTTTCGCAGCTGGGCCGACGCCGCCTCGAGCGCCGCCCCCGCGTCGCCGTCGAGAGAGGCCGCCGCGGCGCCTGGCTTCGACGCCGCCTTGTCGGGCGCGGACTTCTTGGACTCGCCTCCGCAGCTCGCGACGAAGAGCACGAGCATTGCGCACTGAATCAGATTCACATGCTTGGTCATGGCGACAGCACCATAACAAGCTCGCGCGCCGCGCAAACCACCATACGCGGCTCCGAAACCACAAACAGCGCGACATGATGCCGCGCCGAATGAAGTGAGGGCAGAAGGACTCGAACCTTCGGCCGGCGGATTAAGAATCCGCTGCTCTACCAACTGAGCTATGCCCCCGTTCGGTGGACTATCCAATTGTCAATTTGTGAGCCCGGCACGACTCGAACGTGCGACCTACGGATTCGAAGTCCGGCGCTCTATCCAACTGAGCTACGGGCCCACGCGCTTCTTCGGCGATGGGCGGGATACATAGCCGTGGTCAGGCGGTGCTGTCAAGCGCATGGCGCGCCCACCGAACGAGCCTGGCCCGGTGGCTACCTCACTAGCCACCAGGGCGGCGCGCCGCGGGTCACCTGACCCCGGCTCCCGGGTCAAGATCCTGAATCCTGGTTCAGATTGTTGGCCCGTACCGTGCAATACGCCGAGCAGCTGGGCATCTGGCGGTGTCGGTGCGTGCCCGAAGGGTCGGTCGGCATGGTGTTGGCGGGACAATTCGCCGGAGACGTGCTGTTCAGCACAAAAGAAGAGTGTTCGAATCCGCCGGCCTGTCCAGTATGATTGTGAGTCTGCACCACGTCGGGGAGGCGGAGTGCTGTTTTCACATAGTTTAAGGAGTTGAGGAATGATTTCCTCCGAGCGTATCCGGGGACTGCTGTTTTCGATCTTGTTCATCACTGCCGGGGGATGCAGTGGTGGTGGCTTTGGCTGCGGGTGCAGCATGGAGCCGCTACCTGGCGGCATGTTGCCACCTGATCAGACGGTGGAGGGCGGCGGACAGATCCGCGTGACCCCCACCGGCTTCGACAAGATAAGCAGCATGGCGCCGGCGCTCGTGCGCGACGCCCTCGGCGCAGAAATGTGCATTGGCCGGATCGAGCAGAGCATCAACCTCATCGGCATCGACGTGGGCGGCATCGACCTCTGCTACTCGAACCAGTGTGACGGCGGCGCGACCCAGGGCTGCGCGCTGGCCATCGACATTCCGACTGACGGCATCGACATCAGCATCAACAGCAACGAGACCCTGCGCATGGACATCAAGTTCAGCGTGAACACGGACATCCCCATCAAGTTCGTGGCGTTCCCCGGCAGCATCGCCGAGTTCAACGTGGCCACCTGCAACATTCAGATTCGCACCGGGACTCCGCTCAACATCGTCACGGACATCCGGTTTGGGATCCGCGATTCGAACGGCGAGATGACCCTCAACCTCGACGGCATCCCCACCTTTGACATGAGCGGCATCGACTTCGGCTCCAACGACTGCGTGCTCCTCGACATCGCCGGCAGCATCATCAACGTGCTCATCGATCTGATCTCGTCGCCGCTCGGCGGGTTCCTGGTGGACCTGCTCACCCCGGTCATCGACAACCTGCTCCAGAGCTTCCTGCCCGATCCGCTCGGCATCGAGGGGCTCATGGACGTGGGCGCCCTGGTCGGCACCGTGTCACCGGGCACCAACGCGAGCATGGAGATCCGAGGTGTCCCCGGGGGCTACGTCCAGCTGGTCAACGGCGGCATGAGCCTCGGACTCATCACGGGCCTCAACGCCGACGAGGACATCTCCACCCGCACCGCCGATCTCGACAGCGAGCCCGCCCTGTGCGTACCGCCCATGTCGCCACCCGACTTCAACGCGGTGGGGCTGCCCAAGGTGTTCCGCTCCGATTTCGGGGCCGAGACCTTCATGCTCAACCCGGCGGACGAGTTCTTGGGCGCGCCCGACCCGGCCTCTGACATCGTCATCGGCCTGTCCGAGACCACGCTGGATCTCGGCGGCCACCACGCGGTGACCTCGGGCATGATGTGCATGGGCCTGGGCACCAGCCTCATCGAGCAGCTCAACCTGGGCACCATCGGCATCCTGGTTCCGTCCCTCGCCGAGCTCGGCAACGAGGACGGTACGGATCCGCTGCTGCTGGTCACGCGGCCGCAGAAGCCCCTCGACTTCACCATCGGCGAGGGCACCGAGACCGACCCGAGCCTCACGATTCACATCGTGGACTTCGAGATCGACTTCTACGCGTTCCTGTTCGAGCGGTTCGTGCGTGGGTTCACGATTCGCATGAGCATGAACATCGGCATCAACCTCGAGTTCAGCACCGACCCGACCACGGGCGGCGCCCAGGTGCTGCCGATCATCACCGGCCTCGAGACCGACGCCATCACGCTCACCGTGCACAACTCGGAGTTCTTGCGTGAGGACGCGGCCAACCTCGAGTCGGTGCTGCCCGCCATCTTCGACCTGGCGGTGCCGCTCATCACGGATGGTCTCGAGCCCTTCGCCCTGCCCGACTTCGCCGGGTTCACCCTTGAAGATCTCAAGGTCGCCAAGGTCGTCACCAGCGAGGACGACTTCCTCGCCATCTACGCCACCCTCGGTGAGTCGTCCACCATGGCCATGCTCGCCAAGAAGTACCCGAGCGTGCGAGCCATGTACGACAAGCAGATGGCGGCACGCGCGCCGGCTCCGGCCCGCGCCACGGGCCGCGCCACCCTCACTCGCGTGTGGACCCCCAGGCCCATTACCATCCTCCGCGGCCTGCAGAACAAGGCCGACGGCGCGCTGCCCGAGGTGGTCATCAACGTGGACACCCACGACGACATGGGTCGCGAGCTCGAGTGGACCTGGAACCTGGGCGGAGGCGTGTGGCACCCGTTCCGCCCCGGCCCCGAGCTGGTCATCGCCGATCGCGCCTTCGCGCTGCAGGGTCGCTTCAAGGTCAACCTTCGGTCCCGGGTCAAGGGCGACTACCGCACCCTCGATCCGAACGCCATCACCTTCCCGGTGGTCATCGACTCGGTCGGCCCGCGCATCCACGGCGACAAGGTCAGCGTGGACAAGGCCGGCATGCTCATCGTGCCCGCCTACGACCTGGTGTCCAAGAAGCAGCTTACCTTCGCCTACGGCCACATGAACGACAGCGGCCCGGCCACCGAGTGGCGCAGCGCGGGCTTCACCCTGGCCGAAGTCGCTCACCTGGCGTCGAACGAACATCGCGTCCGCCTCTATGCGCGTGACGAGCTGGGCAACGAGTCCAACCTCATCGTCGACCTTGGCCGCGTGCTCGAGTTCCACGGCTCGGGCGGCGCGGGCAGCGGCTGTCAGTGCGGCGCGGGTCCCATGGGCGCGGGCAGCCTCGGTGGCCTGGCGCTCATCGCCGGCTTCACCATGTTGCTGCTGGTCGGTTCCGGTCGCCGCCGAAATCTGCTGGCGCGGGTCCGCGGATCACGCGCCGCGCGGGCGGTCTACAAAGCGGCGCCATGGGTCCTGCTGGTCGTGGTAATGTCGGCAGTGCCTGCGTGCAGCTGCGGCAGCGACAACGCGGGCGACTCCTGCGTGCTCGATGAAGACTGCGCCGATGGGTGCCCGGCGGGAACCATCCCGCTTTGCTTCGACGACCGCTGCGTGTGCGCCGACGACGTGCCCCGCGGCACGGTGGGCCAGTACTCGGACATGGCCCTGTCATCGAGCGGCGTCGCGTGGGTCTCGGCTTACAACTCGAGCCACGGCGACCTGATGGTGGCGCGGTTCCCCGGTGAGGGCCGCATCCCCGATGAGGACTGGGAGTTCGTCGATGGCGTGCCCGACGGCCCGGTGGTGCTCGAGACCTCCACCATCCGCGGCGGAATCTTCGAGCCCGGCCCCGACGTGGGTCTCTACACGTCCGTGGCCGTGAGCGCCGACGACACCACCATGGTCGCCTACTTCGACAAGGACAACGGCGCGCTCAAGTTCGCCTCCAACGCGGGCGGCGTGTGGACCACGCACATGGTGGACGAGGGCAACACCCAGGGCGATCCCGAGCTCGGCTTCGAGGTCTCTGGCCAGTACACCTCCATCACCGTCTCGTCCGACGGGCGCCCCGGCATCGCCTACTTCTCCCAGGTGTCCGAGGGCGGGGCCATCCGCACCGAGGTGCGCTACGCCTCGGCGCAGATCGCCAACCCCACCAGCCTCACCGACTGGAGCCTGTGGATCGTCGACAGCGCCGCGTCACCGAACCCGGCCGACTCCACCGACGTGTTTCCGATTCCCGAGGGCATCGGCCTGTTCGTCACCTCGGCGCGGCTGAGCGATGACACGCCGGTCATCGTCTACTACGACCGCCTCGACGGCGACCTGATCCTGGCGCGCTTCGACGCGGTGGCCGGCACCTTCATGGCGCCCGAGATTCTCGACGGCGACAACGCGGCGAACACCGATGTGGGCTGGTACCCATCGGTCGCGGTAGACCTCAACGACGAGCTGCACATCACCTACGTCAACTCCACCAGCGACGACCTCTACTACATCAACACCATCGACCGCACGCCGGAGATCGTCGACGACGGCTACCGCATCGTGGGCCAGACCGACGAAGGACTTCCCAAGCCGGAGTTTCACTTCGTGGGTGACGACAGCGCGGTGGTGCTGACCACAGCGGGTC
>JAJRXJ010000058.1 GCA_024276355.1 Actinomycetes bacterium | reverse complement strand
CCCGTACGGGCCTCCAAACGTTCACAAAACCGGCAGAGAAGGCTTCACGAGATCCACTTGGCGTGGCGGGTGGGGGAGTACTCCGACAGGGCGTCCAGAATCGATGTTGGTGTGGGGGCGCTCACCAACAGGCTGTGGTTCGAACGCTTGAGCAATTGTCGCTCAGCGGCGTCGTCGAACAGGGTGAGCAGCGGCTGCCAGAAACCACCGACGTCGAGGACTCCGATCGGCTTGTCGTGAATGCCGATCTGGCTCCAGGTGAGAACTTCGGCCAACTCGTCAAGGGTGCCGAACCCTCCCGGGAGCGCGACGAACGCGTCGGACAACTCATACATGCGGGCCTTGCGTTCGTGCATCGATGACACCTCCTCCAGTTTGGTGATGCCCCGGTGAGCAATTTCCTTGGAGAAGAGACCCTTGGGTATGACCCCGGTGACCGTTCCGCCGGCCTCGATCACCGTGTCGGCTATCAGCCCCATCAGGCCCACCGACCCACCGCCGTAGACCAGCTCAATGCCGCTCTCGGCCATGAGCCTGCCCAACTCCACGGTGGCGTCGGTGACCTCCGGATCATTGCCGGGGGAGGACGCACAAAAGACACAGATTCGCTTGAAGTCGATCACCCGGCGACGCTACAACCAACGACCCCTCGCGCCTATGGTCTGTTGATGAAGCATGGGCTCCAACTCGCACCGTTTGGCCACTACAGCGACCCCAATCGGCTCGTCGAGTTGGCGCGACATGCCGAGGAGTGTGGCTGGGACGGCATCTTCCTGTGGGATCATGTCCTGCGCACCGAGACACGTCAGATCGCCGATCCCTGGGTGTCGCTGGCCGCGCTGGCCACCACCACCGAGCGGCTTCGCCTGGGCACTCTGGTAACCCCTCTGAGCAGGCGACGTCCGATCAAGCTGGCTCTGGAGGTGGCCACCCTCGACCGCCTCAGCAACGGAAGAATCACCCTCGGTCTCGGTCTCGGTGTTGACACCGGTGGGGAGCTCACCAGGTTCGGTGAGGTGGTCGACCCGATCCAGCGGGGTGCCATGCTCGATGAGGGAGCAGCACTTCTCTCGGAGCTGCTCAAAGGACAAACCGTGGATCACCGCGGCACCCACTTCGAAGCCAACGGTGTGGGACTCGATCATCCGAGTGTGCAGGACCCCCGGCCGCCGTTCTGGTTCGCGACAAGAGGGAAGGCCGGTAGACCCGTACGTCGCGCCGCCCATTTTGAGGGGATCTTCCCCATCGAGGTCGACGGCGAGAGATTCGCCGAAATCATCGATGAGATTTTCGCCATACGGGGAGATCTCGACGGGTTCGACATAGCAGTTCAGGCACACCCCGACGGCTCCGCTCCGGCCTTCGCACAGCGTGGCGCCACCTGGCTATTGCAGACATGGCCCGCGCTCGCCGGTCCCGACGACGTCTCGGCGCGGGTCGAAGCCGGACCTCAACGATGACCTGTTCGTTCGGGCCGCCGAGCAAGGGGTAGCCTGCCGCCGTGCCAGAACACACAATGAAGGAAAAGCTCGACGACCTCCGCATGCGCAAGGAACAGGCTCTCCATGCCGGTTCCGAACGATCGGTGAAGCGCCAACACGACAAAGGCAAGCTGCTTGCCCGCGAGCGAATCGATTACCTGCTCGACGATGGTTCCTTCCATGAACTCGACATGTTGGCCAGGCACCGAGCCCACGAAGCCGGTCTCGATGATCGTCCCTACACCGATGGTGTCGTCACCGGATGGGGCACCATCGATGGTCGCAAGGTATTCGTGTTCTCTCAGGATTTCACGGTCATGGGCGGCGCCCTTGGTGAGGTGTTCGCGGAGAAGCTCCACAAGGTGATGGATCTGGCCTTGGCCACCGGGGCCCCGATGATCGGCCTCAACGACGGAGCCGGTGCCCGCATCCAAGAGGGTGTGGTGTCGCTCGACGGTTACGGCGGGATCTTTCGCCGGAACGTGGCCGCGTCGGGTGTGATCCCACAGATTTCGGTGATCCTGGGTCCGTGCGCGGGCGGAGCGGTCTACAGCCCGGCCATGACCGATTTCATTTTCATGGTTCGCAAGACATCCCACATGTTCATCACCGGCCCGGATGTGGTCAAGACCGTCACCGGGGAAGAAGTGTCGCTTGAGGAACTCGGGGGGGCCGGCAGCCACAGCTCCAAGTCGGGTGTCGCCACTTTCGTCGCCGACAGCGAGCACGACGTACTCGACGAGGTGAAGCTTCTGCTGGGGTTCCTGCCTTCCAACAACCTCGAGCGGCCGCCGGTTCACGAGCCCGACGACGACCCCGAGAGGCTGTGCTCGGGACTTGACGACCTGCTGCCCGACAGCCCGAATGTGCCCTACGACATGACCAAACTGATCGCCGAGGTGGTCGACAGCGGCGAGTATCTCGAATACCACGCTGCTTGGGCACGCAGCATCACCTGCGGATTTGCCCGGATCGACGGCCACCCGGTCGGAATAGTAGGCAACCAGCCGATGGTCCTCGCCGGTGTGCTCGACATTGAATCCGCGGAGAAGGCGGCACGGTTCGTACGAACCTGCGACTCCTACAACATTCCGATTCTCACGTTTGTGGACGTGCCAGGTTTCCTGCCGGGCGTCGACCAGGAGTACGGCGGCATCATTCGCCATGGCGCGAAGCTTCTCTACGCCTACTGCGAGGCGTCGGTTCCCCGAATCTCGATCATCACCCGGAAGGCCTACGGCGGCGCCTACGTGGTGATGGATTCCAAGGGCGTGGGCTCCGACATGACCTTTGCCTGGCCGTCGGCGGAGATTGCGGTGATGGGCCCGCAGGGCGCGGTCGAGATCATCCACAGACGTGAGTTGGCCGACGCCGCCGACCCTGTCGCGCGCCGAGCGGAGCTGGTCGAGGACTACGTGGAGCGCCTCGCCAATCCCTACATCGCGGCCGAACGGGG
>JAJRXJ010000003.1 GCA_024276355.1 Actinomycetes bacterium | reverse complement strand
GTGGGGGCAAGGACATGGGAACCTCCTGTGGTTCCCCTATCGGGACAACTCCGCCGTATGGTTCACGAGCTCTTCGGAGTCAGGCCGACAGAGACGCCGCGAACCTTGCCAGGAAGGCCGCCGCCTGGCCTCGGGTCACGAGATCATCCGGGGCGAAGGTGGTGCTCGAAGTGCCGGTGGTTATCCCGTTGACTGAAGCCCATCTCACCGCTGCCCGCTGCCATCCCGCGCTGATGTCGGAGAACACATTTGCCCCCTGCGTCGGTGGCGAGTCGATCATCCGCCAGAGAAACGTCACGAGTTCGGCACGTGAAGCAAACGAATCCGGGCTGAATCTTCCCGGGCCGGTGCCGGTGGTGATCCCGTTCGCCGCCATCCACAGGACCGCGTCGTGATACCACGAGCCCACCGGCACGTCGTCGAATCCGACTGCCCGGTTCGGCGGCCTGGGTGAGCCGGCCAGCCGCCAGAGCAACGTGGCCGCCTGGGCGCGGGTCAGGCGGGCCTCCGGATCGAATCTGTCGGGGGTGACACCGGTTGTGATGGCGTTGGCCACGAGCCAGTTGACCGGTCCGATCTGCCAGGCCCGCACCACGTCGACAAAACCGCTGGTGCCCGTCGACCGGGTCCAGCAGGGCTTGGTCCACCCGGAGAACACCGTGTTGACACAGACGGCGTTGTCGGGCACCGCGGGCCCGGACCCCACGGGAGATGTCGAACTGGCCGAGAAGCTCGGATCGATCACACATGTGGAGTACGAGAACGCCGGTTGGGCAACGCCGGCCACCGCCACCCCGGAGACGGTCACGTCGTAGCACTCGTCCCCACTGGTCGGGGTGGGCAACAATGCCGAACCGTTGTCGGCGCCGATCGACCACACGATGGTCGGTTCGGGTGCTATTCGACCCAGCGGCGACGACGACTGCCTTCTGGCGAGCACGGTGATCGGCACCGGGCCCGCACCGTTGGCCACGGTCACGGTGGCATTGGTGAAGTCGGCACCGCCCAGGGAGAATGTCCAGCGACCCCAGACGGCCTGTGGTGGAACGTAACCGGAGGGTGGCCAGGCCACGAAGCCCTCGGGTTGACGGACCGGAGGTCTGGTCCCCCAGATATTGGCGTCGAACACTTGGAGCGCGTTCGATCCCCAGGTGCCGTTCCCGGCCGGCACGTCGCCGGTGCCGATCTGGAGCAGTTCCGGGTAGAGAACCGTCCGTCTGTGCCCCATCTCGAGATTGTTGAGCCCCGAATCCTGAATGTAGGCATCGATGGCGCCGATCCCGTAGGTGCCCAGGGCGAGGTTGCTCTTCGATGCGGTTGCCGCGCCGGTGGTGGTGTGGCAGGCCCACGATGTTCCCGGGGAGTGGGACAGCGAGCCCTGGGCGGCCATCATGAGGGCGGTCTGTTGAGCGGCGCTGCTGTAGTCAGCGCGTTCGGCGACCACGTCGAGGCCGGCCATGCGGCGATACCAGTTGATTCGCTGCACGATGCTCTGGCGAAAGGCCTGGCTTGTGGTTCCGGCGACGCAGCCGGAAACGTTGCCCGCGAAACCGGGATCGGGTTCGACCCGTTCGAACTCGGCCCGGTAGGCGGCCAGCACGGCGGCGCGATCGGTCGTGTCGATCCACGGGCCGGCCGCGCTGGCGGAGAACTGCGTGCGGGCCTCCGCGGGCGCGACGGTCGACACCGCGAGCACCGGGGCCAACAGGATTGTGGTCAGGACTGCGGCACGCAACCGCGACGAGAGGACACCCACACAGGGATCTTCGACACGTTTGCGGGGTCACTTGACCCGGTGGTCCGGCATTCCCGACCCATTTGGACGGTGAGCCGGAAGTTCTGTCAGGGCGTGGCGTCGAGGATGTCGGTGAGGGGCACGATGTCGCCCTTCTCGCCCGCGGTGGCATCCCACACCGACAGCCGGAATGAGTCGTCGGCGCCGAACTTGCCGGGGGACAGCGAGGCGTTGGGAACGCCCGGCAATGAGAACTGGCCCAGAGAGTCGGCTCCGGATCGCAGCGTGTCGTAGGTGGGGTTGGGGCCGGCCGCTTCGAGCAACACCTTCATCAGCCCGACTCGGGCACAGTAGGAGCCGATCGACTGATACCAGGCGTCCTCTCCTTCGAGCACATCGGCGGGAGCCTTCACCACCACGTCGGGATTGGCGTCGGTGAACACCTTGCGGCACTCGACCATCTTGGGGTCGTTGAACACCTCGTCGGAGGACAACCGATTGATGGTGATGACCTCTGGCACCTTGCTTCGATCGACCGACTCACCCATGTTGGCGAGGTGGTCGTTGGCGAACGCCCAGATGTCGTAGTCGTTGATGAGGTCGGCCGAGATGAGGTTTCGGAGTCCGGCCGAAACTCCGCCGGGCAGGAGAATGGTGTTGGCCCCGCTGGCCTCGAGTCTGGCGATGATCGGTTGCATGGCATCGTTTTGCCCCTGTTCGTCGCCGTCGGGGACGCTCAGGATCGCCTCGCCGACCACGGAGATCCCGACTTCGTCCATGCGGGGCTTGAGTACGTCGTCGGTGAGGGCCTCTGATCCCGTGAGGGTGATGATGAACACTTCGGCACCGTCGGCGCGCCCGGTCTGATCCAGCAGGTCGATCATGGCCTTGGCCTGATCCTCTTCGGCAGGCCGGAAGTCGTACCAGGGAGCTTTCGCGTCGGCGACGGCATCGGGTTTGAGGGCCCCACCGACGAGAGCGGTCTCGTTGAACTGGACGATGCATGGGTTGACCTTGTCGGTGGGTCCGAGAAAACCGCCCAGGACGAGGAAAATCTCATTGTCCTGGGTCATCCGGACGCACACCTCGTCGGCCTGGACCGCATCGATCGGGCTGTAGGGCTCGTAGGTGACCACTTCGATCTGTCGGCCGTTGATACCGCCGTTGGCATTGATGTCGGCTATGAGGCTCTGGTAGACGAGCTTCTGGTCGCCCCACCCGTTGGGCGACAGGTTGAGCTCCTGCAGCTTGTCGAAGTCGAGGTAGGACACGGCGATCTTGATCGTGTCCGGGGTGACGCCCCGGTAGCTGGCGGTACGCGGCTCGTCGCTCGGGGTGGTGGTGGCCGGAGCTGCGGTGGTGTCTCCGCCGGCGGGTGCGGCCGAGGTGGTGGCCGACGCGTCGGTGGTCGGCGGCGCGGTGGTGTCGGTGGTGTTCGTGTTGCCGCTCGAACCGCAGGCGGCCGCGAACATGACGAAACCGGCAGCGATGGCCGCGATACCGATCGAGTGCCTGGTTGATCTTGGGACTGTCACTTGGCTGACTCCAGTTCGGACGCTGGGTGCGGTCGGTCGCGACGCGGATCCTAAGGCAGCCCCTTATAT
>JAJRXJ010000057.1 GCA_024276355.1 Actinomycetes bacterium | reverse complement strand
CACCCTCACCCCGAAGATGCGGTGGCGATCCGACAAGGGTGTGTTCTCGATGCGTCGGGCCAAGCTCACCGCCGATCTCGCAGCCGCCGGCCTCACCGACATTCGCCACTCATGGACCGGCCTGTTCCCCCCGGCGCTCGCCAACCGTGGTGCCGGCCGCCTCGAGGACCGACTCGACCGGCTACCCCTGCCCGGGCCGGTGTCATCATTTCAGGTGATCACCGCCAGGGTGCCGTGACGCTCTTCGACCCCCCAACCGGAGAGGGACGCGAGTTGCTGCCCCACGGTGGCTCGGCCGTATTGTTCCTCGACGCGATCACCCCCGACCATGAGCGAACCGCGTTCTCCACCCTGCGGAGTGACTTGCCATGGCACCAGAACCAGCTGCACATGTTCGGCCGGAAGATCCCCGAGCCCCGTCTGGTCACATGGATGGGCGACCCCGGCGCCGAGTACTCCTATTCGGGGATCAACCTCGATCCGGTGCCGTGGATCCCGACAGTCGCGAAGCTGCGCCGGATCTGCGCCGAGCTTGCCGGAGTTGACTTCAACAGTG
This sequence comes from Actinomycetes bacterium, assembly GCA_024276355.1. Taxonomy (GTDB): domain Bacteria; phylum Actinomycetota; class Acidimicrobiia; order Acidimicrobiales; family Aldehydirespiratoraceae; genus SZUA-87. Next base: position 4,116 of record JAJRXJ010000057.1, on the reverse strand, counting down.
TGCTCGCCAACCTCTACCGCGACGGCAACGACAGCGTCGACTGGCATGCCGACGATGAACCGGAACTCGGCCCCGAACCGGTGATCGCCTCCCTCAGCCTCGGGGCCACCCGACGCTTCGACCTGCGCCACCGAACCACCGGAGAGACCATCAGAATTGACCTCCCGCCAGGGTCGGTTGTGGTCATGTCGGGCCGGTGCCAGAGCGAATGGGTCCACCGTGTGGCCAAGACGAAACGCCCGGTCGGACCCCGCGTCAACCTCACGTTTCGTGTGATCAGGGACGCAGCTCGAAATAGCGGTTGAGTGGGTCGACATCGAACGTGCGGGGCTCGCACGAACCAAACCCGGCGGCGTCCGCCAGGTCGGCCAGAACCTCCTCGGTGAGACCGAGGGTGCCCAACCCGGCCCCGTCGGGCTCCGACATCGCCGACGACATGCAATAGAGAATCGACATCGAATACATCAACGGCAGGACCGGGATCTTTCGGTTGTCCTCGAGCCCACCACGGGTCTTGATGTCGGCCACGATCCACACACCGTCGTCGGCCAGTGCACCGCGTGCGGCTCTGATCGCGGCGCCGGGATGAGGCAGGTCGTGGAGCACATCGAGGGTGAGAAGAACATCGATCGGACCGACGCCGGGCAGGTCGTCGAAGGTGCCCTCCCGGAATGTGAGGTTCTCGATACCGGCATCGGCGGCTCGCCCGGCTGCAGCCGCGATCGCATGGTCGGACGGGTCGATGCCGATCACGGTCGACCCGGGGAAAGCCCGGGCGATCTCGGTGGCCGCCACCCCAGCGCCGCAGCCGATGTCGACAACGGTGGCGCCGTCGGCGAGCCGTTGTGTGAGGCCGTCGAACGAATCGAGAATCACCGGAACCAACCAGGCCTTCTGCCCGGCGGCACCCATCGCCGCCTGGAAGTGGCAGGTGTGCTCACCGTGTTCGTTCCAGGTCATGCCAATACCGGTGCGGAATGCCTCGAGCGTGCGATCGATCTCGCGGTGGGTGATGGGTGGGCCGAACACGCCGAGCATCGCCGCGGGATGATCGGCGTCGACCAGCGCGGCGTGGGCCTCCGGGGTGATGGCGAAACGGCCATCGTCATGGAAGGCCAGGTCGGCGGCCGCCACCGCGTGAAGCCACTCCCTGACCCAGCGTTCGTGAAGGCCGGTGTGCTCGGCCAGTTCAGCGCTGGTGGCGGGGCCGGTCTCCGCCAGTGCGGCGAACAAACCGAGCTGCTCGCCGACATGGACGATGGCCGACATCATCTCGCCCTGCTTGAACCCGTAGAGGTTCTGGACGGTCTGGCCGAGTAGTTCGAAATCAAGGTCGGTGCGCATCGCTGCAGTGTGTCAGATCGCTCCGTTGTGGGCAGAACCCGGATGAATCACGCGTTCGAGGATCATCGGCACGACCACTTGGCGGGCGTCGTCACACACCGGTGTCCGCTCAGACCAGCAGGCCAGGTCTTCGAGGTTCACCTCGTCGAACTGCGCGACCTCTCCATCCGATGCTCTCACCGGCTCGTCGGTGATCACCAAGTAGAACCGACCGATCCACCGGGTGTGATCGTCGCCCGAAGCGAGCGCTGCGAGCTCGATGAGGCGGTCGGATTCCACAACCAGACCGGCCTCCTCGGCCAGCTCCCGGCGGGCCGCTTCGAGGTCGGGCTCCCCCACTGCCGGCACTCCGCCGAACGCCACATCCCACCTGGATGGGTGCACGTCCTTCCAGTCGGCTCTCTGGTGGACCACGATCCGGCCGTTGGTGCGCATCACCACCACCGCCACCATGCGATGAAGCAGATTGCCGGCCCGCATCTCGGCACGGGTGACCACCCCCACCACCTCGCCGGTCGGATCGAGATGCTCAACCGGCTCGAGGCCCGCGCTCATGCGACGCACCCCCTCAGTCGGCCGCCAGCAGCCGGTGGCGGAGGAAGCTCAGCGCCGAGATGCAGGTGAGCTGCCTCACCCTCTCCCTGTCGTAGGGGAACTTGATCAGTGTTGCATCGGTGTGGCCGTTGATGCTGGTGCCGATCCATACGGTGCCGGGATCCTGGCCCTCGTGGGGGGTGGGTCCGGCCACACCGGTCACCGCCAGGGCCACGTCGCAGCCCAGAACTCTGCGAGCACCCTCGGCGAGCTCGACCGCCATTTGCTCGCTCACCGCCGGGATGTCGGGAGTGCCGAGCACCTCGATCTTGAGTCGACGGTCGTATGGGATCACCCCGCCCCGGAACACGTCGCTGCAACCGGGAACCGCAGTGATTCGGCTGCCGATGAGCCCACCGGTGAGAGACTCGGCCAGACCGAGTGTGAGGCCCCGTCGGCGAAGCTCATCGAGAACGACCGACTCCATGGTGTCGTCATCGAAACCGAACACGGAATCGCCGATGATCTCCATGACCCGCGCCTGCTCGGTGTCGAGGATCTCGTCAACCGTGGCCTCGTCTTCGGCCTTGGCGGTGATCCTCACCTTGATTCCTTCCCAGCCGCTGGCCAGAAACGCAATCGTGGCGGTGCCGGTGCGATCAAGACGTTGGATCTCGCCGTCGAGATCCTCGGCCAGCCCCGACTCGGAACGGCCCCACGACCTCAATGTGCGGCTCTTGATGACCGAAAGAATTCCGGCTCGGGCCTTCAGATCGGGCAGCACCGCTCCGCTCATCTGCTCGCGCATCTCCCACGGCACACCGGGCACCGCGTAGATCATGCGGGGAGTTGATCCGCCGCGATCCACCTCACAGATGAGCCCCGGGGCGGTACCGGGTTGAACCGGGTTGGCGCGGGCCCCTTCGGGCAAATCGGCTTGTCGAAGATTGTTGGCGGTCATCTGTCGGCCGCGTGATCCGAACATGGCGGTGATCTTCTCGACCAGCTCGGGGCTGCGCACCAGCTCAACCCCCATCACTCTGGCGATGGCTTCGCGAGTGATGTCATCCTGGGTCGGTCCGAGGCCACCGGTGACGATCACGGCGTCACTTCGGTCGAGGGCAGTCTCGAGGGCCTCCACCATGCGATCGAGGTTGTCGCCCACCTTGGTCTGGAAGAACGAATCGATGCCGGCCAACGCGAGTTGCTCGCCGATCCACGACGAATTGGTGTCGACTATCTGGCCGAGGAGCAACTCGGTACCAACGGCCACCACTTCACATCTCACGGCTGCTCACCCTCCGGTGGTGCTGGTGGCGTTCTGCCCGTCGAACAGGTATTGGATGCCCGACACCACAGTCCACGCCACGGCCACCCACAGAGCCACCGCGATGGCCGTGTCGGCGGTCTCGAGAGTGGGCATCACTGCCATGGCGAGCGCGCCACCCTGCACGAAGGTCTTGTACTTGGCGGATTTACGGGCCGGTATCGCCAACCCCTCGCGAGCCCATCTGGTGCGCCAGGCGGTTATGCCGAGTTCCCTCACGGTGATGATCGCCACCGGCAGCCACCAGTAGCGGTCGACAGCCACCAAGCAGAAACTTGATCCGAGCACCACCACCTTGTCTGCCAGTGGGTCCAGAAACGCTCCGCTGCGGCTCACCACGTTGGCCCGGCGGGCCACTTTCCCATCGAAGAAATCGGTCGCCGCGAGCGCCACACCGAGCCCGAACGCGGCCCACGACACCCCTCGGGTGTCGCGGGCGTCGAGCACCAGCCAGAAAAGTACCGGGGCCAATACCAGTCGCGTGATCGTGAGAAGGTTGGCCGGATGGGTGATTCCGGCCTGTCTGGGAGGTGCCATTTCGGTCATGACGCCTCCAAGTCGGGGCCCATGGCTCCTGTCACCGTCAGGTCGCAAATGGTGCCCACCGCCAGATCATGGGGCACCGAGATGATTCCGTCGATTTCGGGGGCCTCACGATGGCTACGGCCCACTCCTGTTTCGTCCACGAGCACTTCGACCCGGCGGCCGATCAAAACGTCACGTCTTTGTGCGGTGATCGAGTCCTGCATCTCCCGGAGCTCGGCCAGGCGCTCATCACGCAAGCCGGCGTCGACCTCCCCATCGAGTGTGGTGGCGTAGGTGCCGTCCTCGGGCGAGTAGGCAAAGAACCCACACCAGTCGAGCTGTGCGGCTTCCACGAAACCGAGCAGGGCATCGTGGTCGGCCTCGGT
>JAJRXJ010000056.1 GCA_024276355.1 Actinomycetes bacterium | reverse complement strand
CGGCGGCTCCTCGAGGGTCTTGAGGAGGGCATTCTCGGCTCCGGGCGTGAGCATGTGGACCTCATCGAGGATGTAGACCTTTGCTCTTCCGGGCGTGCCGAGGTTGACCCGGCTCAGGAGTTCGCGCATGGCGTCGACGCCATTGTTGGAAGCCGCGTCGAGTTCGTGGAGATCGAACGAACGCCCCTGCTCGATGGCCAGGCAGCTCTCACACTCGCCGCACGGTTCGCCGTCGTCGCCCCGATTCTCGCAGTTGAGCGCCTTGGCCAGCACCCGCGCCGAGGTGGTCTTGCCGGTGCCACGGGGACCGTGGAACAGGTAGGCGTGACCGACCTCGTCTTTGACGACCGCGTTCTGAAGAGCAGCCACCACGTGGGGCTGACCCTTGATCTCGGCGAATTTCTGTGGGCGATAACGACGGTAGAGCGACTGGTAGGCCATGCCCTTTCGACTCTACCCCGCGTGGGCAGACGGGTCGGCGGCTCTCTACGGGCAACCACGCGACGAACGCCCGTTCCCGGGAGTGACGGCCAGGTGATCTGCGGCACACGGGATGCACCGCTGAGAGCTGCTGCCTTCCGGCCCTGACTCGGTTCACGGGAGCCCGTTGCACAGGACCCGACCGCCACACCCCGGAACGGGCGTTGCAAATGTCACGATACCCTCATCATCCGAATCCCGCTCCTGCGGGTGCCGGGAGGGTTGCCAGAGCGGCCGAATGGGCACGCTTGGAAAGCGTGTGAGGTGCAAGCCTCCGTGGGTTCAAATCCCACACCCTCCGCAAAGACGACCGGTGCGGATCGGGGGGTCCGCACCGGATCGTCTGGCCGCCTTCCCATGTTGGGGGTCGATCGACGTAACATCGCCGCCATGAACAGCCCCCTCCCCGATCATGGACGCCCCGCCGACGAAGTGTTCGCCGACCAGACCAACTGGCACCACGACGACATCGACTGGCGCGGCGGCCGGGCGTTCAGCCTGGTCTACAACGCCGACGATCCGTCGCTCGAGGCCCTGCAGCATCGGGTGGCCGACGCCTACCTGCATGAGAATGCGCTCAACCCGTTCGTGTATCCGAGCCTCGTGCGCATGGAAGAAGAAGTGGTGGCGGTCGCCGCCGGGCTGTTCGGCACCGACCCCAAGGCCGGCACCATGGCCGCCGGTGGCACCGAGAGCATCTTCCTCGCGGTCCACACGGCCCGCGAACACGCCGTGGGCAAGGGCGTCTCCAACCCGGGCATCGTGATTCCGTCCACTGCCCATCCGGCGTTCAGCAAGGCCGTTCACTACCTGGGCATGCAGGAAACCCGTGTTCCCGTGGGATCCGATCTGAAAGCCGACCCAGAGGCCATGGCCGCTGCTGTAGGCCCCGACACCGCTCTGATCGTCGGTTCGGCCCCGTGCTATCCGTTCGGCGTGATCGACCCGATACCGGAGATCGCCGCCATCGCCGTCGAAAATGACACCCTCTGCCATGTGGATGCCTGTCTGGGCGGCTGGCTGTTGCCGTTCTGGGAGCGCATCGGCGAACCCGTTCCGCCCTGGAACTTCGAAGTGGAGGGGGTCACCTCCATCTCTGCCGATGTCCACAAGTACGGATACTGCTTCAAGGGCGCTTCGGTGATCGTCTACCGCGACGAGGCCATGAAGCATCATCAGTACTTCCTGTTCCAGGACTGGCCCGGGGGGCTCTACGGTTCGGCCACCACTGCGGGTACCCGTCCAGCAGCCCCAATAGCGGCCGCGTGGGCCACGATCCAGCATCTGGGCCTCGACGGTTACCTGTCCAAAGCCGAGGTGGTGCGCGACACCACCCGTCGTTTCCGTGAGGGGATCGAGGCCATCGACGGTCTTCATGTCACCGGCGAGCCGCAGATGTCACTGTTCGAATTCACCGCCGACGACGGCATGGACACCACCGGCGCCATCGGCGACGTGATGGACGACCGGGGTTGGAAGCTCGATCGGCAGGACGGTGGTCTCCATCTGATGATCTCGCCGGGGCATGCCAAGGTGGTCGAGGATTTCCTCACCGACCTGGAGTTCGCGGCCTCCAACCACGGCACGACCAGAGGGGTCGAAGCGGGCTACGGCGGAGTCATCTGACACGTGACCCGTGATAGGCGGCTCTCGGTCGCCGTTGCCATTGTCGTGATCGAGGTGGTTCTCGATCAGTCCACGAAGTGGTGGGCCAAGTCATCTCTGCACACCGGTCGGGCCGTCTCGGTATTGCCAACCGTTGATTTCCGATTGGCGTTCAACAGTGGGTTCTCCTTCAGCACCGGTTCGAGCCGGGGTCAACTCATCACGGTGTTGGTGGCGGCCATCGCCGGGGTACTGGTGTGGCAGATCATGCGCGAGGCACGCACCACCCGAACGTTCCTGATGGCCGTGATCCTGGGCGGTGCCATCGGCAATCTCCTCGACCGTGTGTTTCGTGCCGACGACGGTCTGTTTTCCGGTCGGGTGATCGATTTCATCGACGTGTCGTGGTACGCGGTGTTCAACGTGGCCGACATGTTCGTGGTGGTCGGTGCCATCACATTGGTGATCCACGAAGTGTTGCATGACAGACATTCAACGCGTAGCTAGTGTCGCCGGCATGAACGATTCAGCAACCTCGGTTTACCCATCCACGAAGGTCACCGTCGATTCGCCCTACGAGATCGCTCGCTGGCGGGTTTTCGTTCAGTGGGCGCTCTACATTCCCCACTACGTGGTGACCGCCATTCTCAGCTATGTCTCCATGGTCACCGCCCCCCTCCACTGGTTGATCGTGTTGATCACCGGCAAGCCCAACAAGGGGCTCTACGGCTTCAACGCCATGATCCTCCGCTACGAGGTCAGGGCCGGGTTCTTCCTCTACGGCTTCTCGGAGGAGTATCCGCCGTTCGCCTTCTCGCAGGGCGGTGCCGACGACGGTGCCTACTCGCCGATACGCCTCGATCTGCCCGAAGCCCCCGATTCAATCTCACGAGTGTCGGTGTTCAACGGCATCCTGGCCATTCCCCACTACATCCTGATCATGGTCTACGGCATCGGCGCTATGTTCGTCTTGATGATCGCTTGGTGGGCGGTGTTGTTCACCGGCAAGTGGCCTGCCGGAATGCGTGATTTCATCGTGAAGCTGAGCAGCTACTACGCCCGAGTGTGGGCCTACACCATGATGACCACCACCGAATACCCCAGCTTCGGTCTCGACTGACCCCGAGTATTTCCGCACCGTTTCAGAGTCCGGCGAGGACCTCCATGAACAGGGTCGGGTCGGGCCTGAACCGGTAATTGTCCGTCTGGTCCGAGAACCGCACCACACCGTCGGCGTCGAGCACCACCGCGGTGGGCAACACCGTCTCCGAGTCGTAGCCAGCCAGACCGAACGGTGTGCCACCCGGATGCTGGATGCCGAGCCGCCGGGCCGCGGCGTTGCCCTCGTCGACCAGGAAGGTCATCGGTGCTTCGAACCTGGCGGCCAGCGCACGTGAGTGGTCGGTCGGCTGCGGGCTGATCAACACGACCCGCGCCCCCGCGGCTTCGATGCGGCGGTAGTCGGCGGCGAGTTCCTTCACCTGAACGTTGCAGAGCGGGCACCAATTACCGCGATAGAACAACACTATGGCGCTGCGACCGCGCCAATCGGCGGACCGGACGGTGCCCCCATCGAGGTCGCGAAACTCAACGTCCGGGAACGATGTACCCACCGCTAGCTGCTCAGCGGGTTCACGTCCGTTGGGGGAATACCAGAGCACGTACAGGGCCGCGAGGATCCCACTCACGGATGCAACCATTCCCGGGGCGATCGCGCCGGCGAAGCCCAGCACCACACCCACTGCGGCCGCCACGACCGCCGGAGCCGCGTTGACCTCGCGAAAGCGCGCCAAGCCGATCTGACCGAACACCGCCAGCATCCCGGTGGCGGCCACGATCGGCCCCCACCAGTTCCACGCCCCGCAGCCGACCACACCGACGATGCCGGCGACCAGCACCGCGATGCTCCCACCCATCAGCGGCACGATGAAGATCCGCTTCGCTTTGGCCTGCCAGTCGTTCTGCAATCCGGTGGTCATGGTCGACGATAATGTCACTGCGTGACCGGCTACAGCGAATACGACCTGATGGCGATGGCGATCGAGGAGGCCACCGGTGCCGTCGACCATGGCGACGTACCGGTGGGTGCGGTGGTCGTGGTCGGGGGCGAGGTCGTGGCCCGGCGCCACAACGAAAGAGAACTGCTCGGTGATCCGACGGCCCACGCCGAGCTGCTCGCGGTACGCGATGCCGCCGAAGCAACCGGATCCTGGAGGCTGAGCGATGCCACGGTGGTGGTCACACTGGAACCATGCCCGATGTGCGCCGGAGCCCTCTACCAGGCCCGCATCAGCCGCCTCGTGTTCGGCGCCGCCGACATGAAAGCCGGCGCCTGCGGGTCGCTCTACAACCT
>JAJRXJ010000002.1 GCA_024276355.1 Actinomycetes bacterium | reverse complement strand
GGGTTTCGACCGACGCCCTGATGCTGGTCGACGCCACCTCAGGGGCCGGTGGCCTCAAATTCGATCCGGCGGCCACCGACGTCTACTACTTCTCGCCGCAGAAGGCGCTGGCCTCCGACGGAGGCCTGTGGTTGGCCATGATCTCACCGGCCGCGGCCGAGCGGATCGAGAAGATTCATGCCTCCGGGCGCTGGTGTCCGGCATCGCTCGATCTCAAGATCGCCCTCGACAATTCCCGCAAGGATCAGACCTACAACACCCCGGCGCTGTCAACGCTGTTCCTCACCAACGAAACCGTCAAGTGGATGAACGAAAACGGTGGACTGCCGTGGGCTTCCGGCCGCAGCGCCGAGTCGGCCGCCCATCTCTACGGTTGGGCCGACGCCAGCGACGTGGCCTCGCCCTACGTGCAGGCCGAGTCCGAACGCAGTCTGGTGGTCGGCACCATCGATTTCGACGATTCAGTCGACGCCAACGTGATCTCCGCGGTGCTACGTGCCAACGGAGTGCTCGATACAGGTGGCTATCGCAAGCTCGGCCGAAACCAGCTTCGCATCGGCATGTTCCCGGCCGTCGACCCCGACGATGTCCTGGCTCTCACCGCCTGCATCGACCACGTGATCGACAAGCTGAGTTGACCATCAGGGGCTGATTCCGGGTCGATCGACCGGCCCGGTCGGCAGCATCCGCCGCCTCGACGACACCTCGAGCGAGGCCAGAATCGTGTTTCTCAATTCCGCGGGTTCGATCAACTGGTCGTAGCTGAGTCCCGACGCCGACCGGTAGGAACTTTCGACCTCGGCACGGCGAAGCTCCACTCGGGTGGGTTCATCGGCCCCCGTCGCGTTGCCGGCACCCTGTGAACCCATGGCCCCGAGTGTGACCCCGGGGAAGGCGAAACTCATGGTCTGCTCGTCGTAGGGGTTCATGGCCATCACCGAACTGCCGAACCCGAACGCCTTGCGGAGGGTGACATGGATCTTCACGGTCGTGGCCCGGGCCTCGGACGCGAACATCCTGGCGCCGGCCCGGAGGATCCCGGATCGCTCGGCGGTCGACCCGGCGAGCACGCCGGGAGTGTCGGCAAGGAATACGAGCGGCAGATGGAAGCTGTCGCACACGGAGATGAAATGAGACGCCTTGTCGGCCGCGTCGGCATCGATCGATCCAGCCATGACCGATGGTTGGCTGGCCACCACTCCCACCGCGTTGCCACCCACCCGGGCCAGCGCGCAGATGATCGATGAGCCGAAGTCCGGCTGGACACGAAAGAACATTCCGCCGTCTACCACCCGGCTCACGACCTGATGCATGTCGTATGGAGCCGACCCGTCGCGGGGCACGATCTCGGTGAGGTCATCCAGTCGCCGCGGTTCCGTGTCGCCGGTCTGCATCCAAGGAGGGCTCTCCCAAGCCGACGATCCGAAGAACGAGAGATAGCTGCGAATGTCGTCGAGGAGCGACGGGTCGTCGGCCGCGACATTGTGGACAAGTCCGCTGCCCACGGCCACATCCGGGCCGCCGAGATTGGCCTTGGTGATTCTCTCTCCCAGAGCGGCCTCGACCACCGGTGGGCCGGCGGTGAATATCGCCGCGTCGGGGGTCATGAATGAGATGTCGCACAGCGGCGCGGTGATGGCTCCATGGCCGGCCGAGGGCCCCATGACTCCGCACACGAGAGGCACCAGACCCGAGAGTCGGGCCTGCGCCTGCAGATCGCCGGGGCCTCCTGATCCGGGGTCGCCCGGCATCGGGGGACGGTGGCCCGCCCCCTCGAGCAACATGACCAGGGGAATCCGTTCGCGACCGGCGATATCGGCCAGACGCCATCTCTTCCGACTGGCGGCCGGCCCGATGGACCCGCCGAGCGTGGTGAAATCCTCGGCACCGACAGCCACCGGTCGACCATTGATTCGCCCAACTCCGGCCACGAGGGCGTCGGCAGGCGCGGCTGTGTTGCCTGCCAGCATGCCGATCTCGGTGAACGAACCCGCATCGAGCAATCGCGAAACTCGGGCTCGGGCGTCGAGCCGGCCGGGGGTGTTGTGTCGAACCAGTCGATGGTCGCCTCCCATGGCCCGGGCGGCAGTCGATCTGCGTTCCAGATCGGCCAGGGTCTCGTTCCAGTCGCTCGGGCCGTGGGTCATGCTGTTGCGTGTCAGGGGTTGATGTCGAGCACGCCGCGTGCCAGGCGACCGTCGTGCATGTCGTGGAGCAGGTCGTGGATGTCGTCCATCGGATAGACCTTGGTGACCAACTCGTCGAGCTTGAATTTCCCGGCGAGGTAGAGCTCGGCGTATCGGAGAATGTCGGCCTGCGGTCGGCTGGTTCCGTATCGACATCCCATGATGGTCTTGTCGTTGTAGAGCGACTCGGGGGTGAACTCGATCTTGGTGCCGAACGGGGTGACCCCGAGGATCACGAAGGTGCCGTCCCATTGGAGCATGGAGATGGCCTGCTCCATGAGAGGTTTCGCCCCGACGCATTCGAACACGTATGCCGCTCCCCCGTGGGTGAGATCCTTCACGGCCGCCACGGTGTCGTCGACCTCCTTCGGGTTGACGAAGTGGGTGGCACCGAAGAGTTTCGCGGTGGCCTCCTTGGCGGGGTTGGTGTCGACGGCGATGATCGGGTTCGCCCCGACGAGCGCTGCGGCCTGAATGGCGTTGAGCCCGATTCCCCCCACACCGATGACCACCACCGACTCCGCGATCCCGACCTTGGCTCGGTTCAGTACGGCGCCGGCTCCGGTCAGCACCCCGCACCCGATGAGCGAGGCCGACGGGAACGGCACCTCCTCCGGGATCGGCACGGCTTGCTGGGCCTTGACCACCGTGTATTGAGCGAACGACGAGACGTTGGCGAACGCGTAGTGGTCTTCACCCCCGCAGGTGAACGGTTTCGGGTAGTGACCGAACGTGTCGCGACACATGGTCGGTTTGCCGGCATCGCAGAACCGGCAATGGCCGCAGTTGCCGAGAGTCGAAATCACCACATGGTCGCCGACCTTTACGTGACCCACACCGGCGCCGATCTCTTCGACCACGCCTGCCCCCTCATGGCCCAGAACCGCGGGGGTCATGAACGGGATGGTGCCCTCGACCACCGCCACGTCGCTGTGGCAGACGCCGCTGTTGACGACGCGCACCCGCACCTCGCCGGGCCCGCAGTCCTTCACCTCGAGGTCGTTGACCACCGAGAGATCCTTGCCGTCCCAGACGATGCCCTTCATGCGTGCCCCCGTTGCGTTGATCGGTGCGCGGACATTACCGGGCGCCCGGAACTACCGCTAGACGACAGCCAGGACCATGAAGTTCCAGATGACCACAGCCAGGTACCAACCCGATGTGGCCGCGAGAGCCAGGTCGGAGATCCGCGACTCCTTCGATCTCATCAGCAGCATGCCGATGATGATGAGCACCGCCGCCTTCAGGAGAGACACCTGCCAGATCCCCTCGATCATCGGCTTGATGAACGGGTTGCCCTCGATCCCACCACGGTTGAGAATCACGGCGGTGGTGATCACGTCGATCACGTTGAGCACGACCAATCCGAAGTACATGTTCCATCGTTGATCGGAAAACGCACGACGAGTCGTGACAACGGCTGTGCCGTCCATAGTTGGTACTCCACTCCACTTCGCCCTGAGACGTGGACCTTACATGCTCACTCGGAACAATAAAAGCCACTTTGTGTATTCCTTTTCACCACTTAGAGAGAGCTTCAGGAAGCAGTCGGCCTCCGTTTCGGAACAGCGAGTCGTGGGCGCCCACCGCCCCGGCCTGAGCTTCGGCTGCCCTGGCCCTCGGGTTGATGCAACGCGAACCCGCCCAATCAACCACGTCGACACCAACAACCCCAGGGTCGAGCATGGGGACGCTCGCGGCCACGCCCGACAGTGACACGGCAACGCCGCACGAACGCCCCGAAGCCAGCATCCTGGCCGCCTCCACACCGGCCCGCAGACCGGTCAACGGGTCGGCCACGGCATCAGCTACGAACATCGGTGAGTCCCCGCCGACCCAGAGCCCGCCGGCCACAGCCGCGTCGTCACCGAACCCGATGCGCATGCCGGCAAGGGAGTCACGTCCGTGGGCGGTGATAGAGAGCCAACCCACCCCGGCCGCCACGAAGTCCTCGGCGATGATGCCGATCTGACGAAGTGCCCTCGGGCGTGACGACTCAACAACCAGATCCGCCGACTCGAGCAGGCATCGCAGGAAACCGACGTCCCCTGCATCCGAGAAGTCGACCGACACACACCGCTTTCCACCATTGAGCAGATCGAAGAACTCGCGATGACCCAGCCGGGCCCCATCCGGTCTGGAAGCGGACTCGACCTTCACCACCCGGGCCCCGGCCCGAACCATCAGCGACGTCGCCAGGGGCCCCGCCCAGAGCGATGACATGTCGATCACCAGCGGACGAGCGCCGATCCGACGGCCGATCCCCTCACCGAGCGCCGACACCGCCGGGCCCGGGGCCGGCTCGTGCAGGCCGGCCAGCGCCAGCCCCAGCAACGAGCCCCGCTCGATCAACTCCCGGGATTCGATCCGACTCAACGCTGCCGACAGCACCGACCAGTCTTCGGCCGCGATGTTCTCTCCCACCAGGGCCGGCAACGACTCGACGTCCTCCCGCCTCGGAAGGTTGAGGGCCAGCCACCCGTCGGCCACCCTCACGAATCTCGCCCCCCCGCCGACCGACGCATGGCCACCGGAACCCCGACAACCGCAGGGCCCGAACCCATGGATCGCCGCTCGTTCCCCCAGCAGCGCCGGACCATCGACCCGGACCCCCGAACCCCATGTGGAGGTCGCCGATTCCAGCTCCTGCGCCCACTGCCTCATGGCATTGGCCAGAGGTGCCGGGGCAACCGACGGTGGGGTCTTCCCGCAGCGGGTGAGGGCCATCGCGCCCGATCCCGCCCACAGGGCGATCGTGGCCTCCAACGGGTCCGAATCAGGGTTCACATTCGGACCGTACCCCGGCTGTGAAGCCCACGGGCTTGGGTGGAGCACCAGCCGCGGGCCAAGATGTTGTCATCGGCAGTCGATCTGCCGACCCACTGACCGCGATGATCGGGAGCAAGGCACATGGTCGAGTTGAAGCCCGGGGCGAAGTTCCAGAGCGCTGTGTGCACCACCCAGGTCATCATCGTGAAGGGATCGGGAGAAGTCGATCTACGGTGCGGAGGATCGCCGATGATCGCGACGGGTGACTCGCGGATCGACGGCACCCCGGCCGGGCCCAATTCCGACGGCACCCTTCTGGGCAAGCGATACGGCAACGACGACGGCAGCGTCGAAGTGTTGTGCACCAAGGCCGGCGAGGGCTCCCTGAGCATCGCCGACACCCCGCTCGAAATCGTGCAGACCAAAGCTCTGCCGGCATCCGACTGAATCGGCACCGTGAACATCCTGACCCTTCTCGAGATGGCGGCGGAGGCCACTCCGGACAGGATTGCGGTGGGTTCATCCACCGAAGGCATCACCTACGCGCAATTGCACGGTCTGGCGTTGGTAGCCGCCGGGAAGTTTCGCCGGTCGGAGGCGGAAAGGGTGGTCGTATGTGGGGAGTCGTCACCGGCAGTGCCGGTGGCCATCTTCGGGGCCGCCGCCGCGGAACTGCCGTATGTTCCACTCAACTACCGGCTCCCCGATGGCGAGCTTCGGAAACTGGCCCGGCGCTGCTCACCCGGTGTGCTGATCGCCGACGAGCCGACCGCTCCGAGGCTGGCCGAGGTCCCCGACATGGCGTTGATGTCATACGACTCCCTGCTCCACCCGGACCCGGCCACCGACGAATCCCCTGAAGCAGGCCCGTGCGATGATCCCGACCCGATCGCCGTGCTCTTGTTCACCAGCGGCACCACCGGAGAACCCAAGTCGGCGATCCTCCGCCACCGACATCTGTCGTCGTACATTCTGGGAACGGTCGAGTTCGGAGCCGCGAAATCGGACGAGGCAACCTTGGTGAGCGTGCCGCCCTACCACGTAGCCGGGGTGGCCTCGATGTTGTCCTCGATCTGGTCGGGCCGCCGGATAGTGCAGTTGGCCAGCTTCGAACCCGACAAGTGGCTCGACACCGTGGAACAGGAAGGAATCACCCACGCGATGGTGGTCCCGACCATGCTCACACGGATTGTCGAAGCTCTCGACCGGCGCGGTGGCGAACCGAACCTCTCACTGAGAACCCTTTCCTATGGTGGGGGAAGAATGCCCACCGCGGTCATTCGCCGAGCGCTCGAGTTGTTTCCGATCACGGCATTCGTCAACGCCTACGGGCTCACCGAGACGAGTTCCACCATCTCCCTGCTCGGACCCGACGATCATCGCTTGGCGCAATACAGCGACAATCCCGAGGAGCAGACCCGGCTCACTTCGGCCGGGCGACCACTGCCCGGTGTCGAGGTCGAGATTCGCGATCGGGACGGCACCGCGTCACCACCCGGAGTCGTAGGGGAAATCCATGTGAGGGGAGATCAGATATCAGGGGAATACCTCGAGAAAGGTTCGCTGCTCAGCAGCGACGGGTGGTTCCCGACGAGAGACAACGGCTACATCGATGGGGCCGGGTACCTCTACGTTCTCGGCAGGAACGACGACGTGATCGTTCGAGGTGGCGAGAACATCTCCCCAGGCGAGATCGAGGACGTTCTGCTCTCCGATGATCGTGTGCGGGATGCAGCCGCCTTCGGTGTCCCGTCCACGGAGTGGGGCGAGTGCGTGGCCGCGGCGATCGTACCCACCGGGGTACCGCCCGGCCCAGCAGAACTACGGGAACTGGTGAAGGCCCGGTTGCGCACCAGCCGAGTTCCGACCCACGTGGTCTTCGTCGACGAACTCCCCTACAACGACACCGGGAAACTGGTCAGGCGCCACCTCCGGACCAGGTTCGCTGATCTAGGCGACGACACCGACTGAATCATGTCCACGCTCCATCTGTCAGCCGCCGAGGCCCGCGACCTCGTGAGATCCCCTGATCTCCATCGCCTGGTCGGACCGGCGTTCTCGGTGCCGGCAGTGATGGTTCATCTCGACGGATCCGACCTTTCGGGGGTTGCCACTGCGCTGGCCACGCTTCCGGTTGTGTCGGTCGCCGTGTTCGACGGCCACCAATGCGGCTCCGAGGCCCTCGCTGCCGCCGAGCATCGCGTCCCGTGGGACCTGATCGCCAGCGACCCCGATCCACTGGCGAACGCGCTCGAGCGCAACCCGATCGCGGCCACCACCGCGGCGTTGGTGTTGCGCGGCCCGGCGCACGGTCGGCTGACCAGCGCCCTGCAGTCGGAGTCGTTTGCCTACTCCATGCTGCAGACCGGGCCCGAGCACCAGCGGTGGCTGGATGCCCGGGGAAGACACACGAGAGACGATTCGGATCAGGACCGTGTCGAGGTGCGCGACCTCGGTGATCACCTCGAGATCGCCATGACCCGTTCCCGCCTCTTCAATCTGATCGACTCGAAAATGCGCGATCAACTCGCCGACGCCTTCCGCACGGTGGCCCACGACACCCGTCCGATCCGCTTCGTTGGGCGAGGACGAGCGTTCTGCGCCGGAGGCGACCCCGCCGAGTTCGGCACTGCCGACAGCCCGGCCAACGCCGCCCTTGTCCGCATCGGCCTGGGGGTAGCTCCGTGGATCGCGGCCGTCGCCGATCGTGTCACAGCCGTGATCGACGGGGCCTGCGTGGGCGCCGGAGTCGAGCTTGCAGCCTTCGCAGGGCGGGTTCTGGCCTCACCAACGGCGTCGTTCAAGCTGCCGGAACTGACGATGGGCCTCATCCCGGGCGCAGGTGGCACCCACAGCATCCCGGCCCGTATCGGATCTCGGTGCACGCTCGGTTGGCTGTTGCGCAACACCGAGGTCGATGCCCACACTGCGTTGAGATGGGGATTGGTCGACGAGGTGACCAAGAATCCTCAATAGTCGGGCCTGCCTTGCCGATAGTCGTCACGGGCCTCTCGCACAGGAGACACGATGGCAGCCATCCGGTTCACAATCGCAATGATCCAATCACGCATCATCAGCGACCGCGGGGCCAACCTCGTCGAGTACGCGCTGCTCCTGGTACTGATCGCCCTCGTGGCCATCGCGGCCGTGGCCAGTCTCGGCTCGGGTACGTCTTCGCACTACTCGGAGATCACCTCGCAACTCGGCTGATGTCGATCCGCCTCCCCGGTTGACTCAGCGGGGCTCGCGGGGAAGACCCAGGACCCGTTCTCCGATGACGTTGCGCTGGATCTGATTTGATCCCCCGTAGATGGTATGGGCCCGGCTGTAGAGAAAGGTGCGCTGTTCGGAGTCGAGCGGATAGTGACGACCGCCGTGTCCATCGTGGGCGTCGTTGCCCCCGACCATGCCCGATGTGCTCCTGACCATCATCGCCAACTCCCCGAGGCGGCGATGCCACCCGGCCCAATAGAGCTTCCCGATCGACATTTCGGGCCCTGGAACCCCATCGTTGGTGAGTGCCGTGAGCATTCGAAGCTGGTTGTAGCGGAGTATTTCCAGGCGTATGTGGCTCTCCATCAACTCTTGGCGCACCACCGGATCGGCCCATCGGCCGGTTCGCACCGCCAGCCCGATCAGGGAGTCGAGTTCGATACGGAAGCTTGTCTGTTGGCCGAGGGTGGAAGCACCCCGCTCGAACGCGAGGGTGCCCATCGCCACCCTCCACCCGTCACCGATCTCTCCCACGACCATCGATTCGTCGGTGATGGCGTCGTCGAAGAAAGTCTCGTTGAACTCAACCCCGCCGGTCATCTGCACGATCGGTCGGATCACAACCCCCGGTTGATGCATGGGCACGAGCAGATACGACAGGCCTGAGTGGCGCTCCGATCGCCGGTCGGTGCGAGCCACCACGAATATCCAATCGGCGAACTGTGCCAGCGAGGTCCAAACCTTCTGGCCGTTCACCACCCAGGAACCGCCCTCCAAGTGGGCCCGCGTCTTCACGTTGGCAAGATCCGAACCGGCATCGGGCTCCGAATAGCCCTGGCACCAGAGTTCGTCGCCCGACAGGATCGGGGGAACGAACCGTTGCTGCTGCTCCTCGGACCCGAACGCCATGAGCGTCGGGCCGAGGAGGGTCACCCCCAGGTTGGGAATGCGGCCAGGCGCTCCCGCCTCGACGTAGGTCTTGTGAAAGACCACCTGCTCGGCCAGTGAGCAACCCCGGCCACCGATCGACTCGGGGAAATCGATCCCGAGCCACCCCCCGGAGGCCAGTTCGCGTTCCCATTCGATCTGGAGTTCGGGGGCGATGTCTTCCTGCCCGGTGAGACCCCGGCCCCTCAGGCCCGAGAAACGGCCGGTGAGGTGATCTTCGAGCCAGGTTCGGACTTCGTCGGCGAAACCCTCAAGATGCGGATCGGCCGTCACGTCCATCGTGCGGATCGTATACATGCCCGGACCTCGCGTCAGATTCGGATCCCCCAAACGCTTGTGCAACACTCCCGAAGTGAGAGCCGATCAGTGTCGGCCTGCCACTGTCGAGGATTTCCATGCCATCCCAGCCACGAATGTCAATCACCGAGGTAGATGCCATGCTCACGGGCGAGGGTGGATTCTTCGAGACCACCACCGAGTTGGTCCACGGGGTGGACATGACCGTCCTGGCCAATCGGGCGCATTCCCTACGCGAGATGCTCGAGGCCTCCGCGGGCCACGATGGCGGGAACGCCCGCTACTACGTGTTCGACGATGGGAGAGAGGCGACGTTCTCCGAGAACATCTCGCGGGTCGCCTCGATCGCCACCGCTCTACGGGACGTCCACGGCATCGGCCGTGGCGACCGCGTGGCGATACTCGCGGCCAATTCTCCCGAGTGGATCGAGACCTTCTGGGCCACCGTGTCGCTGGGTGCGGTGGCGGTGGCCATGAACGGATGGTGGATCGGAGACGAGATTCGCCACGGGCTGGAGTTGACGACCCCGAAGCTCCTGGTGACCGATCGGCGGAGATTCGACCGTCTCGAGTCACATACTGACATGCCCACCGTGGTGATCGAAGAGCAGTTCGGCTCTCTCGTCGACCACGCTCCCGAAGCGGCCCTGCCCAACACTCCCATCGACGAGGACGATCCCGCCGCGATCCTGTTCACGTCCGGCACGACGGGCCGGCCCAAGGGTTCGATCTGTACCCATCGCAACTTCATCGCCTACGTCGGATGTGCGTTCATGCTCGGCGCCCGTGACGCCATTCGGTTCCCGGTGGAGGGTCAGCGACCGCGCATGTTGGCCCTGGCCGCAAGCCCCTTGTTTCATATCTCCGGACTCCATGCCTGCGCGGTCACCGCCATGGCCTCGGGCAGCGGCCATGTCTGGACCACCGGACGCTTCGACCCGGAGAAGGTGTTGCGCCTGACCGAGCAACACCGCATCACCCGGTGGGGTGGGGTCACCACCCAGATCTGGCGAATCATCGAACATCCGAGGTTCAACGACTACGACACATCGAGCGTCACCTCGATAGGGGGAGGCGGATCGGTCTGGACACCCGAGCTGCTGAGGGCCTGCCGGGCCGCGCTTCCCCACGCCGATCGGGCGGTCGGCGTGGGGTACGGGCTCACCGAATGTGCCGGACTGGCCACCCACGCCCCCGACGATCTGCTGGCCGCCCACCCGGACAGCGTCGGTGTGCCGCTGCCCACCGTTGATCTCATGATCGCCGACGACAGCGACCGGCCGCTACCCGACGGGGAGATCGGAAATGTCTGCGTCCGCGGCCCGATGGTCACCCCGGGCTACTGGGACGACCCCGATGCGACCGCCTCGACCGTCCGACCCGGTGGCTGGCTGATCACCGGCGACTACGGACATGTGAAGGACGGATTGCTGTATCTCGACAGCCGCCGAAGCGAACTCATCATTCGAGGCGGCGAGAACATCTACCCGGCCGAGATCGAGACCAGGCTCGACGATCACCCCGACATCCACGAAGCGGCCGTCTTCGGTGTCGAGCATCGCGAGCTGGGCCACGAGGTCAAGGCCGTGGTGGTGCCCACCGAGGGAGCGACGATCGACATCGCGTCGCTCGAGGCCTGGCTGGGCCGCACGCTTTCGGGCCACAAGATCCCCGCCCATTGGGAGATCCGCCGTGATCCCCTGCCCCGAAACGCCAGCGGGAAGATCATGAAGAAGGTTCTCGCCGGCGAGGCGGTCAATACCTTCATCGAAGACTGAGCCCGGTGGCCCCCGCTCAACAGGGCGTGGACGGAGCCGTGAGCGGCCACGGATGCGTGGCCTCCCAAACCAGACCCAGGTCGAGAAGCAGCGACTCGCGGTGGTGGGGGGCGAGCACCTGCATGCCCACGGGCAGGCCATCGCTGGCTGTTCCGGCCGGAAGCGAGATCGCGGGATTGCCGTAGATGTTCGACGGTGTCGTCAGCGCGCCGTTGTTGCCGGCATCCGACTCGCGGCCACCGAACACGCTCGGCAGGCGCCCTTCGGCGTCGAAGGCGGTCGACGGGTTGGTGGCGGCTATCACAATGTCGGCCTGTTCGAACATGTCGGCCATGGCCTCGTTGAGTTCGGTGCGACGGGTCTCGGCTATCACCAGTGCGGCCAGGTCGAGGTGCTTCTCAGCCAACTCCACCCCTCGGCGCATCATGCTGGTGAGCTGATCGGCACAGGCCGGCCAGCGGTCGCCGAGTTCCTTGCGGAGACCGATTGATCCGGTGAGCGACCACGCACCCATCACCGAAGGGAGTCGGAGCTCCATGTCGACCCGACGCATGCCGGTGGCCGCGATGAGTTCCTCCGCTGCGGCCAGGACCAGTTCCTCGGTCTCCGGAGCCACCACAGCGGTGCCGTGGTCGATCACCACGGCCACGCGAAGTGCTCCCATGTCCTCCCGGTGGTGCCCCAACCCGGCCTCGAATCCGTCGACCCTCGGCAGGCTGAGAGGGTCTCGCGGATGAGCGCCATTGGTTGCATCGAGGTAGCGGGCCGTGTCACGGATGCTTCTGGAAAGACACCCCTCAACCGCGGTGATGTTGCCCAACGACACACCCGGCCCCTTCGGAAGCCGACCGTAGGTTGGCTTCAACCCGACCAGCCCACAGAAGCCGGCCGGGATGCGAATGGATCCTCCCCCGTCGCTGCCGGTGGCGATCGTGAAAAGTCCCCCAGCCACTCCCCCGGCCGATCCACCCGATGAGCCACCCGGCGTGCGGTCGGGCCCCCAGGGGTTGCGGCTCGCCCCGTGGAGCCTGGTGGTGGCCTGATTGACCCCTCCGAACTCGCTCGAGGTGGTCTGGACGGTGGGAATGGCCCCGGACGCCCGCAATCGGGAGACCACGATGGAGTCCTGGGCCGCCACGCGATCGACCAGCGCCAGCGAACCCTCCGTATCGGGCCAACCCCCAACCGGCAGGAGTTCCTTCACCCCGAGCGGGACCCCACCGAACGGCAAAGCCACGTCGGCTCTCTCGGCTGATTCAAGCGCGACCTCGGCGTCGATGTGACACACCGCATTGATGCCGCTCGCCTCAACCGCCGCCAACGTGGCCTCGACCTCCTCGCGTGGGTGCCTCTCCCCCGATCGGAACGCCTCCACCAGCGAAACCATGTCACCCTGCCACGGCTTGTCTGCCATTTGTCCCCCACTACGAATGCGTTTCGCCCCGGTGGCGCAACCCCCGTACGATCGCAGCGTGCTCACCCACATCGCAAGACGAGCCGCCCGGGAATTCGCGGACACGATCGCATACGTGACCGAAGCCGGGCTCGAGATCACCTACTCCCAACTCGATACGGCTGCCGATGAAGCCGCGGCCGGTCTGGGGAAGATGGGGGTCACCGAGCAGAGCGTGGTCGCTCTCGTCATGCCGTCAACCATCGACTACGTCGTCTGCTACCTGGCGCTGTCGCGGCTGGGGGCTGTCACCGCCGGGGTCAACCCGCGGTTCCGGCCCCGGGAGATCGAGGCCTGTCTCCAGCGAATTCACCCAGATCTGGTGCTGGTGTCAGACGGTCTGGCCCGCGCCGTGGCCACCAACCACCCGACATCTACGATCACCATCGGCGACACCTGCGACACGATCGCGGCCTCCGTACGTGTGGCCGATGCACCGCCTGCCGCGGCCCTCCCACCCGACGATGATCGACCCGTGTGCATCTGTTTCACCAGTGGGTCGACCGGAGACCCCAAAGGGGCGTGGTTCACCAACCGTCAGCTTCGTGCGATCGCCGAACTCGACACCGGTGGCGCATGGGGCGGTGGAGGCCACGGAATCTCCCCCACCCAGTTCGCCCACGTCGGTTTCATGACGAAGCTGCCGTGGCTGCTCTCCGGTGGCCGCACCACCCACCTCCTCGATCGATGGTCGGCGGGTCCGGTACTCGAGTTGGTGTCACGTCATCGGATGTCAGCCGTGACTGGTGTCGCCCCACAAATCGCGCTGATGCTTCGACATCCCTCATTCGACACTCTCGACTTCGATTGCGTGAAGGTGATCGTGGTCGGAGGCGCGGCGTCCTCACCGGCACTGGTTCGCGAGGCCCGCCAACGATTCGGAGCCGGCTACTCAATCAGGTATTCCTCCACCGAAAGTGGCGGGGTCGGTCTCGCAACCGATCCCGGCGCCGGCGATGAAGAGGCTCTCCACACGATCGGCCGCCCACGGCCGGGGGTGGAGGCCAGAGTGGTCGACAGCGCCGACCGTCCGGTTCCAACCGGCGAGATCGGCGAGCTCGTGATCCGTTCCCCGGCGGTCATGTCGGGCTACTGGAACGATCCGGAGGGAACCTCACGGGCCTTGGCCAACGGGTGGTTGCACACCGGCGACCTGGCCAGCATCGACGCGGATGGCCTCTTCAGACTGGCCGGACGGCTGAAGGAGATGTTCATCCGTGGCGGTTACAACGTGTATCCGATGGAGGTCGAATCGGTGCTCATCGAACACCCGGCGGTCTCCGAGATCGTCGTGGTGCCCCGCGCCGATGCGGTGATGGGTGAGGTGGGAGTGGCCGTGGTGGTGCCCATGCCCGGTATGTCGCCACCCTCCCTCGACGAACTCCGATCGTTCGGTTCCCGGCATCTGTCCCACCACAAACTCCCGGAGAGTCTGGTGGTGAAGGATTCGCTGCCTCGCAACGCCTCCGACAAGGTCGACCGCCGAACGCTGGCGATGTCAGTTGCCGCGACGCCTTCTTGATCGGCGAGAGCCATCCTTCTGGTTGCGCCGGGACCGCTGCTCCTCCCGCTCGCGCTGGGCTATGAGCTCGCTCGACATGGCCGTGAATCGGTCGACCCTCAGCGGGTCGACCTCCCCCGACTCGACCGCCGAACGGATGGCGCATCCGGGCTCTGACACATGGGAACAGTCGCCGAACCGGCAGCTGCCGGCCAACTCCTGGAGATCACCGAAGACCTCATCGAGGGCATGTTCGGCCTCCCATAGGCCTATGGAGCGAATACCTGGTGTATCGAGAACCATCCCCGCGTCTCCGGGTAGCAGCACCAACTCGCGCGCGGTGGTGACATGCCGGCCCTTGGCGTCGCCTCTCACCTCACCGGTGGCCAGAAGCTCGTGTCCGACAAGTGCGTTCACCAGCGACGACTTGCCCACCCCGCTGGCTCCCACGAGGGCCATGACCCGACCCGGTCCGAGATGACCGAGAAGTTGATCAAGCCCCCGACCATCGACGGTACTGGTGGCGATGACCGGAGTGTCTCCGGCCACCGATTCGACCACCGCTCGAAGATCGTGCTTGTGGGGAAGGTCGTGCTTGGTGAGAATCACCAGTGGCTCGGCACCGCTGTCGCGGGCCAGCACAAGCAGACGCTCGAGACGGCCCGGCGGGAGTGGCCGGTCGAGGCCATGGACCACACCGACCACATCGATGTTGCTGGCCAGAACCTGCTCGATGTCTCTTTCGGCCGGATCCCTCCTGCTGACCTTCGTGCGTCTCGGAAGCACCCTCGACACGACCGGGCCCACTGCATCCTCGACGGTGATCTCCACCCAGTCTCCGGTGACCGGCGCGGTCTCGCCCTGGGCGCGAACGGAATCCGACATGACTCGCACACGCCCGTTGGAGGTGATCACATCGCATTCGCCGCGGTCGACCCGAACCACTCTGGCGAGTTCTGATCCCTCCGACAATTCGTTGCGGTGGGCGGTGCGGTCGACACCATATGGGAGAAGTTGATCAGTCACGTCCTCCCATTGTGGCCCAAACAGCCGATGTACAGCGAGGTAGCTCCAACGTGAAAGGCTGTCAGCATGCCGATTCGACGACGTGAAGGCGTCACCTTCGAACCCAGCGGGGATCGTGTCGTGATCCTCGACCCGGCCGGAACGGTCATGACCACCCTGAATCCGGTCGGCGCGAAGATCTGGACCGAACTCGACGGTGTCCGGACCACCGCCCAGCTTGCCGCCGATCTGGCTCCCGAGTTCGAGGGGGTCGACGAGTCGACCCTCGCCGCCGACATCGCCGAGTTCATCGCATCACTTCGCGACTCCGGTCTGGTGGAAGATTCCGACTGACGATGCTCACCGTCTCCGATGTGTCGATGACCTACGCCCCTCCCCGGGGAATCATGAAGTTGCTGTCCAGGACCGCGGCCACCGAACCGGTGGTGGCGCTGGATGGGGTCACCCTCACCGTCGCGAGGGGTGAAGTGGTCGGGCTGATCGGCCCGAACGGGGCCGGTAAGACCACGCTCATCAAGGCGATCACCACGCTCCTGGTTCCAACGTCCGGGTCGATCAGCCTCGACGGTGTTCCTGTCGATGCCGACGACCCGGAAGTGCGCCGGAAATTCGGCCTGGTGCTGCCCGAGGAGCGCTCGTTCTACTGGAGGCTCACCGGCCGACAGAATCTGCGCTTCTTCGCGGCACTGGCCGGGCTCGAACCAGACCAGGCCGAGGATCGAATCGAGCAGGTGATGCAGGAGCGCGGATTGGCCGACAGGGACAAGGCGGTGTTCGGATACTCCTCCGGGATGCGCGCCCAACTGGCAATTGCCCGGGCGATCCTTCACGAGCCCGACTTGGTGGTGCTCGATGAACCCACCAGAAGTCTCGATCCTGTCGCCGGCGCCGAGGTCTGCGGTCAACTCTCCCGCATGGCCGAAGAGGGCCGGGCGGTGTTGATGGCCAGTCATCGACTCGATGAGGTGGTATCGGTCTGTGATCGGGTTCTCGCTCTCGCCGGAGGACGGATCCGTTGGCAGGGCACCGCGGCCGAGATCGCCGGCGACCCGATCGGTCTCGGAGCCACCGTTCGGGACCTGGTCGCGGACCACAACGATTCTGCCGAGAACCCGACATGAGAGCCGATCTCCGAAGGCTCTCGGCCATCGCCCGCCGGGACGGTGTGATATTCACTTCCTACCGGCTCAACATGCTTCTGCGCTTCGTCGGGATCTGGTATTTCGCCATCTCGTTCTATTTCGTCGGCCAGTTCGTCGGGAAACCGTCGGCATTGTCGGACCTTCACGGTGGCTACTTCGAGTTCGTCCTCATCGGTGCGATCGTCACCACCTTTGCAACATTGGGGGTGTCCGCATTCTCGATGAACATCACCGCTGAACAGGCCGACGGAACACTCGAGGCGGTGCTCACCACCCCCACCCCGATGTGGGTTGTTCTCGGCGGTGGTTTCCTGGTCCCAGCTCTCTTCGCGGTCTCGGAGTCCATCGTGCTGCTCGGTGTGGGCTTGGGAGTGTTCGGCGATGGCATCCCGGTGGCTCCGTTGCTGCTCGCCGTGCCCCTTCTCGTTCTCACCACCGCGTCGTTTGCCACGATCGGAATTATCGCGGCCGCGGTGATTGTCGTGGTGAAGCGCGGCGACCCGTTCGGAGGACCGATTCGCCAGCTGACCATGTTGTTGTCCGGCGCCCTCTATCCCATCGAGGTCCTACCGGGTTGGTTGCAGGCGTTGTCGAAACTGATGCCGGCGTACTACGGGGTCAGAGGCATGCGTCAGGTCGTTCAGGCCCGCGAGGGTTTCGCCGCTGGTCTCGACGAGATGGCGATCCTGACGGTGTTCACGCTGGTGTTGTTGCCCATGTCGGTTCTGGTGTTCCGGCGGGCTGTCGGCAATGCCCGGCGTAACGGCACGCTGGCCACCTACTGATTGGAACCATCCTCGAGCGCCCACTCGAGAGCCTGCTCGAGCAGCATCGCCGCCCGGTCGAGGCGCACCGCCTCGTCGCGGGCGTGTCTCAACACGAAGGTGGGCAGGGCGGCCATCGCCGCGGCCGGAGCCAGATGCCGACGCATCACCGGCCTGAACGGAGGTACCGCCAGTGCATCGTCGATGGCGTGGAGATCCCCGGATCGGATCCTCTCGAGGCTTCCCTCATCGCCATGACCGACCATCACCAAGCCCACCATCTTCCTCATGCCGGTGGCCAGAACCGACGCATCGAGGATCACCCTTCCCCTCGGACCTGGTTCAGTGTTGCCGGAGAACATGCCGTGAGCGGCCGCGACCTCCGATGGCAGACGTGGAGGTCGGGCCACACCCCGGATCAGCCCGCTGACGGGATACGCCACGGCGAGGTCGTCGGTGAGCAGATCCCATCCGTGGGCAAGTGCGGCGGTCGACGCCGTCGACTTTCCCGCTCCACTCTTGCCCACGACGATCAGCGCGTGGTCTCCCCTGGCGAGCACGGCCGCATGAATCATGAGTCGGTCCCTGTCCGCGCACACTGCCGACACCCCGAACTGGATCAGCAGGTCGATCGACTTGTAATCGAACGCGTTTCCGATCGAGCCACCGATCATCAACCGCCGACCCGCAACTTGCGCCACCGCCGACCCCATGCTCATCCACAGCGTGGAGTCGTCGAACCAGGCGTCGATCATCTCCAGGTGCTGATCAGCCGGACGGGACGGAGGCACAGGCACCTCGCGGCCGATGATGAGTTCAATGTCGGGAGTCGAATCGGACTCGAGTTCCCCTACGCGATCGGTGACGAAGCTCAGGTAGTCCGATGAGGCGGACACGTCGACCGTGATACCGGCTACATCAAGACGGGCGTGGGCGACGTTCATCGCCCAATACAAGCCCAAACCCGGCTCGGTGGGGCGGACTCCCACAGCTATCGTGCGTGGATGACCGATGCCCGCCCGCCCGCTCATGCGGGAGATCCCGGAAGCGTGGCCGGACTGCTCCGAAAGCGGGTCGCCGAATCGGGTCTCGATCTCCCGGTCACCGGATCGAGCATGATGGGG